>JAKLKD010000208.1 GCA_023150845.1 Myxococcota bacterium | reverse complement strand
AACGACCCCGGCGCCGCGCGCCGTGCGGCGCCGCCTCACCGCGGCCCGAACGACCGTGGCCCGAACGATCGGGGTCCGAACGATCGTGGCCCCGGCCAGCGTGTGCCCACCCCCGGCGCTCCGGCGCAGCAGGGTGACAACCGCGGCCCCCGCCCCGACCAGCGCGGCGGAATGCAGCAGCAGCCCGGCAACTTTGGCGGGCCTCCCGGCCCCGGCCAGGTCGGCGGCGCTGAAGAGGAGAGCCGCCGCAACCGCAAGCGCGGTCGTGTCGAGGCCCTCGACGGCATGGACGCGAAGCTCCAGCGTAAGCGTCCGAAGAAGGGGGCGATCAACAACCGCCTCATGAGCCCCAAGCCCAAGGCTCAGAAGCGCAAGATTCAGATCGACAACACCGTCTCCGTTCGCCAGCTCTCCCACGAGCTCGGCGTGCGCGCCCCCGAGGTGATCAAGGTCCTCTTGGGGATGGGTGTGCAGGCCACGGTCAACGAGCAGCTCGACCTCGACACCGCTACCCTGGTCGCCCAGGAGTTTGAGTACGAGATCGTCAACGTCGGCTTCAACGAGGCCGAGGTGCTTGAGGACGTGCAGCAGGCCGACGTGAACGCGGTCAAGCGGCCGCCGGTCGTCACGGTCATGGGCCACGTCGACCACGGCAAGACGACCCTGCTCGACGCCATCCGCAAGACCAAGGTCGCCTCCGGCGAGGCGGGCGGCATCACCCAGCACATCGGCGCGTACCAGGTCAAGCGCGGTCAGGAGTGGGTGACCTTCATCGACACCCCCGGCCACACCGCCTTCACCGAGATGCGCGCCCGCGGCGCCCAGGCCACGGACATCGTCATCCTCGTCGTCGCCGCCGACGACGGCGTGATGCCCCAGACCGTCGAGTCGATCAACCACGCCAAGGCCGCGAAGGTCCCCATCGTGGTCGCCGTGAACAAGTGCGACAAGCCCGGCGTGAAGCCGGAGAACATCCGCACCAAGCTCATGGAGTATGGCCTCGTCCCTGAAGAGTACGGCGGCGAGACCTTGATGGTGAACGTCTCCGCGCTCAAGGGCACGGGCATCGACGATCTCCTCGACGCCGTGCTGCTCGTCGCCGAGATGGAAGACATCAAGGGCGACCCCGACCGCAACGCCGAGGGCATCGTGCTTGAGTCCAAGCTCGAGACCGGCCGCGGCGCCGTGGCGACCTTGCTCGTCAAGACCGGCACGCTCAAGCAGGGCGACCCCCTCGTCCTCGGCAGCACCTTCGGCAAGATCCGCGCCATGACCGACTTCGTCGGCAAGCGCCTCAAGACCGCGGGCCCGTCCACCCCGGTTGAGATCATCGGCCTGGAGACGCCGCCGCAGCCCGGCGACACCTTCATCGTCGTGGCCTCGGAGAAGGACGCGCGCACCTTGGCCGACCACCGCGCCGAGTCCGCTCGCCGCGCGAGCGAGCCCGGCCAGCGCCAGAAGGTCACCCTGCAGGATCTCTTCTCGAACCAGCAAGAGTCCGAGATCAAGAAGCTCAACCTCGTCATCAAGGGCGACGTGCAGGGCTCGATGGAGGCCCTCAAGGGCGCTGTCGGCGGCGTGAAGGTCGCGGGCACCGAGGTCAACATCCTCCACATCGGCGTCGGCGCGGTCAGCGAGTCCGACGTCACCTTGGCGGGCACCTACGGCGCCATCGTCATCGGCTTCAACGTGCGCCCCGACGCCAAGGCCCGGCGCGCCGCTGAAGAGAAGGGTGTCGAGGTCCGCTCCTACCGCGTCATCTACGATGTCCTCGACGACATCAAGAAGGCGCTCGGCGGCATGCTCGCCCCGATCAAGGAGGAGAAGGTCCAGGGCCACGTCGCCATCCGCGAGGTGTTCAGCATCCCCAAGGTCGGCAACGTCGCGGGCTGTTTTGTCCTCGACGGCAAGATCGCCCGGTCCCACTCCGTTCGCCTCACCCGCGACAGCGTGGTCATCTGGGAGGGCCGCCTCGCCTCGCTCCGCCGCTTCAAGGACGACGTCCGCGAGGTGGAGAAGGGCTACGAGTGTGGTCTCGCCTTGGACGGCTTCACCGACATCAAGCAGGGCGACGAGCTCGAGTCCTTCACGGTCGAGATGGTCGCGCCGATCTGACGAGGGTCGGCGATGTCCCACGAGCAGATGCAGGTCGCTACGGCGAGGTTTGTGCTGCGGGTCGCTTGGGCCCGCAGCCTCAAGGACAAGCGCCAGGTCGTGCGTAGCCTCCGGGATCGCCTCGCGGCCCGGTTCAACGCCGCCGTGGCCGAGGTCGAAGACATGGACAACCTCCAGCGCGCGGTGCTGGGGGTGGCCTTCGTCGGCAACGACGCCGGGGTGCTGCGCGCGGAGCTGGACAAGGTGACCCAGCTCGTCGTCTCCCACTCCGAGGCCGAGCTTGTGGATCGTGAGGTGAAGGTGACCCCCTTCGCGTCTCGGTTCATGGACCTGGAGCGCAGCGAGCACGAGGGCTGATCGCGCCCTGGACGTTGTCATCGTCCTCTGCACGATCATTTGCACTTGACATGCCAACACTGACACTCGGATCAGGTTATAGTGCCGCCCATGTACGCTCCTCCTCGCGTTCGTGGCGAAGACTCCATCTGGCTCACCCGCGCCCAGCTCACGGCGTTGGGGATCATGAGCATCTCCACGGCCATCTTGGCGTTCTTCATCGGCCTGGAGCTGGGTCAACGAAAGGTCCCCGAGCCCGTCGTGATCACCCAAGACATCGGCCTCATCCCCGCTGAGGTCGAGAGCGACGCCTTGGTCGAGCTCCTGGAGAAGGTCGAGCAGGCCGCGGCGAAGAACGCGCCGACGACGGAGGCCGGGGTGCTCAGCTTCCCCACGGCGCTCACCGAGCCGACGGTCAACGTCGCGCTGCCCGCGCCGCCCGCGCCGGGAGAGGGTGAGGAGCTGCTCGTCGCCCCAGGGGAGGCCGCCGACGCGCCGCCCCAAGAGGAGATCCCCAGCGCCCCGACCTCGGGCTACGCCTTGCAGATCGCCACGGTGGACAGCGCGGACGAGGCGAAGGCGAAGGTCGAGGCCGCGACCACCGCGGGCCTCAAGGCCTTCTCCGTGGCCGCCCTGGACGGCGGCGTGACCCGCTGGCATGTGCGGGTCGGCCCATACGCCGACGAGAAGGAGGCCAGCAAGGCCAAGGCGGGCGTGCTGATCACGCTCGGGCTGGCGGAGGCCACCCTCACGCGGGTACGCTAGGGCGAAACGCTCAGGAGTCGCCGTGCGCCGTGTGGAGAAGCCTTGGGGCCATGAGGAGATCTGGGCCGAGACCCCGGACTATCTGGGGAAGGTGCTCGTGATCCTCGCTGGTCGTCGCCTCTCGCTCCAGCACCACGAGGTGAAGGAGGAGACGATCCGCGTCACCCAAGGAGAGATGCTGCTCGACCTTGAGGACGACGCCGGGGCGCTCGTGGCCCATCACCTGCGGCCAGGCGACGTGCGGCACATCCCGCCGCGCCGAAAGCACCGGATGACAGGGATCACCGACTGCGAGGTCTACGAGGTCTCGACGGCCCACCCCGACGACGTGGTGCGGCACTCGGACGACTACGGGCGCGTCCCTGGTTGACAGGGCGCTCGCGCTCGCGCAGACTTCTCTCTGACGCGCTGTAGTCGACCAGGAGAGTCCATGCTGCGTACGCTGTTGGGGACGGCCCTCGCCGCCGCCCTGCTGATGACCGCGAGCCCCGCACAGGCCCAGGATGGTGGTGTGGTGGTGGCCACGGGCGGGGTCGCGCTGAGCGACTCCACGCCGGATCGGTACATCATCCAGACCGGAGACACCCTCTGGGACATCTCGTCGCGCTTCATGGGGGATCCGGGCTACTGGCCCCGGCTGTGGTCGTTCAACGACTACATCACGAACCCCCACTGGATCTACCCGGGCAACGTCATCGTCTTCCGTCCGGGCACGCTCCTCGACCCGCCGGGCCTTGAGCTCGATGGTGGCGCCCAGGACGGCTACGTCGTAGACGCCGCGGACTTTGAGCTCGCCGAGCCCGAGTGTGGCCCCGACATCAACTTCACGTCGAGCTACCCCGCGGCCACCTACACCACGGCGTCGATGCTGAGCGACGAGATCGAGCTCTGGGGTGAGGTGCAGTACGCGAAGACCGCGGCGACCCACCTCGCCGAGGGGGATCTGGTCTACCTGCGTATGGACGATCCCGACCTCGTCGCCTGCGGTGACGTCGTCGCCGTCTACCGCGAGGGCCGGAAGGTGCGTCACCCCGACGCCAAGGAGCTGCGTTACGGTCGGCTCTACCACGTCGTCGCCGAGCTCCGCGTCGTGCACACCACCGACGAGATGGTCTCCGCCGTCGTGCGGAAGAGCTTCCGCGAGATGCGCCGCGGCGACAAGGTCGGCCCGGCTTACCCCGTGACGGCGAAGCTCCCGGTGACCGCCCCCAAGGGTGACCTCGACGGCGTGATCATCGCCCGCAGCGGCGTGGATGAGTACGCCTTGGCCGCGACCGGCGAGACGGTCTTCCTCGATCGGGGTCGCGCGGACGGCCTGCGCGTCGGGAACAGCTTCTTCATCATCCACCACCGCGACGAGCACTTCGGCGCCTCTCACGAGGATCTCGCGATCCCCGATCAGGTCGTCGGCCGCGTCGTCGTCACCCGCGTCGAGGAGGATCACGCCGCGGGCATCATCGTGGACGCGAGCCGGCCCATCGCCGTTGGTGACGCGGTGTCGATGACCGTGGAGTGAGCGCCCCGCTGGGGTGACACGCGGTCAACGGCTGTCCGGGGACGCACGCTGCGCCCTGGTCGGTCGGCGTGGGCGCGGATAAGGAGCGCGCGCTGGTCGCCCCTCCCGGTCATCGGGAGTCAGCCGTGAGTTATGTCATCCCTGGTCGCTGGGCCGCCTTGGCCCGGTCGACGGACGCACTGGATCCTCGCGTCCTCTTGCAGGCCGTCGGCGGGGAGCTGGGGTTCTTGAGCGCGGACGGCGCGGCCCTCGTCGCGGCCGGGTTTCGCCCCAAGCTCGTGGAGCGCCTGCTCAGCGCCCCCGACGAGCCGAGCCCCGACCCCTTCTACACCATCGGGTCGCCGGGTTACCCCGAGGCCTTGCTCAGCCTCGCGCAGCCCCCGGCCCTCGTCTGTGTGCGCGGGGCGCCGATCGGGGATCGGCCGGGCCTCGCCGTCGTCGGCGCCAGGGCCTGCACGCCTTATGGGCGGGTCGTGGCGCGGCGCCTGGGGGCCCAGGTGGCGAACCTCGGCGGGGCCCTGGTCTCCGGCGCGGCGCGGGGCGTAGACGAGAGCGCCCACCGCGGGGCCTTGGAGGAGGGCGGCGTCACCGTCGCCGTGCTGGGGCAAGGGCTGTGCAGCCGGGCGTCAGGGCCCGAGGCGCGGCGGCTCCACGAGGACATCCTCCGGGGCGGGGGCAGCCTCGTGAGTGAGCTCCCGCCCCGGGATCCCCCCTCCAAGATCACCTTCCCGCGGAGAAACCGCCTCATCGCCGCCTTGGCGCGGGCGACGGTGGTGGTCGAGGCCTCCTTGTTGTCCGGGGCGATCCACACCGCGAAGGCCGCGAGGGATCTCAGCCGGGAGGTCTGGGCGGTGCCCGGGCGCATCGACGCCCCGGCCTCAGCGGGCTGCCTCTTGCTCATCGCCGAGGGCTGTCTCTGTGTGCGGGAGCTGCCGGAGGTCACCGCGGGCTGGCGCCGGGTGGGCCAAGATCCCGCCGCGCGCCTGCTCGGCGCCCTCGACGCGCCCCGGGGCCTGACCGAGATCGCCGCGCGCCTCGACGCGCCGTTGCGTGAGGTTCTTGGTCTGCTGACAAAGCTGGAGTTGACGGGCGCGGTGGTGCGGTTACCCGATCAGCGCTATGCACTCTCGTAAATCAAGTCCTCCACGGCGTCGCTCCGTCTCGCCCAGCCAACACGTCGAGCTGACCCCGGAGGCCTTGGGCTTCTTGGAGCTGCTTCAAGACCTGGGCCACCTCGACGACGTCCTCTTCGAGCAGGTCCTGGAGAGCATCTCCAAGGCGCTCGTGCCCGAAGGCGCCGCCCACGTCCAGGTGAGCCTCGACGACGTGCGCCGCCTCGTCGCCTCGATGCTCATGGAGCAGGAGGCGAAGCTCGGCGACTCGCAGCGCCAGCTCCTGGAGCGGGAGTGGGCGCTCTTGTTCTCCTGAGGCTCAGCCGTCGGCGGGGGGCTTGGCGCTCGCCTTCCGGGTGATCGTCTTCGGCTTCGGCGGCGGGGTGACCTCCGCGGGGGCATCGGCGGCGGCGGCCGTGGTCGTCGTGGCCTTCTTGGGTGCGGCCTTCTTCGCCGTCGCCTTCTTCGCCGTGGCCTTCTTGGGTGCGGCCTTCTTCGCCGTGGCCTTCTTGGGTGCGGCCTTCTTGGCGGGGGTGGCCTCAGCGCTGGGCGCGGCGGTCGAGGCGGCCTCGGTCGTGGCGCTCTTGGCGGCCTTCTTCGGGGCGGCGGCCTTCTTGGCGGTGGTCTTTGTCGCCGTGGCCTTCTTAGGGGCGGCCTTCTTCGCCGTGGCCTTCTTCGGGGTCTCGGCGGGCGCCTCAGCGGCGGCCTTCTTGGTGGTGGCCTTCTTGGTGGTGGCCTTCTTGGTCGGCGCGGCGGCGGCGGCCTTGGGGGCGGCCCGGCGCGCCGTGGCGCGACCGCGGGGCTTGGCGCTCGGCGCGGCGTCCCGGCGCTCGTTGAGCAGAGCCAAGGCGTCGGCGAGGGAGAGCTCCTCGACGGTGACGCCCCGCTTGAGCGTCGCGTTGACCACACCATCGGTGACGTAAGCGCCGAAGCGGCCCTTCTTCACGACCACCCGGCGGCCTTCAGGGCCCTCGCCGAGGTCGGCCAGGTTCGAGGCCGCGGCGGCGCCCCGGGCGCGGCTGGCGGGGGCGCTGAGCAGCTCCAGGGCCTGCTCGCGGGTGATGGTCAACAAGGACAGCCCGGTGGGGATGTTGCGGACCTCCTTCCCGGCGCGCACGAAGGGCCCGAAGCGGCCGTTGAAGACGAGGATCTCGTCGTCTCCCGCGGTCTTGCCGAGGTTTCGCGGCAAGGCGAGCAGGGCCAAGGCGTCGGCGAGGGTGCACTCGGCCGGGACGAGCTCTTTGGGCAAGCTCTGGCGCTTGGGCTTGTCGTCGTCGCCGGTCTCGCCGAGCTGCACATAGGGCCCGAAGCGGCCGTTGAAGAGCATCACCGCGAGGCCCGTGGCCGGGTCGTCGCCGAGCTTCGTGGGGCCCGCCGGGGCGCTGCGCACGAAGGCGGCGGCGGCGGCGGCGGTCATCTCGTCCGGGGGCAGGTCGTCGGGCAGAGAGCGGGTCTTGCCGTCGAGCTCGATGTAGGGGCCGAAGCGCCCGACCCGGGCCACGACGGGGGCGCCGTCCACCGCGCCCAGCGGGATGGAGCAGACCACGCGGGGGTCGGCGGCGGCCTCGGCGGCCTTGATCTGCTCGGTGAGCCCGCTGCTCGGCTTGTTGGCGTCTTTCCCGTGGTAAAACGACGACAAGTAGCGGAGCGGGGTCTCCTGGCCCAAGGCGATGGAGTCGAGGCCGTCCTCCATCGTCGCGGTGAAGGTGTAGTCCACGAGCTCTTGGAAGTGGGTCTCCATGAGCTGGGTCACGGCGAAGGCCGTCCAGGTGGGCACGAGGGACGTGCCCTTCTTGAAGACGTAGCCCCGGGAGAGGATCGTCTCGATGATGCTGGCGTAGGTGCTCGGGCGGCCGATGCCGAGGGCCTCAAGCTCCTTCACCAAGGACGCGTCGGTGAGCCGGGCGGGCGGGGAGGTCTCGTGGCGGGCGGCGCCGACGTCGATCGCCTTCGCCGCGTCGCCTTCCTTGAGGGGCGGCAGGAGCGTGTCGGCGTCGCTGAGGTCAAAGGCGCCCTCGTCGAGATCCTCGACATAGACCCGGCGATACCCCGCGAAGGAGAAGGTGCGGCCGTTGGCGCGGAACAGCGCGCGCTCCCCGGCGGCGGTGGTGGTGAGCGTGTCGACGGTGACGCGCTCGCCCCGGGCGTCCTCCATCTGGCAGGCCATGGTGCGCTTCCAGATGAGCTCGTAGAGCCGCGCCTCCTCGTCGCCGAGCTCCGCGCGGCAGCTCGTGACGCTGCGGAAGACGTCGCCCGCCGGGCGGATGGCCTCGTGGGCCTCCTGGGCGCCTTTGGCGCTCGTCTTGTACACCCGGGGATGGCTCGGGACGTAATCGGGGCCAAACTGGCTCTTGATGAGCCCACGGGCCGCGCTGATGGCCTGCTCGCTCAGGTGCAGGCTGTCGGTACGCATGTAGGTGATCCAGCCGGTCTCGTAGAGGCGCTGGGCCACGGACATCGTGCGCCGGGCGGGCCACTTAAACTTGCGGTTGGCCTCCTGCTGGAGCGTCGAGGTGGTGAAGGGCGGGTAGGGGCGCTCGGTGAAGGGCTTCCGCTGGACCTTGTGCACCTTGGCGGCGCCCGCGAGCAGGCGCTCACGCAGGGACGCGGCGGTCTCGGCGTTGAGGAGCACGAGGTCGGCGCCGGGCTTGAGCGCGCCGGTCGTCGGCTCAAAGTCGCGGCCGCTCGCCACACGTTTGTCGTTCAGCTCGACGAGCTGCGCCGCCCAGCGCCCGGCCTGGGCGTCGAAGGTGGCGTTGAGATCCCACCAGGCGCCGGGGACGAAGCGCATCCGGCTGCGCTCCCGATCGACGATGAGGCGCACGGCGACGGACTGCACACGCCCGGCGGAGAGGCGCGGCTTGATCTTCTTCCACAGGACCGGCGAGACGTTGTAGCCGTAGAGGCGGTCGATGATCCTGCGGGTCTCCTGGGCGCGCACGAGGTCGAGGTTCAGGGCCCGGGGGGAGGCGAGGGCCTCCTTGATGGCGCGGTCGGTGATCTCGTGGAAGACGAGGCGCTTCACCGGCACCTTGGGCTTGAGCACCTCAAAGAGGTGCCAGGCGATGGCCTCCCCCTCACGATCCTCATCGGTCGCCAGATAGAGCGCGTCGGCGTCGCTGAGCATCTTCTTGAGGGTCTTGACCTGCTCGCGGCCGCGCTCGGTGAGCACGTAGAGCGGCGCGAAGTCGTTCTCGACGTCCACCGCGGTGCGCGCCCACTTCTTGTCTTTGAACTCTTTGGGGATGTCGGCGGCGGTCTCGGGGAGATCGCGGACGTGTCCCACGGACGCGGCGACCTGAAAGCCCGCGCCGAGGAACTTCTCGATGGTGCGGGCCTTGGCGGGGGACTCGACGATGACGAGGGGCTTGCCCATGATGCTCCGTAGATCTTCCGACGTGAGCCGCGCGGCCCAAGATCATGCTCGCCGTATAGGATGCCGCAAGCGGGGAAGCAAGCCAGCCCCTGGCCGCGCCCCCTGAGAGAGTGAGTCTGCATGAGTGAGCTTCTGGACCGTTACCTGCTTGTTCTGCGCGCAGAGCGCGGCGCGAGCGAGCACACTCTGCGCGCATATGGCGCTGATCTCGCGGCGCTCCAAGCGCGGCTTCAGGAGCGCGGACGGGATCTCCAGAGCGCGCGGCTGATCGATCTCCGGGAGCACCTCGCCGCGGTCGCCGAGGGCGCGCCCGCCGCCGCGAGCATCCGGCGCAGGGTGGCGGCGATGCGCTCCTTCTTTAAGTGGATGGTCGCCGAGGGCCTGATCGCCGACTCCCCGGCCGCGCGCCTGCGCACGCCGCGCCTGCCGGTGAAGGCCCCGCGTTACCTCGGCGAGCAGGACGCCGCCGCGCTCGTGGAGGGCCCGATCCAGGAGGGCTGGCTGCACGACCGCAACCGGGCGCTTCTGGAGCTGATGTACGGCGCGGGCCTGCGCGTCGGGGAGGTCGCGGCCCTGGATCGGGACGACATCGACCTGGGGCAGCTCCTCGTCACCGTCCGCAAAGGCAAGGGCCGCAAGGAGCGCCGCGTGCCCTTCGGCCCGCCCGCCGCCGAGGCCCTCGGCGCGTGGATGTCCCAGCTCCCGGCCCAAGGCAAGGCCCTCTTCCTGAATCACCGTGGTGGTCGGCTCTCTGCGCGGGCCATGCACACCATCGTCGGGGACAGCGCCCTCAAGAACGGACAGCCGCGGGTGAACCCCCACGCCCTGCGGCACAGCGCCGCGACGCATATGTTAGCCTCTGGGGCTGATCTACGGGCCATCCAGGAGCAGCTTGGCCATGCCAGCTTGTCCACCACCCAGCGTTACGCCCACGTCTCCTTGGAGCGGCTCTTGGAGGTGCACCGCGGCGCGCACCCCCACGGGCGCCGCGCCGTGGGCGGGTCGCCGGACGGGCTTGAACCCTTTGACCCTGAGGAGGCGCCATGAGCGGCGGCCTCAAGCCTGAAGATGTGAAGGAGCTGCACCGGCTCAACGAGGTGATGCGCGACGGCACCTACTATGAGCTGCTGGGCCTCTCCGACGACTTTGACCGCACGGCGCTCAAGAACGCCTACCACAACTTGTCCCGCCGGTTTCACCCCGACCGCTACTACCGCCAGGACCTCGGCGGCCTAGAGAAGATGCTTGAGGACGTGTTCGCCGGGGTGAACCAGGCCTACCGCACCTTAGGCGACGAGCGGGCGAGGGCCCAGTACGACCAGGACCTCATCTCCGCGCAGAAGCGTAAGCCCAAGCCCGCCACGGTGTCCGTCCGCCCCGCCGCGACCCCAGCTCGACCGGCGCCTCCTTCGTCCGCGCCGCCGTCTCCGCCGCCGCGCTCGGGCCCGCCGCCCGCCGCACCCCGGGCGCCGACGCCGCCAATGGGCGCCGCAC
>JAKLKD010000207.1 GCA_023150845.1 Myxococcota bacterium | reverse complement strand
GCCCGCGCACCCCTGGCGCCAGTTTGTCCTCATTCGCCTTGACGGGGGTGCCGGGAGCGCTGACAATGCCCTGTCCTGGAGGTGATTTGTCTCTCGAAGCCCCGCCCGATGACCTCGCTGAGGTGAGCACGGCGCGTGTCGCCGCGCTGATCACCCGCCTCGCGAGCGAGGGGCAGAACGTCAGCGATCCCCGCGAGCTCATCCGTGAGGTCGCCGCGGCCCTGCGCGCCCTCGGCGTTCCCGTCGATCGTTGTATGGTCGGGCTCCAGGTGCTCCACCCCCAGGTGCGGGTCGTCTCCTGGAGCTGGCGCCACGGCGTCGATGACGTGGTCGAGCGTGAGTTTGACTACTCCTTAGAGGAGCAGCCGATCTACCTCTCGAGCCCCATCGTCGAGCTGCGTAAGGGCACACCCCTCATCCGCCGCCGCCTCGTGGGCCCCGACGCGCGGCTCGACTACCCCATCCTCCACGACCTCGTCGCGGATGGCTTCACCGACTACGTCGCGCTCTCGTTCCGCGTCGAGCAAGGCCCCGGAAACGCCGTCACCTGGGCCACCCAGGCGCCCGGCGGCTTCACCCCGGACCAGGTCGAGGCCCTCCAGGCCATGCTCCCGGTGCTCTCGCTCTTGCTGGAGGTCCACGCCCAGCGCCGCATCAGCCGGGCGCTGCTCGGCACCTACCTCGGCCAAGACGCCGGGCGCCGGGTGCTCTCGGGCCAGGTGCGCCGGGGCGACGGCGAGCGGATCCGCGCGGTGATCTGGTGCTCCGACATGCGCGACTTCACCCAGCTCTCCGACAGCATGCCCGGCCCGGCCCTGCTCACCATGCTGAACACCTGCTTTGAGCGGCAGGTCTGGGCGATTCACCGCAACGGCGGCGAGGTGCTCAAGTTCATCGGCGACGGGCTCTTGGCCATCTTTCGTATCGACGACCGGGAGGGCGTGGAGGCCGAGGCGTCCCGCCGGGCCGTCGTCGCCGGGGTGGAGGCCTTCGCGAGCCTACAAGAGGAGAACCTCCGCCGCGTCGGCCAGGGGCTCCTGCCCATCCGCGTCGGCCTCGCCTTACACATCGGCGACGTCGAGTTCGGCAACATCGGCGCCCCGGATCGCCTGGACTTCACGGTGATCGGCCCGGCGGTGAACCTCGCCGCCCGGCTGGAGAGCCTGTCCAAGATCCTCGGTGAGCCCTTCTTGCTCTCCTCCGCCGTGGCCCAGGCCCTCGCGGGCGCGAGCCTGCCCGTGCGGCCCCTCGGGCCCCAGGCCATCCGTGGGCTCCCGGTCCCCCAGCCCGTCTTCGCTGTCCGGCTCTGAGGGCCGCCGGGGCCTTCAGTCGCCGAAGATCTTGTCCATGTCGGACTTCTTCCGGGCCTTACGCTCGGGGGCGTCGGCGGCGATCAGCTTGTCCATGTTGGACCGCCGCTTGGCCTTCCGGGCCTCCTCCTCGGGGTCGGGGATCTCCTCGGGACCGTCATAGCGCCCCTCACTCGGGTCGAAGGCCATGAGGTCGTCCAAAGAGTCCGCCTCGGGCTTCTCGTCTTTTTTGGGCATCTTGTCCTCCGGGGATGTAAGGCCGCTCAGATCCAAAAGTCGCAGCATTCGAGCGCGTTAGCAAGGCCTAGGCACGAGGGGGCGGACAGGCGGCTGCGTCAGGACAGGGTTAAAAGGCTGCGATGGACCCGATTCAATCCTTCCCGCATCACCCGACGGATCGTGAACACTTGGAGCGCGACTGCGTCGTCGAGCCGGTGCGCGCCGGGGGGCCCGGCGGCCAGCACCGCAACAAGAAGTTCACCGGGGTCCGCCTCACCCACCTGCCCACGGGGCTCGTGGTCATGGCGACGGAGGAGCGCAGCGCGGCGCAGAACCGCGACGCGGCCTTCGACCGCATGGCCCGCCGCCTGGAGCTCGCCCAGCGCCCCGTCGTGCCCCGCAAAGAGACGGGGCCCAGCCGGGCCGAGCGCCGCCGCCGCCGCGAAGACAAACGCCAGCACGCCCAGAAGAAGGCGAGCCGGCGCTTTCGTGAGGACTGACGCGGCCTACTCGTCGTGGAAGTCGTAGCGGTAGACGTCGTCGATGGGGGAGTTGGGCGCGACGGTCGTCAGCTCGCGGATGAGCCCGTCGTTCATGCCGAACACCCAGCCGTGGATGTAGGGGAGCTGCTTGCGGTGCCAGGCCTCCTGGATGATGGAGGTCTTCATCAGGTTCTGCACCTGCTCCAGCACGTTGAGCTCGACGAGGCGGTCCACCTTCCGGTCCTCGGCGTAGAGGTCGAGCTCCTGCTTGTGGGTGCGGTAGATGTCCTTGATGTGGCGCAGCCACTTGTTCAGGAGGCCGAGCTCGGCCCGGGTCAAGGAGGCCTTCACGCCGCCGCAGCCGTAATGCCCGCAGAGGATGACGTGCCGCACGCCCAGGTGGTGCACGGCGTACTGCAGCACGGAGAGCAGGTTGAGGTCGGTGTGCACGACGAGGTTCGCGATGTTGCGGTGCACAAAGATCTCGCCGGGGTTGGTGCCGGTGATCTCGTCCGGGGGCACTCGGGAGTCCGAGCAGCCGATCCACAGGACCTCTGGTTTCTGCGGCTGACCGAGACGCTCAAAGAAGGTCGGGGGGTGAGGGCGGGTCGGTCAGTGGCCCGTAGCGGCGAGGTTCTCGGGCAGGCGGAACTTACGGCTCAGCTCGCGAGAGGTGACCTGCTGATCACGTTGGGGCGCCGAGGCCACGAAGGCCTCGATCTGCTCTTGCACGTCGGGGTCGATGAAGGTGCTGCGCGCGCCGTCGATGATGACGTGGACCCCGTTGGGGATCGACTCGAAGGCCTGGCGGAGCTGGTACTTGTGCAAGAAGGAGAGGTCGCGGGTGAACTTCACGAGGGCGAAGTCCCGCTCCCGGACGACGACGATGGCGGTGTGGATGCTCGTGAACACCGTACACACCATGCTCACCACGAAGCCGACGCCGACGCCGATGAGCAGGTCGGAGAAGACCGTCACGACGACGGTGACGATGAACGGCAAGAACTGGTCCCAGCCCCGGCCCCACATCTCCTTAAACAGCTCGACCCGGGCGAGGCGGTAACCGACGAGCAGGAGCACGGCGGCCAAGGCGCCCAAGGGCACGAGGTTCAGGAGGAGCGGCACGGAGAGCGCCAGGGCGAGCAGGAGCGCGCCGTGGAGGATCGCCGAGAGCTTGGTCTGCGCGCCGGCCTGCACGTTCGCCGAGCTGCGCACGACGACGGAGGTGATGGGCAAGCCGCCGAGGAGCCCGGACAAGAAGTTGCCGACGCCTTGGGCGAGGAGCTCCTGGTTGGGCGGGCTCGTGCGGCGCTTGGGATCGATGCGGTCGCAGGCCTCCAGGCAGAGCAGGGTCTCCAGGCTGGCGATGGCGGTGATCTCCAGGGCCACACCCCACACCTTCGGATCACCGATCCGGCTTAAGTCGGGCCGCGGCAAGATCGCCGAGAGGTCCCCGCCGAAGGAGAACACGGGGATCTGCACGAGGTGCCCGCCCGCGGCGTGGATGACGAGTCCCGGCGCCACGGCCTTAAACGCCTCGTTCATGAGCACCGCGGCGACGACGGCGACGAGGGCGCCGGGGACCACCTTGGAGATGGTGAGGCGCTTGATGGCGGGCCGCTCCCACAAGAGCAGGATGGCCAGCGCCGTCGCCGACACGAGCACCACCCCCGGCGTCGCCGACATCACGGCCTTGGCGATCTCGGTGAAGGTGTTGTCTTGGCCGTTCATCAGCCAGAACGACTCGTCGCCCTGGTAGTCGGTGTCCCGGCCCAAGGCGTGGGGCACCTGCTTGAGCACGACGATGATGCCGATGGCCGCCAACATCCCGCGGATGACGCTGGAGGGGAAGAGGTTCGCCACAAAACCCACACGCGCCAACCCGAGGCCGATCTGAAGCAGCCCGGCGATGATGACGGCGGTCAGGAATGCTTCAAAACCACCGAGCTTCTGGGCGCCCGCGGCGACCACGACGGCGAGGCCCGCGGCGGGGCCGCTCACCGAGGTGTGGGAGCCGCTGAGGGCCCCGATGACCAGGCCGCCGACCACCCCCGCGATCAGCCCAGACACCAAGGGGGCGTCAGAGGCGAGGGCGATCCCGAGACAGAGGGGGAGCGCCACCAAGAACACCACGAGCCCCGCTGGGGCGTCCGTGCGTAAGGCCTCGAGCCATCGCGGTCGGTCGGACAACGCTCCTCCACTGAACGATGTAGGGATCAGCGCGCCTCTCAGCGCGCGCGGCATCCCTATGCACCCAGCGCCGGGGGGCAAGATGAGCCCTAAGATTTTATCCGCGTTTTGTTGTAAAATCTGAGGTTCACCCCGCCTCGACCACGGTGCTCCATGCGTGCGCTCCCCGCCCTAATTCTCCTCAGCGCCTTCGTGCTCTCCGCCTGCAAAGGGGAGGACACCAGCGAGGACAGCGCCCCGCCCACCGACAGCGACCCGACCGGCGACGACAGCGACAACCCGGACGACAGCGCCCCTACGGACGACAGCGAGATCACCTCCCAGGACCTCGACGGGGACGGCTTCAACACCCTGGATGACTGCGACGACAACAACGCCGCGGTGAACCCCGACGCGGACGAGGTCTGCGACGGCGAGGACAACAACTGCGACGGCGTCACCGACGACGACGCCATCGACGCCACGACCTACTACACCGACGACGACGGCGACGGCTTCGGCGACCTCGCCGCCCCGGTGGCCTCCTGCGAGCCCGACTCCGACCTCGTCTCCAACAGCGACGACTGCGACGACGGCGACGATGAGATCCACCCCGACGCCGCCGAGGTCTGCGACGGCGCCGACAACAACTGCGACGGCCTCACCGACGACGACGACCCGGCGCTGGACCTCACCACGGCGACGACCTGGTACCTCGACCTCGACGGCGACGGCCACGGCGACGAGACCTCCTCCCGGGAGGCCTGCGCCGCGGCGGGTGACGAGTCCGCGCTCTCCGACGACTGCGACGACGGCGACGCCGGGGTGAGCCCCAGCGCCTCGGAGGTCTGCGGCGGCGGTGACGAAGACTGCGACGGCCTCATCGACGACGAGGACGAGTCCATCGACCCGGCGAGCCGGACGAGCTGGTACTACGACACCGACGGCGACGGCTACGGCAAGGCCTCGGCCCCGGACGCCTGCGTCGAGCCTTCAGGCGCGGTGGCCGAGGGCGGGGACTGCGATGATGAGCGCGATGACGTGAGCCCCGGCGCCCCCGAGCTCTGCGACGAGCGGGACAACGACTGCGACGGCCTCAGCGACGACGACGACGACACCCTCGACCCGTCGAGCGCCACGGCCTACTACCTCGACAACGACGGCGACGGCTTCGGCGACGACAGCGCCCCGGGGCTGGCCTGTGAGCCGCCCTCGGGCGCGCTCACCGTCGGCGGGGACTGCGACGACGGCGACTCCAGCGTGAACCCCGACGCCGTGGAGCTCTGCAGCTCCGGCGCCGATGAGGACTGCGACGGCAGCCCCGAGCCCTGCGGCGTCGACGGCGCCCTCGGCGGGAGCGACGCGGACTACACGATCTACGGCGCCACCAACTCGAACCTCGGCTATGACCTGTCCTACGGCGATCTCAACGGCGACCTCGTCGATGATCTCGTGGTGAGCGCCTACCTCACCGACAACTCCTCCAGCGTGGCCGACGCGGGCGCCACCTACGTCGTCTACGGGCCCATCGGTGATGACCTCAACCTCCCCGCCGACGCCGACCTCACCGTCGCGGGCGTCGGCGCCGCCCAGTACGCCGGGAAGGCCATCTCCGCCCAAGGCGACGTGAACGGCGACGGCGCCGACGACCTGCTCGTCTCGGCCTACACCTACAACCCCGGCGGCAAGTCGAGCGCGGGCGGCGTCGCCTTGATCTACGGCTCGACCAGCGGCCGCACGGGCTCCTTGACGCTCACGACGAGCGACGCCTTGTGGTCCGGGGCGGCGTCGAACGACTACCTCGGCACCGCCGCGCAGATCGTCGGTGACCTCAACGGCGACGGCTACGACGACATCGTGCTCGGCGGCTACGGCGCGGACACGACGGGCTCGCTCTCCGGCGCGGTTTACCTCTTTGCGGGCTCCTCGACGAAGTACAGCGGCTCCTTGGCCACCTCCACCGCCGCCTTGACCATCGGCGGGGCCTCGGCCTCAGACGAGCTGGGCAACCTGCGCAGCGTGGCCAGCGGGGTCGATCTCGACGGCGACGGCCTCCACGAGCTCGTGCTCGGCGCCCCGAAGAACGACGAGGGCGGCGCGTCAGCGGGCGCGGTGTTCTTGTTCTACGGCGACCCGGCCTACAGCGGCACCAGCGGGGTCACCATCACGGCGGCCTTGTCCGACGCGGTGTTCACCGGGGTCACCGCGGGTGACGGCCTCGGCGAGCAGGTGAACGCCGCCGGGGACACCGACGGCGACGGCTACGGCGACCTGCTCCTCGGCGGCGACAGCGCCGACCCAGGCGGCGTCTCCGCGGCGGGCTGCGCCTGGATCTTGCCCGGCGACGCCACGACCTACAGCGGCACGGACTACATCGACTCCTACTCCAGCGCCGAGCTCTGCGGCGTCGGGAAGACCGACAACATCGGCGAGGTCACCTACGGCGGCGACCTGAACGGCGACGCCTACGCGGATGTGGTCGTGGCGAGCTCAGTGGTGAACGTGGGATCCACCGCGGACGCGGGCGCCGCCTACGTCTTCTTCGGCCCAGTGAGCGGCAGCTACCTCACGACCGACGCCGACGCGTCGATCAGCGGGTCGAGCACGAACGGCTACATGGGCCTCAGCGGCGTGATCCTCGACTACGACGATGACGGCGCGGACGACCTGCTCATCGGCGCCTATGGCGATGACACGGCCTATGTCTGGCGTGGCGGCGGGCTCTAAGCTCCTGCGGATGTCCCAGCATTGTCGCAGTGCTCTGGCGAGTGATCGGCTACGCTTTGAAGACACTGATGGAGGATCTCCCGATGCGCAGCCCGCTCTATCTGCTCTCCTTGCTCGCCCTCATGGCCTGCGGGGACAAGGACGAAAGCTCCACCGACTCCGTGCCCGTCGTCGATGACTCGGAGACGGACGACTCCGAGGCGGACGACTCCACCACCGACGACTCCACCCCGGACGACATCGACGTCGACGGCGATGGCTCTCCCGTCGATGAGGACTGCGACGACAACGACGCCGAGGTGAACCCCGGCGCCCAGGAGACCTGCGACGGCAAAGACAACGACTGCGACGGCCTCACCGATGACGCCGACGACAGCGTCGACCTCAGCTCGGTGCAGACCTGGTTCGATGACGCCGACGGGGACGGCTACGGCTCCGGCGACGGCGTGCAGGTCTGCGCGCCCCCCGAAGGCGCGGTGAACGTCGATGGGGACTGCGCCCCGGCCGACGAGGCCGTGAACCCGGGCGCCGCGGAGATCTGCGACTCCGGCCTCGACAACAACTGCGACGGCCTCGCCGACGACGCGGACCCCGCCCTTGACCTCAGCTCCGGCGCCGCGTTCTACGCCGACGCCGACGGCGACAGCTACGGGGACCCGGGCGCGGAGGTCCTCGCCTGCGAGGCCCCCGAGGGCGCGGTGAGCGACGACTCGGACTGCGACGACGGCGACGCCGACGTGAACCCCGTCGCGGACGAGGTCTGCGACAGCGCCGACAACAACTGCGACGGCCTCACCGACGACGAAGACCCCTCCTTGGACGTCACCACGACGACCACCTTCTACACCGACGGCGACAGCGACGGCTTCGGCGACGAGGGCAACCCCGTCTTCGCCTGCGCCTTGCCCGCGGGCGCGGTGACCGACCTCACGGACTGCGACGACCTCGACTCGACGGTGAACCCCGACGGGGATGAGGTCTGCGACGGCGTCGACAACGACTGCGACGGCGACACCGACGCCGACGACAGCAGCGTCGACCTCGCCACGGGCAGCACCTTCTACACCGACGGCGACGGCGATGGCTACGGCCTCAGCGCGGACTCCGTGTTCGCCTGTGAGGCCCCCGCGGGCACGGCGGAGTTAGGCGGCGACTGCGACGACCTCGACGAGCTCATCTCGCCCGCCGCCGTCGAGGTCTGCGACGGCGCCGACAACGACTGCGACGGTGACGCCGACGACGACGACAGCAGCCTCGACGCCAGCTCGGGCAGCCTGTTCTTTACCGACGACGACGGCGACGGCTACGGCGACTCTTCGACCGGCTTCTACGCCTGCTCCTTGCCCTCCGGGGCCTCAGACGAGGGCGGCGACTGCGACGACGCTGAAGGCGCGGTGAACCCCGGCGCGGCCGAGGTCTGCAACACCGGCCTCGACGAGGACTGCTCCGGCGATCAGAACGACTGCGGCTTCGGCGGCGACGTGCTCGTGACCGACGCGGACTACAGCTACACCGGCACGGCGAGCACCAACTTCGGCTACGACCTCGCCAGCGGCGACTGGAACGACGACGGCTTCATGGACCTCGCTGTGAGCGCCCAGAACGCGAAGAACGTCGGCGCGAAGTCCGCCGCGGGCCGTGTACACATCGTCTTCGGGCCCCTGCCCGCCACGATGACCTTCGACCTGGAGGAGGACGCGGTGTTTGAGGGGGTGAACTCCTCGGACTACCTCGGCAAAGGCATCGGCAGCGGAGGCGACCTCGACGGCGACGGCATCAGCGACCTCATCATGGGCGCCTACGGCTACAACGACGGCAGCATGTCCGACAACGGCACGGCGGTCCTCGCGTACGGCGGCGGCACCTGGTCGGGCACCATCGCCGCGACCTCGGCGGACGCCCGCTTCTACGGCGACCTCAAGTCTGACCAGCTCGGCCAGGTCACACGCTTCATCGGTGACGTAGACGGCGACGGTTACGACGAGCTCGCCCTCGGCGCGAACGTCGCCGACAACGGCGGCGCGAGCTCCGGCGCGGTCTACATCATCCCTGGCAGCGCGACCCGCTACAGCGGCGCCATGGCCGCGGGCAGCGTCGCGGGCGTGGTGTTCGCCGGAGACGCGGGGGACCGCCTCGGCGACCTGCGTAACCTCGGCGACGGCTTCGACCTCAACGGCGACGGCAACGCTGAGGTCGCGATGGGCGCCTTGGAGAACACCACCGTCGGCACGGACGGCGGCGTGGTGTACTTCTACTATGGCGACTCGGCGCTGCTCTACTCCGGGGCGCTCTCCGCCTCGGGCACCGCGGACGCCCGCATCTTGCCCGTGGGCGCCAACGACAACCTCGGCGAGGGCATCGGCGCCCCCGGTGACGTGGACGGCGACGGCTACGACGACCTCCTCCTCGGCGCCATCGGCTACGACGACCCGGCGGGGAGCCTCTCGTTCTCGGGCGGCGTCTTCTTGATCAACGGCTCCAGCTCCCTCATCTCCGGCGACGTGACCGTCACCACCTTGGCGAGCGCCACGGTGACCGGCGCGGCGAGCAGCGACAGCCTCGGCGCCATGCTCAGCGGCGGCGACCTGAACAACGACGGCCTCGACGACCTCGTCCTCGGCTCGACGGGCTACGACTACGGCGGCGCGTCCACGGGCGCGGCCTTCGTGTTCTTCGGCCCGCTGAGCGGAGCCCTCGTCGCCACCGACGCCGACGCCGTGCTCGCGGGGCCCAGCACGGGCTCGTCCGCGGCGATGGGACGTGGGGCCACGGTCTTCGACGCTGACGCGGACGGCGCCCTGGACGTGTTCGTCGGCGCCAGCGGCTCGGCGACGGTGTACGGTTACCTCGGCGGCGGGCTCTGATCCGGCGGGGGCCGCTCAGCTCGCCTGGGGCCGTGTGGCGCGCCAGGCGAGCGCCGTCGAGGCCAAGAGCAGGCCCGCGGCGGTGAGGAACGACGCGGGCATCGCCACCCGAGAGAAGAGCAGGCCGCCGAGCACAGGCCCGGTGGCCCGCGCCAGCGCCGAGAGGGACTGGTTCGTGCCGAGCACGGCGCCTTGCTCCGAGGCGGAGGCGCCCTTGGAGATGAGCGCGCTGAGGCTCGGGTTCAAGAAGCCGTTGAAGACCGCCAGCGCCACGAGCACGGCGATGAGGGCGGCCCAAGGCGGGGCGTAGGGCAACAAGAACAGCGTGAGCCCCATGCCGGGCACACAGATGCGCACCAGGGTGGCCTCGCCGAAACGCCTCACCACGGGCCCGATGAGCCCGCCCTGGACGATGGTGCCCACCACACCGACCACCCCCAAGGCGCGCCCGACCTGGGCGGCGTTGAGGTTGTAGAAGTGCTCCTCGTACAGCGCGAAGGTGGACTCCATCATCGCGAACGAGAAGGTCAAGGTGAAGGTCAAGAGCACGGCGAGGCCGACGCTGGGGTGCTGCAGCACGGTGAGCACGGCGGCGGGGTCCAAGACCCGGCGCACCCGGTCCCCCTTCGACGGCGGCTCAGGCAAGAGCGCCAGGGCCAAGACGAAGTTGAGCGCCGAGAGCGCCGCGGCGGCCCAGATCGGCGCGGCGAGGCCGAAGACCGAGAGCTCCCCGCCGAGCCAGGGCCCCACGGTGAAGCCGAGCCCGAAGGCGGCGCCGATGAGCCCCATGCCCTTCGCGCGGTTCTCCGGCGTCGTCACGTCCGCGATGTAGGCCTGGGCCACGCTGAGGTTCGCCGCGAAGACCCCGTGCAGGGTGCGGAAGGCGAACAACATCCACAGCTCAGTGGAGGCCGCGAAGCCCGCCAACATCAAGGTGCCCGCCCCGATGGACAAGAGCAGCACCGGGCGCCGCCCCCAGCGGTCGGACAGCGCCCCCCACAAGGGCGCGAAGAAGAACTGCGCCACGGAGTAGCAGGCCATCAACAGCGTGACCTGCATCGCCGAGGCCCCGAAGGCCTCGCTGTAGAAGGTCAACAGCGGGATCACGAGCCCGAACCCGATAAGGTCGACGAGCACGGTCAAGAAGATGACGAGGAGGGGACGCACGCGCGGCCCGTATCTCGGCGCCCCCCCGCGGACCACCTCCGCACGTTATGGGGCCAACCATCCACACTTGAGGTCTCCAATGAACCTGCAGACGATTCACGACGCCGCCGTGGCCGCGTCGCTGGAGGCTGGCGCGGCGATCGCCAGCTTCTACAAGGACTCCTACACCGTCAAAGACAAGGGCCAGGACAACCCGCTCACCGACGCGGACCTCGCCAGCGACAAGATCCTCGAGGAGCGCCTGCGCGCCGCGGACCCCGAAGCGGGCTGGCTCAGCGAAGAGACGGTGGACGATCAGTCCCGCCTCACCCGGGCGCGGTCCTGGATCGTCGATCCCCTCGACGGTACCAAGGAGTTCACCCGCGGCATCCCCGAGTTTGTGGTCTCCGTGGCCTACTGCGTCGGCCCGGACGCCGTCGTCGGCGTGCTCTACAACCCGATCACCAAGGAGCTGTTCTCCGGCATCGTCGGCGTCGGCGCCTGGTTCAACGGCCAGCCCTGCCGGGTGACGGACCACGCGGCGCTCCAGGGCGCCCGGGTCGTCTGCTCCCGCACCGAGGCCTCAAAGGGCTGGTTTGACCCCTGGAAAGACCAGCTCAACCTCATCCCCACGGGCTCCGTCGCCTACAAGTTCGGCCTCGTCGCCGCGGGCCGGGCCGAGGCGACCTTCACCAACCAGCCGCGCAACGCCTGGGACATCGCGGGCGGCGTCGCCATCGTGAACGCCGCGGGCGGTCGCTGCACCAACCGCCACGGCGAGCCTTACCGCTTCAACACGCCGAACCCCCTGCAGGATGGCGTGTGCTGCACCAACGGCGCGATCCACCCGGCGGTGGTCGAGGTCATGAAGATTCAAGGCTGAGCCGGGGCCGGCTTTGAGCCACCGGGTCTCAACCTCAAGGTGAGGCCCTGTGTTATCAAGGTCATGCACACTTGAGCGCGTGGGACATGGGCGAACCTCGCCGATACAACATCCTCGGGACCCTCGGGAAGGGCGGGTTCGGGACGGTCTACAAGGCGCAGCTCCAGGGCAGCGCCGGGTTCACGAAGATCGTCGCGCTCAAGGTGCTCAACGCCGAGGTCGCCGGGAAAGAGGAGTTCGCCCGCCGCGCCCGGGATGAGGCCCGGGTGCTGGGCCTCGTGCGCCACCGCGCCATCGTGCAGGTGGACGGCCTCGTGGTGCTGCAAGGCCACTGGGTCGTCGTGATGGAGTACGTCTCCGGCGTCGACCTCAAGCGGCTCATGCAGGCGGGCCCGGTGCCCCCAGGCGTGGCGCTGGAGATCATCGAGGAGGTCGCCCAAGCGCTGGACGCCGCCTTCCGGCAGCCCGGCCCCGACGGCAGACCGCTCGGTCTGCTGCACCGCGACATCAAGCCCTCGAACCTGCGCATCACCGAGCGCGGCGAGGTGAAGGTGCTCGACTTCGGCACCGCCCGGGCGAACTTCCAGAGCCGCGAGGCCCAGACCCAGGCCCTGACCTTCGGCACCGTCGGCTACATGGCGCCGGAGCGTATGGACTTTGAGGACCTGCCCGCGGGCGACGTCTACGCCTTGGGTGTGGTGCTCTACGAGCTGCTCGTCGGCGAGGAGCTGGGCCGCACCTCCCCCCGCGCCGACCGCCACGGGGCCCTGCTCACCAAAGCGACGGCGAAGATGCGCGAGAAGGCCGTCGCCGAGCCCCTCATCACCTTCGTGCTGCACCTGCTCGCGTATGAGCCCGCCGACCGGCCGCCCATCGCCGACGTCGACAACGTCTGTCGGGCGCTGCGTGGGCCCTTGGGGCCGCCGTACCTCGCGGACTGGGCCGAGGCGCTCATCCCCCGGCTGATGTTGACCGACCAGAAGACGAAGCTCGACGGCATGACCGGCGTGAGCCTCACCGAGCAGTCGGGCTACACCTCCGTGGTGATCGACCCTGAGTCGGCCCTCGCCAAGGCCCCGCCCACCCCCCAGGCGCCGGGCAAGATCACGACGGCCTTCGGGCGGCCGCGCAGCGTCGTCATCCCCTTGCTCGTGGCCTTCGTCGCCGTCGGCGCGTTCTGCGGCATGGGCTCGGTGCTCGCTTGGCTCCTGCTCGACCCGATGAGCCCGCTCAACAAACGCTGAGCGGGCTCAAACGGACGACGGCTCAGGGCGCCTCGCAGACGGGCTCGCTCTCGTCGTTGTAAGGCGAGGGCGAGACGGTGCCGGTGACCGAGACGGCCGGGCCGCTGACCCGCACACGCCCGTCGGCGCCGTCGCCGCCGGCCTTGTTGATGTTCACCGAGGTGTCAACGGGCTGTCCCAGGCCGCCGTCGGCGAGCAGGCTGCCGCTGACGCTCACGGAGTAGCCGTGCAGCCAGATCATGCCGCCGCCGCCGCCGCCGCCGCCGCCGGAGGTGCAGGCGCCGCCGGTCTTGCTGCCGCCGTCGCCGCCGGTCACGTCGATGAGGCCGGTGACCGAGAGGTCCACGGCGTAGATCGCCACCGCGCCGCCGCCTGCGCCGCCGCCGCCGCCGTTCGCGCCGCC
>JAKLKD010000206.1 GCA_023150845.1 Myxococcota bacterium | reverse complement strand
TCATCGGCGCGGGGAGCTCGGCCAGGAGGCCCGCGGCGAGCAGGTGGTGCTGCCAGGCGCGGGCGTCGGCGCGGGGGCTGAGCGCGGCGTCTTGTTCCGGGCTCAGCACGATCCGTCGTCGGATCTCCCGGCGGGACATGGCTCAGCCGAAGCGCGGCGCCGTGGCCACGAAGGCCGGCAGCGCGTTGATCGCCGCGACCCAGCGGGCGAGCTCGGGGAACTCATCGATGGGCACGCCGGTCATGCCCGCGTAGGTGAGGTCGGCGCCGATCATGAAGTCGGCGATGGTGACGTCGTCGCCGAGCAGCCAGCGGCGGCCGGTGAGCTGGGCGTTGAGCACGCGGCCGTACTTACGCAGGTCGTTCTGGGCGGTCTGCACCCGGGCGTCGTCGGGGGGGCCCATGTTGAACATGTTCTTGAGGAGCAGCTCAAAGGTCAACACGCCCACGGCCTTGGACCAGTGGTTCGCCTCCCAGAACATCCAGCGCAGGGCGTCGTAGCGGGCCACACCCTCGGGGTAGAAGCGCTTGTCGCCGGAGAGCTCGGCGAGGTAGGCCGAGATCGCGTTCGACTCCCAGAGCTTGAGGTCACCGTCCACCAAGGCGGGGATGACGCCGTTGGGGTTGATGGCCAAGAACTCAGGCGCGCGCTGGGCGCCCTTGGACAGATCCACGACCTCAACCTCAAGCTGAAGCTGGAGGTGGTGGATGACCGTGGCGACCTTACGGCCGTTGTTCGAGAGCGGGTTCGTGTAGAGCTTCATCGGGGGCTCCTGGGCGGGTTGTCAGGCGCTCGCACTCTATCGCCGAGCACGACCAAGAACCAGCCGCCTACCGACAGCGCGCGGCGCCCGCCTCGGCCGCGGCGCGCTCCTCCCCGGCGAGGGCCCCGGCGGCGGCCAGGTAGAGCGAGCGGGCGCCGAGGCGGTCCCCCTCGGCCTCCAGGCGCTCGGCGAGGGCCAGCTCGATGCGGGCGGCCTCGTAGATGCGCCCGGCGCGGTGCAAGAGCCGCAGGCGGTAGGCGTCGGGCAGCTCCGGGTCGGCCTCCAGGGCCGCCGACGCCCAGCGGCGCACCGTCGAGGGGCGCAGCGCCTGCACGAGCACCTCGGCGGCCCGGCGGTGGAACAGCCGCAAGAAGGCCGGGGGCCCCGGCGCGGCGACGACGAGGCCCGCGCCGACCAGCGCGTCCACCGTCTCATCGACCCGACCAGGCTCCAAGGCGCCGGTGCTGCGCAGCATCCCCCGGGTGCCCGAGCCCCCCAAGGCGGCCAAGGCGTCGAGCAGGCGGCGGCCCTCGGGGGTCGTGGACTGGGCGCGGTCACGCAGCGAGGCCGCGAGGCGCTCGGGGATCGGCAGGTCCGCCCCCAGCTCGACCTCCATCACGAGGCCCGGCGCCATCTCCCAGCCGCTCTCCCGGCGCCGGACCCGGCCGCTCTGCAGCCAGCCGCGCAGGGTGTGGGTCGCCAGCAGCGGGTTGCCGTCTGAGGCGTCGGCGAGCAGGCGCGCCAAGACGCCGTCGTCGTCGCCGAGCAGGGCCCGGAGATCCGTCTCGCTGAGCGCGCCGAGGAGCTGCAGGTCGAAGCCGTCCTCGGGGAGGTCGGGCTCGCGGCGGGCCGTGGCGATGAGGCCGACCCCGGCGGGCAGCGCCGCCTGGAGGAGCGGCGGGCCGAGGTGGTCCTGCTCGCCGTAGTCGTCGTTCACCACGAGGCAAGGCGCCGCCGGGCCGAGGCGCTGGAGCAGCTCGGCGATGAGCTGGTGCGGGCAGGGCTCGTCCTCGGCGCGGCGCTCGGGGCTCGGCGTGACGCCGCCTGGGGTGACGAGCACGCAGCGGCTGAGCTGCTCCAAGGGGGTCGCGCCCCGGGGCATCCGCAGGAGCGAGAAGCCGCGGAGCAGCGCCATCGAGAGCGCCTCCTCGATGAGCCGGGACTTCCCCGTGCCGGCCTCTCCCACAAACACCAGGGGCGGGACGCGGCCTCCCCGCGCCGCCTCGTCGAGGAGCGCCCCGATGGCGGCCAGCTCCCGATGACGCCCGACGAAGGCGCCGCCGAGCTCCCGCGCGCCGCTCTCTTGGGGTTCCCCGGCGAGGGCCTGCTCCAGGAGCGCCTTGGCGTCCGTGGCGCGCTGGGGCCGATCCGCGGGGTCCACCCGGAGCAAGGCCAGCACGGCGGCGGAGAGCGCCGGGGGCACGCCGGGCTCCCGGAGGTGCGGCGGGCTCGGCGCCTGGGTGAGCTGCTGGCGGAGCAGCTCGACGCCGCGGAGGCGCCCCCAAGGGAGTTGACTCGTCAAGAGCTGGTAGAGCAAGGCGCCGCAGGAGAAGAGGTCCGCCGGGGGCCCGAGCTCCCGGCCCGTGGCCTGCTCCGGCGCCATGTAGCCCACGGTCCCCGCCCGGCCGTGCACCCCGAAGGGCGCGGCGAGGCCGAGGTCCAAGAGGCGCACCCGGCCGTCGTCCTCGACGAGCACGTTCGACGGCGAGAGGTCCCGGTGGATCCAGCCGCGCTGGTGTAAGGCGTCGAGCACCTCCAGGAGCCGCAGCACCGGGCGCACGACGGCGACGAGCTCCGGCGAGGCCGGGCCGCCCGTCCACGGGGGCAAGGCGTCGTGGACGCGGCGCAGGGGGCGGCCGCTGAGGCGCTCCATCACGAGGAAAGGTGTCGTCTCGTGCTGCCCGGCGTCGGTGGCGATCACGACGGCGGGGTGGCGCAGGGTGTTGAGCGCGCTGCGCTCCCGGTGAAAGCGCGCGAGCACCTCGTCGCCTTGTCGGGTAAACAGCTTGAGCGCGAGCGGTCGAGCGCCCTCTCGCACCGCGAGCACGACGCCGCTCGATCCTTGGCCGAGGATCCCCTCCACGACGTACCGCCCCGAGATCAGCTCACCGGGCTCGGGAACACGGACGCTGGCCGGATCGTTTCGGATCGTGGTCACGTTGTTGTCCCTCGTGCTCAATAATAGGATCGCGAACCTATATGCGTGGATCGTCTTTGGCGAGCAACCCGACCACCGAGACCCTCGACGAGAGCAACCCAGGACGCCGGGCCCCAGCCCAGGTGACCTTTCGCCTCGTCGAGCTCTGGGACCGCCGCGGCGTCGCGGGCGAGGGCGCGTGGGAGATCACCGGGCCGCTCACCATCGGCCGCTACGCCGACGTGAAGATCAACGACCCCTCGGCGAGCCGTGAGCACGCCCGGGTGCAGCCCAGCCGTAAGCCCGGCCTCGCCCTGGTGGTGGACCTCGGCTCCCACAACGGCACCTGGGTGAACGGCGTGCGGGTGGACCGCGCGCTCGTCGGCGTCGGGGACGTCGTGCGCATCGGCCGCACCCTCTACGCCATCGACGAGGTCGGCGCCGAGCCCGGCCGCCTCGCCAAAGACATGGGCGCCCGGGCCGGGGCCATGCTCGACCTGCTCTCGCCGCTGGAGAAGTTCGCCAAGTCCGACACCCGGGTCCTGCTCACCGGCCTGCCCGGCGTCGGCAAGCAGGTGCTCGCCGAGGCCCTGCACCGGGCGTCCGAGGTCGAGGGCCCCTTCGTCTCGGTGAACTGCGCGCGCCTCGACCGGGACACCACCGACTCCGAGATGTTCGGCCACCTCAAGGGCGCCTTCACCAACGCCTTCCGCGACCGCGCCGGGCTCATCGCCCAGGCCGATGGCGGCACCCTCTTTTTGGACGAGATCGGCGAGCTGCCCCTGGAGTCCCAGGCCCGGCTCCTGAGCGTGCTGCAGGACGGCGTCGTCCGCCCACTCGGCGCCGACCGGGGCGCGCCGGTGGAGTTCCGCCTCATCTGCGCCACGAACGCCGTGCTGGAGGCCGCCGTCGCCCGGGGCGCCTTCCGCGCCGACCTCTACCACCGCATCGCCGAGTGGCCGGTGAACCTGCCGCCGCTCTCGGCCCGCACCGCCGACATCCCGGCGATCCTCGCGAAGCTCGGGCACCCCCGCCTGGAGCGCTTCACCACCCGCGAGGCCCTGGTGCTCGCGTCTTGGCCGACGAACGTGCGTGGCCTCGTCTACGCCGCCCGGCGCCTCGCCATGGCCGACACGAGCCCCGAGCCCCACCGCATCCTCTTCCCCGGCGGGATGCGCAACCGGCCCCCGGCCTATGTGCCGCCCTTCTCGCTGCCGGAGAGCGCCGAGGAGCTCGAGCTGCTCATGGCGACCTTTGAGGGCAACGTCTCCGCCGCGGCGCGCCACGTCGACCGCTCCCGGGAGATCGTCTACCGGATGCTCACCCGCTTCGGCCTCGGCGACCGCAACTAAGCGGCGCTCGCCGAGGGCCGAGGGCGCCGACGAGGCTACTCGTCGAGGCCCTTGGTGATGTGGAACTCCACGCGCCGGTTCTTCTGCTTGCCTTCAGGCGTGCGGTTCGTGTCGATGGGGCGGGTCTCGCCGAAGCCGGCGGTCTCCATGCGGCGGGCCTCGATGCCCTTCTCCAGCATGTACTCAAAGACCGCGTCGGCGCGGGCCTTGGAGAGCTTCTGGTTGGCGTCGTCGCTGCCGTCGCTGTCGGTGTGGCCCTCGATGCGGATGGAGATCTGGGGGTAGTCCCGCATGACCTGCACCACGTCGTCGAGGATGGGGTAGCTCACCGGGCGGATGATGGCCTTGCCCGTCTCGAACTGGATCTGCTCGGAGATCACGATCTGCTTGTTGGCGACCTTGACCTTCGAGGGCTTCACGTCGGGGCAGCCGTCGTCGTCCATGTACTCGTTGACGTTCTCGGGCTCCAGCGGGCAGCGGTCCACGGGGTCCAAGAAGCCGTCGCGGTCGGTGTCGAGGATGGGGCAGCCGTCAGGCGCCGGGCCCGGCTCAGACGGGCAGCGGTCGACGGGGTCCATGAAGCCGTCGCCGTCGGTGTCGGTCGGCGGGCAGCCCGAGGGCGGCGGGCCGGGGATCATCGGGCAGGCGTCCTGGACGTCGACCAGGCCGTCCATGTCGTTGTCGGGCTCGGGGCAGCCGTCGAGATCGGCGTAGCCGTCGAGATCCTCGGGGTCCATCGGGCAGGCGTCGGCGGCGTCGAGGATGGTGTCGTTGTCGTTGTCGGGCTCGGGGCAGCCGTCGGTGTCCTTGAAGCCGTCGAGGTCTTCAGGATCCTTCGGGCACTCGTCCACGTCGTCGAGCAGGCCGTCGTTGTCGGTGTCGTAGACAATGTCGGGGCAGCCGTCGTTGTCCTCGACGCCGTCGAAGTCCTCAGGCTCGCTGGGGCAGTCGTCGATGTCGTCAGTGATGCCGTCGCCGTCACGATCCTTGGGCAAGCAGCTCGGCGCGGTGTTGAGCGCGATGGTCGCGTTCTCTAGCGCGATGTCGAGGTGCTGCCGGGCGCGGGTCGGGTCGCCCTGCTCAAACTCGAGCTGGGTGAAGGCGATGTTGGACTCGGCCAGCGCGTACTCCCGAGGCGTACACTTCTTGGCGTTGAGCGCCGTGGCCTCGGAGAAGACGCGCTCCACCTCAGCGAAGTCGCTCTGCAGGGTGTTGATGTTCACACAGCCCGCGATGAGCAGGAGCGTGAGCGGCCAGGGGAGCAGGCGCCCCGTGGAGCTGGGGGTCACTCGTCCCACTGGTCCTCCTCGTCGGTGTTGATGGGCGGGGTGGTCGAGCGATCGACCTCCTCCGGCACGATGTCCTCAGCGTTCTCAAGGTTCTCGCGGGCCTTCGCGCGGTCGGCGGCGCCCTCGTCCGCGCTGCCGTAGCGGGCGATCTCTTCAGCGCGCCGGGCGTAGTTCTCCCCCTTCCGCGCGAGATCTTCGGCGGCGCCGTAGTCCGAGTAGCCCCACTCTTCCCGGGCCTTGAGGCGGTACTGCTCGGCGAGGGTGTGCTCGTAGATGGCCTCCTCAGCGGCCTGGGCCTCGTTGGCGTCATGCCAGGCCTCCTCCAAGGAGGCCAGCCGCGCGGTGGGCTTGATGGCGATACAGCCGCTTGAGAGGCCGAGCACGACCAGGATCAGGGCGGCGGAGGGATGGCTCATGGCGCTGCTCCAGCGTCGGGACGATCGTTATTGGAGCCGACCGGAGCGGGCGTGTCAAGGGGGGCCGCCCCCTTTCGCGGCGCGCCCGGCGGCGCCTCGACGTGCTCATGGGCGCCGGGGTCTTCAGGCGTCACCTCGTCGGCCTCCTCGCTGGGCGGCAAGGTCGCCGCCAGCTCGATGAGCGGGGTGAGATCAAAGACCGCCATGAAGTAGCGGTTCGGCATCTCCTGGTCCGGCAAAGAGACCTCGTGAGACGACCAGGGCACATAGACCGGGCCGTCGGGCACCTTGTACTCGTTGCCGGGGTAGTCAAACCAGGCGAGCTCGACGTGCTCCTCCGGGGTGATCTGCAGGGCCTCTGCGAGGCGACGCACGACGTCTCGGTAGTAGATCGGGCCGCTGCGCGGATCGACGAGGTAGTAGCCGCGCTCGTGGATGACGAGGTGCTTGTAGCCGCCGCCCGCCACGAGCCGGGCGAGCTCCTCGCGGTTCAAGAGGCTGAGGTCGGTCTCCTCCGGGGCGCGGGAGAGGCTCAGCAGCACGTCCTGGGCGGTCTTCCCGGCGCGGTCGGGCCGGGCGAGGTAACGCAGCCGCGCCGCGGCCTCACCGCCGCCCTCCTTTCGAAACAGCGGGGGGATCGCCGGGGGCGTCGCCCAGGACCGGAATACCTTGCGCCGGTGGGTGAGCTGGTAGAAGCAGATGAGGTCCTGCTGCTGGTCCAGGGGCAGCTCGATGATCCCGGCCTCCTCGGCGGGGTCGAGCGTCGTGTACCACTCGGGGACAAACAGCGCCGAGACCTTGAGCGGCGGGCGCCACATCGTCGGCTTGAAGCTGCCCTCCGCGATGGGCCCGATCTCCCAGCGGTAGAGCACCTGCAGCACCGTGCCGACGATGACGAGGCCCGAGAGCACCCGCCGCCCCCAGAGCCCCCCCGGCGCCCGGGAGAGCCCCAAGGCCACGAGCGCCACCGAGGCCACGACGACCATGGCGCCCATGCGGTAGGGCCCGAACATACGCGCCATGCCCGGGATCCACTGGAACATCAGCGTGTAGGGCATCCGCAGCACCCACTCCCCGCCGATGAGCAGCACCTCTGAAGAGTCGGCCTTCGCCCCGAGCTTCAAGAACGGGCCCAAGGTGCCCATGAAGAAGACGGCGAAGACCCCGAGCCAGAAGCGGCTCACCGGGCTGCGCCGCCCCGTAGGGCCCAGGGCCGGGAGCACGCCGAGCAAGAGCACGGCCAACGACAGCGCCCGGGGGTGGCCGGGGTTGTAGAGGTAGTCCACCGACCACGAGGACATGATCGTGCGGTTCAGGGACGAGAGCACGTTCTCCTCATACGTCGAGGGCCGCAGGGGCACCTCACGGATGACGTCGTACTCCGGGAAGGGCAAGAAGAAGCTCACCTCGGGCAGCTTCGACGCGAGGCTGCCGCCCCCGGCGCTCGTGGACGTGGCGCCGCTCGCCTCCCCCAAGATGTAGGGCAAGGCGAAGAGGCCCGCGACGAGGCCCGTGGTGATGAGCAGGGGGATCATCCAGGCGAGGCTGCGCTGGATGAGCCGACGGCTGGTGCGCTGCCCCCACAAGACCCGCAGGGCGAAGAGCCCGAAGAACATCCCGGCGAAGAGGCCGTAGAACCAGTAGAACGCCCCGCACAAGGCCAGCACCAGCCCGGCGAGCACCCCGTCGATGGGCCGCTGGCGCTCCTCGGCCCGGGCCAGGGTGATCGGGAAGAGGAGCACCCACCACAGGACGACCTGGCGCAGCCCCGAGCCGTGGATGTCTTGCAGGTTCAGGGGGTTCACCACGGCGAGCAGGCCCGCGGCGAGGGCGGTCACGGGCTGGCGGCTCAAGGAGCGCCCCAAGGCGTAGCCGCAGAGGCCGTCCACCACGAGGATAAAGAACACCTTGAGGTTGTAGTGGGCGGGCAGGTCCCAGACGAGGGAGAGCGGGAAGCTCACGAGGAGCACGTCGAGGATGTTGCCGGTCTCGGGGTAACGCCCGAGGCTCAAGAAGGTCAGCACGCGGTCGGTGAAGGAGAGCTCCGACGCCGCGATGGCCTCGAGCTCGGTGAAGTGCCACCAGTAGCGCCAGAGCCAGCCGCCTAGCTCACCGCCGCCGATGATCACCTCGTCGATGTGCTGAACGGCGGGCCAGGTCATCGCCGCCGCCGCCGCGAGGTAGACCGCTGAGGCGATCAGCCCCTCGATGAGCCACTGGCCGCGCCTCATGCGCCGTCCTCACCCGCGGCGGGGGGCTCCAGGGGCGGCAAGGTGTAGAGCGCCACGTCGTCCTCGGGGAGCTCCAGGGGCGGCCCGAAGATCCCGTCGAGGAGCGCCCGCACCATGCGCCGCTTGTGCTCGGGGTAGAGCGACTGGTGCACGACGATGGCCCGGTAACCCTCCAAGCTCAAGAGCCGGGCGCCCATGACGAGCTCGAGCTCAGGCATCACCGGGGGCAGCTCGATGGACCGGCTCGCCTCGACCTGGATGAGCATCCAGGTGAGCGGGTTTCGCTCCAAGGGGTCGGGGAGCGGGTCGTTGAGGCCATAAGGCGAGGGGCGGCCATGCGCGGTCTGGTAGTAGGTGTAGACCGCGCGCTCCAGGTTGGGCACGGTGATCGGCAGGTCCAGCACGGCGCCGTCTTGGGGCAGGCTCGTGTACGCCGTGGGGATCTTCGCCTCACAGCGCGGCAGGGGCCAGGGCGCCGGGGAGAGCAGCAGCACCTCGACCAGGGCCAAGGCCGTCACCGCCGCCACCACGGCGCCCCGCGGGGCGGAGAGCCGCGCCGCCAAGGCCTTCGCCCCGAAGCCCGCGAGCACCCCCAGGCCCAAGGTCGCGGGCACGACGAAGCGGAAGGGGTGGGAGATGCGCGAGAACAGCGGGAAGGCCTCAAAGAAGGGCAAGAACGGCAGGGGGATCTTCCGGCCGTCCCAGGTGACGTACTCCCCGGCGACGTGCAGGTAGGGCCCAAGCGAGAACACCCAGAACACGACGGCGATCCACACCCAGAGGCTCAGCTCCCGGCGCGGCCGCCAGAGGGCGAGGCCCGCCCCGGCGAGGCCCAGCATCACCCAGCCCAGGTAGGTGACGATGAGCAGATCCTCGCCGTAGAGCGCCTTGAGGTCCGGGGAGTAGTGCGCGCCGGGCCGGAAGCTGGAGACGAGGTCGGTCATGTTGTGGTTGAGAAGGCTCGCCCACACGAAGGCCGGGTCGCGGGTGACCATGGCGTCGTCGGCGCTGATCGTCGCCGAGAGCGCGGAGAGCGTCGGCGCGACCAAGGCCCCGAAGAGGACGGCGCCGAGGATCGTCGAGAGCACGAAGGCCCCCCAGCGCACCTGGCGCGGCGCGGTGACCGCCCGATGCGCCACGACGACGACGGAGAGCAGGGCCCCGAAGAGGCCGTAATAAAAGTTTGACGTGGCGCAGACCGCCAGCGCGGCGCCCAAGGCGAGGCCCCGGGAGATCCTCGGCCGGTCGAGCAGGCGGCACAAGGTCAGGAGGTAGATGGGGATCCAGCCGGTGTTGATCGTCTCGGTGATGCCGTTGTAGGTCTGGCCGAGGACGTGGGCGGAGCTGCCATAGAGCGCGGCGGGCACGATCGCCGCGAGATCGTCGCGCAGGACGTAGCGCCCCAAGAGCCAGGCCCCGAAGGCGTTCCAGGCCAAAGAGCCGATCACAACCGCGTTAAACGCCGCGACGAGGCCCAAGGTCCACTGAATCGGCGCCGAGAGCACGGCGTTGAAGCTGTCGATGAAGAAGAGCGTGCCGCCCCGAGGGTGGTTCAACAGCGGCGTGCTCATGGGGATCGCGCCGTCGTTGGCGAGGCCCTCAGCCACCCACCAGTAGCCCCAGACGTGGTTCCAGGTGTCGTTCCCGGGGTGCCCGACGAGGCCCTCGGTGGGGCGCAAGACCAGGGGCCAGGTCAAGAGCGCCGCGAGGGCGAAGGCGCCCAAGAGCGCGAGGCTCACACGGCGCAGCTCATGAAGAAGGTCGGGACGCATTCTTTGCAGGGGTCCAGCGCGGGGATAGGACGCTTCGCCCGTTGACGGTAGCAGACCTCAGGTGTTTGGATCGAGCCCTGTGCGCACCTCCCCTCTCCTGATGCTCGCCCTGGCCGCCTGCCAGACCGAGCCGATGCCCCTCCCGACGGCCGCTGAGGCCGCCGCCGCCGACGCGCGTGTGGAGCAAGCGGCGCGTCCGCCGCTCACCCAGGTGCTCTACGACTACGCCCTCGCGCCGGATCTCCAGGCGCGGGAGCAGCGCGTGCGCCTGCTCATCTGGCTCAAGCACATGGAGCTCGGCGACTACCAGCTCCGGGCGCTGGCGGAGCTGCACACCCAGGCCGGGGCCGAGCGCGCCCGCATCGAGGCCGCCCAGGCCGAGCTGATCGCGGCCTCGGAGCCCGTGCTCACCGCCACCTACGACGCCTTGTGGGCCAAGCTCTCCGCCGGGGCGACCCTCGATGACCCGGCCCTCGCTGAAGCCGCCGCGCCCTTGATCGACGCCCGCAAACACCACGAGCGCGCCGACGCCCTGCTCGCCCTGCGCCTGCAAGGCGTGAAGGCCGTCTTAGAGGCCGAGCGACCCTGGCTCGCCACCCTGAGCCCCAAACAAGAGGCCCTGCTCACCGACAGCCTCTTCGCCCTGCGCCACAAGCTCGACCCCTACGCGAACCCCGGCGACTTCAAGGCGCTCGTGGGCACGGTCTTCTCCGCCGGAGAGTACGGCACCCTGACCCGGGGCAGCTTCACCCAGGCCGACGACCAGCTCGACCTCTCCCGGCTGTGGTCGGACTACACGAAGGCCGAGGTGAACGGCCCGGTGTTCAACAACGCCCGGCGCGAGCTGATCCTCTACATGCTGCTCATGGAGCCCACCTTGCCCGAGGCCATCGAGGCCGCCTTAG
>JAKLKD010000205.1 GCA_023150845.1 Myxococcota bacterium | reverse complement strand
TCTCCGCGCCGGCCGCCGCTGCCCCGGCCGCCGCAGCGCCCTCCTCCGGGCCGGGGATGCGCGCCGAGGACAGCGTCGCCCTGCAGTACCTCGGCCGCGACATCGGCAGCGACAAGCTCAAGGACGTGAGCAAAGGCCGCACCTTCAAGGTGAACGTCTACCAAGACGCCGGTCACAAGACCGCGAACCGCGTAAAGATCGACCTCGACCGCGACGACAAGTGGGACGAGAAGATCGACTTTAAGCCTGAAGGGGTGCTCCGCCAGGTCGCGCCCAACGACGACGAGAAGTACACCAAGACCTACCGCCTCGTGGACGGCGCCTGGGTTGAGGGCTGACCCACCACAATCAGCGGGAGCGGGACGATGCGGTCAATGTTTAGCGCAGACGAGAAGCAGTGGATCTTCGGCGACACCTTCGGGCTCACCCGCCTCGATCTCTCCAAGGCGCCGAAGATCAGCAAACACAGCGCCAAGGTGTTCAACCCCCACGGCACGCTGTCGATCTCGACCGACGGCAAGCTCGCGCTGATGGACGGCCGCACCCAGACCGGCGCCTACGGAAACGATCGCCTCGTCTGTGTCGGGCTCCCTGGGCTGGGGATCAAGGCCGAGACCGAGAGGGGGCGCGCCCCCGCCGGGCTGTATGGGCCGAGCTCCGACGCCTTCGTGCTGCGCCTCGACGGTGACCGCGCCATCGACGTGCTGCGCCTCAAGGACGACAGCTTTGAGCCCTTCCGTGAGCTGCCCTTGACCGGGGCCCCGTCGCTCCCCGAGCTGACCGTCGGGCCCCAGGCCGAGCACGCCCCGAGCCGCGACAGCTACTTGCCCCGGCGGGCGCTGCGCGTGATGCCCGATGGCCGCTTCTTGGCGCTCCGCGGCGATGACCTGCTCGTCGCGGGCCAGGCGAGCCTCACCCCGGGCCATGACGAGCTGTGGTGGGCGCTCCCGCTGCGGATTCACCCCTACGTGGCCGTCCGCCTGCTCTTCGTCGGGGAGACCGCCTACCTCGTCGTGATGGACCACGCCGCCGACCTGGCGCGTATCGTCGAGGTGACCCGCGGCGGCGCCACCCGCGTCTACGAGCTGCCCGCCATCGCGCCGCCCGTGGTGACCGAGCGCCACATCCTCAGCCAGGTCAGCTCCGACACGGTCATCCGCCGGGATCTCGTGACCGGCCACGACGAGGTGTTTGACGTCGGCGTCTACAACCCGCACCCCGGCCCCGAGGTCGATCCGGCGCTCTTCCACGGCGAGGCCCCCGCCGCGCCCACCCGGCTGCCCGGCTTCCTCGACGCCGTCGGCGACCGTGTGCTGTTTGTGCCCTGGCACGGCGAGCACATCATCCTGCTCCGTGAGGGCCGCCTCTTTGACCGCGGGCTCTTGCCCGGGCCCGTCGGCTTCCGCCGGGCGGTCTTGGAGCACTTCACCCGGGTCAACGAGTCGCTGCGGCTCCTCCAGATACAGTCGGCCTTGTCCCACCTCGACGTTCACCCCCGGCACCCCTCCTTGCCCTGCGGCTCCGCGCTGCCGGACCTCCCGCCGACCATGGAGGCCCTCGTCGCGACGGCCTACACCCGCAAGCTCATCGACTGTATGGAGTTACGCGTCGGCGGTTACTCCTGGGGCAGCTTCGGCGGCTACGGCGGCGCGGGCTGGCTGAACGAGAACGTGGATGAGCCCAACATGGCTCGGGTGGTCCAGTGGATGATTCAGGCGGGCATGTCGCCCACCGAGGCCGACCGGGAGATCGAGCGCATCTACGGCGAGGCCTTGGGCATCCCCCACGAGCCCAGGCGCGACGGGCTGCGGCTCAGCCCTGGCGCCGAGCGCCTGCTCCTGCGGGCGACCTTGGAGTCCATCCGGGGCGGCGGCAAGTGGGAGGTCGAGTCCTTGCCCCGGTCTTGGTCTACGGAGCCCATCACCTCGGCGCTCGCCATCGAGGCCCTGCAGGGGCTCACCCGCTGGCGCAGCTACAAGCCCTACAACATGATCCAGGCCCTGGCGATGATGCTCGCGAGCCACCTCGGCCCCGACGCCTTGCCCGTGCTCTTGAAGCTCCAGGCGGACCACCCCCAACCCTTCGTGTACAACCTCTGGCGCAACGCCAACGAGCTGCTCATCTGGATCTGCCACCGGCACCCCGAGCACAAAGACGCCACGATGGCGCGCCTCGGGGAGATCAAACACAGCGACCCGAGCTGGGTCTATGAGCAGGATCTCGCGCTCAAAGCCCTGGCCCGAGGCGCCAAGCACCTCTGGTCCAACGGCTGAGCGGCCTGGGGCGCTCAGGCCTTGGCGTAGACCGGCAGCGACGCCCCGGAGATGTCTCGGGCGGCGTCGCTCAGCAAGAACTGGATGACCCCGGCGATGGACTCGGGGCTCACCCAGCGGCGCGGGTCGGCGTCGGGCATGTCTTGGCGGTTCCGGGCGGTGTCGATCACCGAAGGGAGCACGGCGTTCACCCGCACGCCGGACTCCAGCACCTCGGCGGCGGTGGCCTGCACCAAGGCCAAGGCGGCGGCCTTCGACGCGGCGTAGGACGCCATGCCCGCGCCGGTCCAGGGGCGGATCCCCGCGCGGGCGCCGATGACGACGACGCTGCCCGCGCCGCGGCTCACCATGCCCGGCAGGAGCGCGCGGAGGCCCCGGGCGACGGTGTCCGTGTTGAGCTTAAACATCTGCTCGAGGGCGTCGTCGTCGCCGGCGTGGAGCGGGCCGGTGTAGGCGAAGCCCCCGGCGATGAGCGCCGCGCCGGAGACGGGGCCGAGGCTCGACTCGACGGCGGCCACGGCGCCCTTGAGGGCGGTGAGGTCGGTCACGTCCAGGCCGACCCTGGCGGCGGCGAGGCCGTCGGCGACGAGGGAGTCGAGGCGAGGGGAGGGGAGGTCGAAGGCGGCGACGGCGTGCCCGGCGGCGGTCAGGGCCCGGCAGGTCACGACGCCGAGGGCGCCCGCGGCCCCGGTGACGACGACGACGCTCATGGGGTGCCCGAGAGGGTGCCGCCGAAGACCTCTTGCAGCGGCTCGACGAGCTGGCCTTCAGAGCTGGTCACGGTGATGAGCGCCGTGTCGAGCACGCGGATCTCGACGACGGCGTCGCCGAGCTCGGACAGGTCGAGGTCGTCGGCGAAGAGGCCGCCGGGGCGGAAGCGGGGCGCCTCGACCTCCGGGGGCACACCCACAAAAACCGCCGAGCGGAAGCGCTGCACCTTGAGCGCCGAGAGCATCAGGAGCGTGCCTTCGCCTAAGGTCTCCGGCGTGTTGGAGGGCACCTTGGGGAAGGGGCCGCCTTGGGCGTCGACGTCGGCGTAGTGCCACACGAGGTCGGGCCGCACGGCGTGAACCGCGGCGACCAGGCGCGCGAGCTGCTCGCCGAGGCCGAGCTGGGTTGCGTCAGGGAAGCTCTGCCGGGTGAGGGTGAGCCGACGGGCGGGAGAAGAGGCGGGGGAGGCGTGCATAGCCCAAGCTCTAACAGATTCTTGGGGTTGATGAAATTTTTTGAGATCGTGAGGGGATGGACGCCGACAAGGCGACACACGAGGCCCGCGTGGCCGACGGGGTCGCCTCGAAGAGGCCCCTGATCTCAGGTGGATCCGCGCCCGGCGGTGGTCCAGCCGCTCACGCCGCGCAACGTGGCGTCCCGCAGCGCCTCCTCCTCGTCCCAGCGGGCGAGGCGATCGCGGTTGCGGCGGCGCGCGCCCAAGAACCCGAAGAAGAGGCCGAAGGAGGACAGGCCGAGCCAGACCTCTCCTTGGGCCAAGGCCGTCCAGCGCAGGGGCGAGTCGCTGAGCCGGGCGCGCCAGGCGCGGTCGAGGGCCTGGGCGTCGTCGCCGGTCACGGCGCGGAAGGCCGCGGGCAGGGGCCGACCGGCGGCGAGCTGCTGCACGAGGGCGGGGATGACCGCGTCACCGTGGCGCTCGGTCAAGAAGGCGATGAGGTCAGCGGACTGGGCGTAGGCGAGGTTCGCCCGCACGGCGTCAACGGGGAAGCCGTGCTCGATGTCCTCCAGGCCCAAGAGGCCGCCGCCGAGGCTGCCGCGGGCGATGGCCTGAATCGTCTCGGGGCCGTACTCCCCGGCGACGACCTGGGCGAGGCCCTCTTGCAACCAGCGGGGCACGGGGCGTGGCCCGAAGGCCTGGCCGAGCAGGACGTGCACGATCTCGTGGTCGAGCACCTGCTCCAGGGGGTCGGCGGTGCCGGGGCGGAGGCGGGGGGCGCGCAAGAAGATGAGCGAGCGGTGGGGCCAGGCCGTGCCGTCGGCCCAGTCCGGGGGGTGCCCAGGCTGGAGGTCCTGGAAGTCCCGGGCGAGGTGGGCGAGGGTGATGATCATCGGGCGCCCGGCGCCGACGCCGAGCCGCGCGGCGATCTCGGGGACCGCGACGGCGGCGTGATCCGCGAGGCGATGGGCCACCCGGGCGTCGTCGGGGTGGGCGCGCACGTCGGCGTACAGTCCGTGCACGGTGAAGTAGCCGTCAGGCAGGGGCGGCGGCGGGACCAGGGTCTCGACGAGCCCACGCTCGTCCGTCGCTGGGCGAAGCTCCTGGGCCTGGGCCGGGGCTGAGACGAGCGCCACCAAGGCGACGAGCAGGAGCTTGAACCATCGAGTCATACGCACCTCGTTGAACCCAAGCTACACGCGGCGGGGCCGGGGGGAAGAGCGACGGTCACGCTCGGTCTCGGCGGCGCGGGACTCGCCGCCTCGGGTCGGATAGGCTCTCGGGGATGACCGCCCCGAGCCCACAACGAGGCCCGCCGCTAACCCTCGCGGAGACCCTCCAGGACCGCGCGCTGTGGTGGCTCGTGCTGCTCGGGCTCTACCTGCGGCTCTACACCTTGGCCCGCTGGCCGACCTTGTTGTGCCTACGCGACGAGTGCACCTACCTCGCCCTCTCCCAGCGTATCCTCGACGGCGAAGGCATGACCCCGGCGGCGGCGGGCTGGCTCTGGGCGCCGGGCTATCCCGCGCTCCTCGCCGTCCATGAGGCCGTGTTCGGGGCCGCTGGGGGGCTACGGGTCACCCAGGCTCTGCTCTCGCCGCTGATGATCGTGCTCGCCGCCGCCCTCGCCCGGGCCTGGGCCGAGACAGAAGAGCAGGGGCGCCGGGCCGCGCGCTGGGCCGCGGCGCTCATCGCGCTCTCCCCGACGCTCATCTTCTTCTCGGTGCGGCTGTGGTCGGAGAGCCTCTACCTCACCGTGCTGCTCGGCGCGCTCTGGGCCCTCACCCGCGCCCGGGCCGTCGTGGACGGCCGCGGCCTCGCTCCGGCCCTCGTCGCTGGGCTGCTCCTCGGGATCGCCGTGCTGAGCCGCGGCGTCGCGCAGTACCTCTTGCCCCTCTTTGTGCTCGGGCTGCTCTGGGGCCGGGCGCGGGCGGGCGCGCCCCAGGTCGTGGCTTTGGTCGTGGCGGCGGCGCTCACCGTGGCGCCGTACTCGGCCTGGGCGACGGCGCGCTGGGGCAGCTTCACCCTGAGCGACCGCACCCTCGGCCAGATGATGTGGCTCGGCGACAACAGCTTCCCCCCGGTCACCTTTGATCACGGCGTCGGCCTGACCGACCCGGCGGAGTTTGACCGGGTGACCGCCACGGGCCGCCCCCACTGCGAGTTCACCGGGGATCCCGCCGCCTGGGACGCCTGCGAGACCGCCCGGGGCAAGGAGTGGATCCTCAACAACCCCGGCGAGTTTTTGGCCCGGGTGCCGCTCCGCCTCGCGCAGCTCCTGAACCCCAACTCCTTCTTGACCCGGCACCTCGCCATGGGCCGCTGGGCGAGCCTCCCCCGAGAGGGCGCCTTCGGCCTCGCGGGGCTCACCGTGGTCTGGAGCCTCACCGCGGTCTTGGGCGGCGCCGTGGCGCTCATCGTCCGCGGGCGGGGATGGGCCGCCGCGCTCACGGCGTTAATCCTCGGCTATCACTGCGCGGCCATCGCCATCACCGCCGGGTTGAGCCGCTATCGTGTGCCCCTCGACTGCCTGCTGCTGCTGTGGTTGGCCTTGGCATTGGGTGACCTCAAGGGCACCCGGGAGGCCTGGGCGCGGTCCCCGGCGCGTGGGGCGGCGGCGCTCTTGGTGGCGCTGGTGCTGCTCGGCCTCGCGCTTCGATCCCTGGTCCCCGGCTTCTTGTAGAACGGGTGTATGATAATGGGGGAGTCCCCATCACCCCTCTCGCAAGGACTGCGACCATGAGATGTCTTCTGCTCGTACCGGCCTGGGAGGTCGCTGAGATCTACTCTCCTGGCACGGCCGGGAGCCAGGTGAGCTTTCAGCACCCTGACGGCATCCTGAGCGTCGCGGCGTACCTCAAGGCCCAGGGCCACACCCTGCGGGTGCTCGACGGCGCCTTCCGCGACCACACGAACATCCTCGCCGAGGTGGAGCGTTTCGCCCCGGACTGGGTGGGCATCTACGCCAACACGCCGCTGTGGAACAAGGCCCAGCGCACCGCCGTAGACATCCGGGCGCGGATGCCCGAGGTGTTCATCTCCGTCGGCGGGCCCTGCCCCATCGCGTACCGGGCGCGCTGTCTGGAGGAGTGTGAGGCGCTCGACGCCGTAGACATCGGTGAGGGTGAGCTCACGAGCGCCGAGCTGATGGAGCGCCTGGAGAAGAAGCAGGATCTCCGCGGCTTACACGGCGTCGTCTACCGCGACCGCAAGACCCGGGAGATCGTCGCGAACCCGCCGCGGGCGCTCATCAAGAACCTCGACATCTTGCCGCCCCCGGCCATCGAGCTCCTCGACTTCCGCGAGCGCTACGTCTCGCCGCCGGGCACCTACCGCCGCACGCCGATCATCAACGTGCACAGCTCCCGGGGCTGCATCAACGACTGCACCTTCTGCTTCCAGCTCGGCGCGAACGTGGACCCCCGCTACGCCCGCACGATGCGGTACCGCAGCCCAGAGCACGTCGTCGACGAGATCGAGTCCCGGGTGAAGGAGTTCGGCTACAAAGAGGTGCGCTTCCTCGACGACATGTTCATCGTCGACCACAAGCGGGTGCGCCGTATCTGCCAGCTCATCAAGGAGCGGAAGATCGACGTGACCTGGTACTGCTCCAGCCGCGTCGACATCGTCACCCCGGACATCTTGAAGGAGATGCGCTCGGCGGGCTGCTGGGCCATCCTCTACGGCGTCGAGAGCGGCGTACAGAAGAACCTCGACATGCTCCGCAAACGTACGACGCTCGACCAGATCCGGGCGGCGGTGCGCTGGGCCAAAGAGGCGGGCATCAAGGTCTACACGCCGTTCATCTTCGGCATCCCCGGCGAGACCTTCGAGGAGGGGCTCCAGAGCATCGACTTCGCCATCGAGCTCGACCCCTACATCGCGAACTTCAACACGCTCACGCCTCTGCCGGGCACGGATCTCTACGAGCAGGTCCAGCGTGAGGGCTCCTGGGAGAGCGACACGGACCACGCGACCTTCCAGCACGCGGCCTATGTGCCCACGACCATGACGAAGGAGCAGCTCATCCAGCTACGCTCCATCGCCTTCAAGCGATTTTATGGGCGACCCAAGTACGTCGTTCGGCGCTTGCTCGACATCCGCACACGCTCCGATGTCCGCGCCTTGCTCAACGGCGCCCAGTCTATGGCGCACATCTTCATCAACAAGAACATCTTCAACCCTGATCTGTTCATGAAAGCGCCTGGCGACCACTAAGCGACCGCCACGATGCCTCCCCACTACGCTCAGGAAGAGCCGGCCTCGCCCGCGTCAGGCGAGCAGCAGACGACCGAGGGCGCCCAGGCGCCGCGGCTGACCGTGGTGATCCCGGTCTGCAACGGCGAGGCGACCCTGCCGGCCTGCTTGGGCGCGCTCCGGGCCTCGACCTGTCAAGACATTGAGCTCCTCGTCGTGGATGACGGCTCGACGGATCGTAGCGTCAGCATCGCCCAGGCCCACGGGGCGCGGGTGATCTCGATGGAGCGCCAAGGCGGCCCCGCCCGGGCACGAAACCGCGGCGCGGCGGCGGCGCAGACGCCGATCCTCTTCTTCACCGACGCCGACGTGGCCGTCTTGCCCGACACCGTGGCGCGTACCCTGGAGCGCTTCGACACCGACCCCGCCCTCGACGCCCTCTTTGGCAGCTACACGCTCGAGACCCCCGACCCCGGCTTCTTCTCCATCTACAAGAACGTCCTGCACCACTACACCCACCAGACGAGCCGCGAGGAGGCCGCGTCGTTCTGGACGGGCTGCGGCGCCATCCGGAAGGCGGCGTTTGAGGCCGTCGGGGGCTTTGACGAGACCTATGGCGGGGCGACCATCGAGGACATCGAGCTCGGCACCCGACTGTACGCCGCGGGCCGCAAGATCCGCCTCGTGAGGGACATCCAGGCCACTCATCACAAACGGTACACGCTCAAGAGCCTCGTGATGTCCGACGTGTTCAACCGGGCGATCCCCTGGACGGCGCTCATGCTGCGCCGCACCGGCCCCCGCAACGACCTCAACACGACCCGGTCGAGCGCCATCGCCCTGCTCACGGCCTACACCTTGGTCTTTGGGCTGCTCTTGGGGCTCCTCTGGGCCCCGGGCCTGCTCCTGGCGGCGGTGAGCGCGCCGATCTTCTTCGTGTGTAACCTGCCGTTTTATCGCTTCTTGTGGGGGGCGAAGGGGCCGGCCTTCACGGTGAAGGGTGTCGGCGCGAACCTCTTGTTCTACCTCTACAGCGGGGTCGGCTTCTGGCTTGGCGTCGGCGCGCACCTGCGCTGGCGGCTCGGAGGCCGGGCCTGATCGCCGGGGCCGGGCGGCTGTCAGAGCTAGGTCAACGGGCGGGCGGAGGCCCGTCGTTGGCCGCCGGACAAGATAGGGAGCGGGCATGACGGTGACCACTCTGGCGGCTCGATTCCTGCTCCTGCTCTCTCTCTCGGCGTCGATGGCCTGGGCCGGTGAGGTTCGCCTGCTCAACGAGGCCCCTCTGCTGGCCGACGGCGCGGGTGAGCTGCGGGTGCTCCTGGTCGTGCCGGGCCTCCAGGCCAGCGACCGCGTGAAGCTCAAGACCTCTGAAGGCACGGTCACGGGGTTCCAGCAGGACGGCGAGCGCCTCGTCGTCACCGTGCAGCCGCCCCAGGCCTACACCGAGGGCACCGTGCGGCTCACCGTGTCGGTGCGCGGCGCGATGAAGCTCGACGAGGACGTGCTCATCCCCCTGCACCCGCCGAACAAGGCCCAGGTCGGGCTCAGCTTCTCCCCGGACACCTGGACCGCCGGCCAGAAGGGCAGCGTGAGCGTCACCCTCAAGCCCGAGGGGGTGCACGCGCTCCCGGCCACGGCGCGGCGTTACGCCGTCCGGGCGAGCCTCGGCACGGTGTCGGCGCTCAAGGCCAACCCCGACGGCAGCTTCACCGCGACCTGGACGCCGCCCGCGAAGGTGACGGGCCCGGTGAACGTCGTCTTCACCACGACGGACCTCACCGCCCCGGACGTGGTGCATGGCCTCGGCGTGCTCCCCGTGCTCATGCAGCGGCCCCAAGAGGTCAGCGCCGCGCCCGGCAGCCGCAACACCCTCGTCCTCGGCGAGAAGCCCTACGGCCCCGTAGACGCCAGCGCGGATGGCAAGGCCAAGTTCACCGTGCTCATGGACCCCCGGGCGCCGACGGCCACCCTGCAGTCCGTAGACGCCACGGGGCGGCGCACCGACACCGTGGTGCCCCTCGACGTCGGCGGCGCCCCGAGCCTCACCTTCGCGCCCCTGGCCGACGCCGTGCCCGCCGGGCAGCCCGTGAAGCTCTGGGTGGCGGCGCTCAAAGCCGACGGCACCCCTTGGTCCGACGTGCCCCCGCGCATCGAGGGCCTCGCCGATCCCGCCGTTGAGGGCAAGGGCTGGTTCAGCTACAGCGCCACGGCGCCCCAGACCCTCGGGCCCTGGACGGTCACCGCGGTGATGGGGGACCAAAAGGCGACGCTCACGCTCCAGGTCATCGACCCGCCCTCGGTGGTGACCCTCACGTCGAGCCCACGCAGCCTCGGCGAAGGGGCAGGGGAGATCAGCGTCACCGCCACGGCGAAGAGCGCGGCGGGGGTCGCCCTCACCCAGCGCCCCCTCGTCTGGAGCGCCGACGGCCTCACCCCGGTCGGCGCCCCCAAAGCGAACGGCGACGGCACGGTCACCCAGCGGTACAAGGTCAGCGCGAGCCAACAGACCGCCCGGGTGATCGCCCGGCTGAGCCTGAAGCCGACGGGCATGCCGACGGCGCGGGTGGTCGCCTGGCCCCTGCGCCCTGGCGTGACCGCCGATGGCCAGAGCGCCGTTGAGCTCGTCGTGCTGACCGTCGACGTCTGGGGCATGCCCGTGCCGAACCAGACCCTCACGGTGACCGCGCCCCTCGGCGACGGTGCCTTGGCGCCGACGGTGAAGACCGACGCCCAGGGCCTCGCCGTGGTGCGTTACCGCGCGGGCACCCAGCCCGGCCCGGCCCGGGTGCGCCTCGACGCCGGTGGGGTCGTCGGTGAGGTCATCCTCTGGCAGACCGCGCCTGGCCAAGACGCCCCGACCTTGCCCGCCCTCGGCGACGCACTGGACCTCAGCGCCTTGGACCTCCAGCAGCGCGGCGCGCCGACCCTGCGCCTCACCCGGGCCGGGGCCGACAGCGGGCCCCCGGCGGCGGTGAGCGTCGGGACCGTGCCGAGCTACACGACCCCCGGCGCGGCGATCCTCGTCACCGTGCGGGTGCTCGACGCCCAAGGCAAAGCCGTGGTCGGCGAGCCGCCGACGATCAACGCCTCCATCGGCACCGTCGGCGTGCTGAGCGACAGCGGCGACGGCAGCTACTCCGTCCCGGTCCAGCTCCCGCCGGGTCAAGACGGCCCGCTCACGGTCACGGTGTCCGTCGGCGCCGCCCAGGGCGCGGCGAGCGTGCCGACCCTGGCGTCGATCGGCGGGTC
>JAKLKD010000204.1 GCA_023150845.1 Myxococcota bacterium | reverse complement strand
GAAGATGATCACAGAAGTGCCCAGCAAACTGCAGGCCGTGCTTAGAGCAGCGAAGCATAGGCATCCTTCTATCCCCCTCGCCGATGAACAGCGAGCGTCGCGCTCGCGGCGCCGCCGTGGGGCACGGCGCAGGACACACGGACACGGGCGCCTTCACGAGGCGACCCAGGGCGCTGTTGATGCTGGTGATCACCGGCTCGGCGGGATCGAGGTGGGTGGCCGTCGTCGCCAAGGGAGCGCCGCTGAGGGCTTATCGCCAGCCCCTCACCCGCTGGGGCGAGGCCCTGGAGGGCGTCGAGGGGCGCGGTGGGCGTCCCTTTGGGCGTGAGCCTCCAGAGGGCTCCACCTCACACGGTCACCCGGAGCCCTCGGCGAAGCCCGTGAGCGTCACCTCCCCCCCTTCAAAAGTGACGCCTCGCTCGCCGTCTCCGTAGATGCCCCAATCGACACCCCCTCCGGTCAAGGTGCCGACCCTGGTCACCAGCGCCTCCCCGCAGCCAAACTCGATCCGAAGGTTGTTGCCTTCTACCAGCACGTCCCGCACCGAGTGGTCCATCGACCAGCGGAGATGCGCGAGCATCGCGGCTTGGACAGGCTCCTCCGGCTCCACACCCTTGAGCGGCCAGGCCGCGACGAGCGCAGCCCAGGCCGCGGGCGTGCCGAAGCTCCACGCCCCGTCAAGATCGACGACCACGACCTCACCCCGCTCCTTCGCGAAGCGGAGCGAGAATCCAGTATGGAACGTGAAACCCGTGAAACGGGCGCCCAGTAGAAGCTCGCGGGCCGCGTCAGTAGGCGTCGTCATCGGTCGTTCACCTGTTCGAGGGGTTGCATGGCCATACGCGCGGATGGCCCACAATTGTGCTGAATGAGCGCAGCACAAATATACCCCACAAACTCGACGGGAGCTTCAACAGATCAGCTCTTATCAGGAAGCGTAGAGTTTATCGGCGCTGTGGCCATCGAGCGGGTTCCACTTGAGCTTGTGGGGTGTACTTCGATCCAAGCCACCTCGCCTCGACGAAGAGGTCGATCACGCGGGGGACGGTACGGCTGGGCCGCTCCGAGCCCAGATCACGGTTGTCGACCCGAGAAGAATCGAACATCCAGCGCCGCCAAGATCGTCTCGTCCCAGCAGTAAAGGAGGAAATACGAGGTATCGAACGCTCGCACCTCCACCTGTACACCGCCGCTCTCGACGGGATCGTCGTCCTCTGTCCAGAACCCTCCATCCCTGATCGGCGGCGCTTGGCGGCTCGGTCTCTGGCCGAGAAACACTCCAGACTGGAGCTGGTCCACCGCTCTAAGCTTCGACAGGAGCTGGTCCACGCCGCCGAGCAGCCTAGGCGCCTGCGGTCGATACGGACTCCAGAGGTCCATGGCGCCTGTTACCTGCACATCGGCTGCCCACCACAGCAGCCCCGGCGCGGCGTTTGAACAGGTCGTGAGCAGTTCGGCGAGCTGCTCACCCGTACACATGAACCTCGCGCGCTGGAATTGGGCGTCCCTTAAGGTCCGAACCATCGGGGGTGTCCCCATCTGCGCTCTCCTTGGCCGTACGTTCGGGCGTTGTCTGCTGTGAGACCGCCGCTGGTCTCGTGCGAGGAGGTGAGTGAGCCTCCTGAGCAGCGAGGAGTGTAACGGGGTCCACCGTGGCCCGTCGAACCGCCAAGAACACCCGCGCCTCGCGGCCGGACGACGGCCTCACCAGGGGCGTGCGCGGCGCGTCATCACGCTCACGCCCAGGCGACAGGGCGGACGGTCTGCTCTCCTATCTCGCGTCCCCCTCCTCGTAGCAGGCGAAGTTGACGTGCAGGTCGATGCCCAGCTCCGCCAAGAGCCTCAGCGTAGGGACGGTGATCGGCAGCGACGTTCCCGAAACGGCGCTCCAACGCGTACAGACGACGACCGCGCTGACTCCCGGGCAAACGAGCAGCGCGGTGAGCGCCGGGGCAGCGGGGGTGAGAACAGCGACGAACCACACGAGGTGGTCCTCCAGCCGAGTTGAGGTCACCATCCCCTCTGAGGCCAAGAACCACCCGTTGAGCTTATGTGTTCGGGTGATCCCAATTGAGTTGGTCATCGTCTCGCCGCGCCGTATCGTGAGCGTGGGCGGCACTTCAAGCCGCGCCGTAACGTCAGAAGGATCGATGTCACCGCAATAGACGCGAAGCTCGACGTTGACGCGCTCGGCGTCAGAGGTGAGCGAGACATCAACGGGGGGATAGCTCATTGTACGTCGCTATCGCCCAGTTGTCGCGACTTCACCGCGTTCGCCCTTCTCTGAGAACTGAACTCCGCAGCGAGCCTCCGCCGCAGCAGGCGAGAAGCTGTCTCCAGAAGCGCGAAGAGTGTAGCTTAGGTGCACCAATGGGTTCTCCTTGGCCTTTTTCTGCACGTTGTCCGTCGCGCCGTCTCAAGATCAACGTGAGATGGGCGAGTGTAACTCCCATCATCTCTGACGAACATGAACGATGTTTCCGGTCCCGTCAAGGTCGTCACCCGCCTCGGTGGTTGTCCCGCGATGGTTCGGGAACGAAGGCGCTCCCGCTTGAACGAGACCAACTTACGGATTCACCTACCAGAATAATGTCTGCCCCATTTGAGCATTCCAACACGAATACAACATCTGTATCCCGTAACGAATCCACGCCACACAGCAGCCTATTTTTTAGGCCTTCGAGAATATCATCATGAACGCCACCCGCATGAACCAAGGCGCTGCGGTCAAGCGCATAAATTGTGTTGACGATCGAATCCTCAACAAATTCAAGAACACTCAGAGAACTGACGCTGGAAACCTCAATCAGTATGGCGCTTCCATCTGTGGACACAATGCAAAGAGACGCCTTTCCTCGCGCGAGGAGCAGAGACTTTAGAACGCCGTCATGGTAGGGAGGACCCGCAAGAACGCCATGTTTTGAGCGAGCGATTTCCACAGGAACTCCGTCGAGAAGGCGACCCTGTCAGCCAGGGTTGAGGAGGAGGAGGGTCTAACTGAGGAGAACGAGGGAAGCCACGATCACCGCTTGAAGGTGCGCCCCCGTTGGCGGGCCTGCTCCGGTCATGTGCGTGGTCAATTGCGCCTTGTCCGCTCTCGTTCTGGCGTGGAAGATCACGATCGATACTCGGATAACCATCTTTAACATAGCGCCGACTCTGCACCTTGCCATGAACGGTAGACCTCGGCTCCCCCTGAAGGGAGGCTCGCCGGGAATTCGAGCCGCTGGCCTGGAACCATAACCTTCCGATCTTGAGTAGTTCAGTTCATCCGGCAGCCCTCATGCGACCCGAGAGCCCATCGCGAGCGTGCCATGGGTGTACAAGCCAAAGCCCACGGCAACCGCAGCAGGAGCCAACGTGAAGAACCCGCCGCCGCGGAGGGCATCAAGCGGGGGCCTGATGTCTTGGTGACCGTTGGAGCCTTAAACCACTCGGGTCGGCGGCGGCAAACGGCTCGCCCAGCTCCGACGGGGCCTCGGAGCTGGGCGCACGGGGTGGATGGAGGTCACGTTGAGAGGGGGAGGGTGAACGTGGAACGGGTCGCGAACCAGGCGGGTGCGCGAGGTCTGGGGCGAGGTCTGGGGCGAGCTTGCCTCGAATCGACGGGTCAGAAGTCACGCGGATCGATCCAGTCGAGGTCGCCTTCTTCCCACCTCGGACGCGAGGCCAACAGCTCGCTCACGCGCGCGATGGCATCTTGAAGCGCCTCCACCTCAGTCGCCCCTAAACCGCAGGTCCCGTCCACGCTTCCATCGAGGGCACGAAACCTCAGATTCGGAAGAGCGAGGAAGTCGGCCTCCCGCTCGAAGATCTTGATGCGGTACTGGGTCCCTGGAACCCGCAGCACGTCGTAGATCACGTACTCCCCGCATAGGCGGGAGATGGCCACGGACCCGTACAAGTCGACCTGCTTCTAGCCCGGACCCTTCATGTCGTTCGTCATTGTGCACCAGATGAGATGATGGTTCTGCGGCCTTCGGAGGAGGAGGCCACCAATTGTATTGAGTAGCGCGCCGAGTGTGGCTGTTCTCAACTTTGGCCCACCATTCTATAGGCGTATCGGCACCTTCATACCACTTGTGGCGAGCCTTCTCACCCATCCGACGACGGGCCACTGCCCGCGAAGTATTTGGCCGACTGAAAGATGTATCGGCAACCCTTGCCCGAGTTCAGGGCATCAAGCCGCTTTACCTCTGCAGCGGCCTCGTCCGCAGTATCGACGATCTCCTTGATGGTGATGAATAAGTTGGGATCCTGCCCCTGGCTGAAGCTGACCGAGTCACCCTCAACCCGGAACACGACGTACAAGTGCTTCCACGAGCGGGCCATAACACCTCCACCTTGATCAGTCTTGAGCCGCCTTCAGTCAGATCTCCGAGCGGCTCGCCCGCCTCTGGACGGAATACGCTGCCATGCATGTCGAGCAAGACGTTATCCGCCGCGCCACGACCAGTCGATGCATTAGACCACTTCCCCTAGCTCAAGTTGAGCCCAAAGATCGCGCCGCGATGCGGAGTCCAGGTGGCCACGCTCAGACGAAGATCCGACGAAGGTCCGACGAAGACATGGGCGCTCATGCCGAGGAAGAGCGCGGTCGTATGAGCGTCGCAGGGCAAACGAACTGGCCTCCACTTGAGCTGGGGGGACGTGTAAGCAAGATGACCGCGAGCGTCGCAGGGCCTACGGCGCGCGCTCAACCCCTGCCCCCGGCGATCGCCGCGGCCGCCGCGGCGAGGAACGCCTGAAGCTGCCTCGGCTCAGGCTCGAAGGGGGACAGGAGATCCGTCGCCGCCGCGATGCGCTCCTCCTCCGACCAACCAGCCCAAACGTCACGCCAGGCTTCGCTGGCGAAGCGCAGCGCGCCCGACCATTCGGCTCGTTCTGGGCCGATCGCGGCCCACTCTCGCCACCGCGCCGCCGCGCTCGCCCCCTCCAGGCGAACCTCCTCCGCCACCAGGGCCTCCCGCAGGCGAACAGCGAGTCGGGCCAGGATCGCGCTCCCCGGCACATCGGTGTCGTTCGGTGCGCTGTGAAACTTGGCCTCCACGATCGCGCGGAGCAGCGCGAGGTTCTCTGAATGAGACTGGGTTGAGAACACTCTTTACACTCCTGAGGATTCGGGTTTAGGCCAGCGTAACGAACTACCGCGTGGCGGTCGAAGCGCGCTGAGACGCGCGGCAGCTTACTCATCTGGTGAAGAGGCATCAAGAAAACCCTCGAACGATAGATCGAGCTCGTTCACTGCCCCCAAGGCCATCGCCACTGAATCACACTGAAGCTTAAAACCAGCCCCATGGTCAGCGACTTCAACGACGCCCTGCTGCGTTTCTTCGTCGACGGAATTGGAGACGCTCAAAGAAGCCTCCCTCCAAACAAACGGAACGTGAATATGAACACACCCAGGGCACACAATGTAGAGCGCTCGCGGCTCGTCGTTGAGTTGAACTCGCAGAGCCAGCCTGCGAAGGCTGACGTGAAACATCCAGACCTTGACCGTGCCGCCTTGAAACAGCCTCAGATGGCGCTCATGGTCGGTCGTCGGAACGATGAACTTCATGGCGTGACAAGCTCCGTTCTGTCCCACATCTCGGCCTCTCCGTCGCTGATGAAGGTTGTTCTCATCACTCGCCGCGCGCGCAGGAGGTCACCCGGGCCAAGCGGTCGTAGGCCAAGGCTGAGCAGAATGATTCAGGGAAGCATGTCACCCGCCTAGCCGACGACGCGCCTCCTCAGGGCTCACCGCCGGGGCGCTGCGCGCCACACGGAGCCGTACATCGACGCCCACACCCTTGGTCGATACAGCCTCCACGTCGATGTGGTCCACCTCAGCGACCCCGTCGCGGTAGTAACGTGCAAAGTAGGCGAGCCAGTAGCCAATCTCGGTCTTACTTAAGGTCAGGGCGAGCTTCTCCGTGGTGGTCTCGGCCATGGCCCGGCCGGCCACGTCGCCGCACGAGACGTTTATCTGTAGCTTGTGCGAACGATGACGCAGGGTGATTGAAGGCGCCAACCCAGACACCAACAACTCCAGCTCCGCCACCATCACCTCAGGTGCTGTCGAGCCGAGATTCAGCTCGTAGAGCGTCTCGTCAACCCTCTCTATGCCGCCGTCAGCGGCGATCAGCAGGGAACGGTGCATGGTCATGTTCACTCCCGTCGGAGGTCTCGGAGTCCTTCACCCGTCTGAAGACTAAGCGCCTCTCTATGTAACGAATGAGCGGAGGCCTCGCCAAGCGTTGCGTGGTATTGCCAGCGCCCGCAGACGCCTCGCGACTTGTTTGGTTCACTGTCTGCGGGGTTTCTCCCCGCCTCTTGGCGTGTTGTGGCCCGAGCCTCTCCGTATGAGCGGTCCATGGCGCGACGATCGTTGGTGCTCCGCGAGGTCATTCGGGACGCTTCACTTGGCGACCTGCGTCAGTCACCATCGACGCACGCGCACAGATGGCCTCGTCGCCGCGCGCATGGTTCGACCGGCGACGGAGCCCCCTCGGGCGCACGGTTCACTCCTCGCCGAGGTCCATCATCGACCCCTTGTACATCCCGTGCTCCTCAACAAACTTCACCAGCCGAAGCCGCACACGCTGGCCAACCACGAACCTGAGGCCTAGGTCACGAATGGGCTCCCTTGATATGTCGGGGATCAACACGAGCACCCGGCCACGCGGCGTAACAACGTACAGGCCATAGGGCTCCACGCGGCTGATGTCGCCAGCGACAACCTCAGACTGCACGGCAACACCTCCTGCTCGGGCTGAGCGATGTTCGACAGACCGGCGTGAATTACCTCGTTGAGGGCACCCCGTCCCCTCGAAGGCGTCGGCCAGCACGGCTTATCCTGCCAAGCCGAGTGGATTACCACGACGGCGATGGGTCGAGCGGGCGCGCTGGTACGGTCGACCTGCCGCCGTCGTGGTCGTCGGCGACGTCCTCAGCCGCGGGGCTGAGGACGTTCACCCGCGCCGCTCAGAGGTGCTTCCTCATCCACGCCGCAAGAATCGCCTCCTCCTCCTCCTCGATGGTCTTCACGGGCTTGAAGGGGGAGCCGTCGAAGTACCGCGCCGGGCTGGCTTCGCCGTCGGGGCTGCCGTGGTCGGCGTCGAGCGACGTGCGCCAGTACTCGGCGTGGGCCGCCCACTCCGCCTGATCGACGAGCTCGGGCGCGGTGAACCAGACGTTCCAGCTCAGCACGTTGAACTGCTTGAGCATGTTGCCTGAGCCGAGGTTGAAGATGTCCAGGACGGCCTGGTTAAACTCGTCCACCTTGGCGACGCCCGTAGTCGTCACGGCGCCGATCTCGACGTCCAGATGGCCCACAGTGAACGCCAGATCGTTGTGCTGGGCGAAGGCGGGGATGGGGAAGCGGTCGGTCTGACCCTTGATGAGCGGGAAGAGCGGCTGGTTCGGGTCGCCCACGAGCGACGTCTTCACGATGATGGCCTTGGCCTTCGTAGACGGGAACGGCAGGCCGTTGGCGCCGAAGTGGCCGAGCAGGCGCTTGACCATAGGCTTCTCGTGCGCGCTCGGGCTGAACCAGATGCGACCCTGCACAGACATGTCCGCGGCCAAGGTGCGGGTCGTCTCGTCGGCCCAGCCGCGCACGCCGGTGACCGTGACCTCGACGTTCATCGCGCCGAGCTGCGGCGCCACCACGGCCTGCTGGGGGCAGATGATGGCGTAGACCCGGCCCTCGGCGTCGTAGCCCAGGCGGGAGATGTCGGGGGCGAACATCTGGTAGCAGCGCTCTTTGTTCTGGCCATCCGGCACAGAGTTCCAGCTAAACTCGGGCCACACCACCTTCTGCTGGCGCACGAGCTTGGGGATGTTGTCGCGGTTGCCCGTGACCGGCAAGGAGGACAGATCCGGCGTGGGGTACGCGAAGTTGGGGTTTGACTGCGCGAAGCCGCCCACCCAGCCCGGCGCGGGGGTGAGGTTGATGAGGCCGCGCATCTTGTCGTTGGAGAGGTCGGCCAAGAGCACGATGTCGGGGGTGTCCGGGCCCGCGTTGTTGATGGGGTTGTTCCGGGTGTTCGCCAAGAGCGTGCCACCATCCAGCACGGTGAAATACAGATCCGCGCCGCGGCCGAGGAGGTCCCCCACGGCGCGCTGATCAAACTGGATCTCAAACCGCCCCTGGGCGTCCGTCGGGGCGATGCCCAAGAAGTCATCCTCCGTGAGCAGATCCTTGTCGTAGGCCGTCACGATGACATCGACGACCGGCGCATTCGTCGCCTTGTCGAGGACGACGCCCCGGACGGTGGTGGTGGAGCCTTGAGTGGTGACCGCGCTCATAGTGATGTCCTTGGGGTGGGGGGTCTGCGTGCCGGGCGCGATCGTAGCGGTCGAGCGCGCGTCGGCGCAAGCGCCCGGTGTACCCTAAGTTTTTGCCCCAGCCGGGGTGAGCCCGCAGAGCCCCTGCTGGAGCGGCGCGGCGCGCGCCCCCCGCTGAGGATCGTTCAGATGGATTGTTCTTGGAGGGCGCTCGGTCGGCGCGGCGCGATCCTGGGGCGGCGAGCGAGACCAACCTCTGGCGAGCGGTGGGGCCTCGGCGTTAAACACCAAGGCGGCGACGGATCGCTCTTGAACGGCGGCGTTTAACACCAAGGCGGCGACGGATCGCCCGTGAACGGCGGCGTTTAACACCAAGGCGGCGACGGATCGCTCTTGAACGGCGACGTTTAACACCAAGGCGGCGACGGCTCGCCCTTGAACGGCGGCGTTAAACACCAAGGCGGCGACGGATCGCTCTTGAGCGGCGGCGTTAAACCCCAAGGCGGCGACGGCTCGCCCCTAAACACCAGCGCCGACCCCCAAGGGGGCGACGGCCCGGGCCTCGCCGTCGTCGTGCGGGCGCGCGAGAATCTCCGCGCGGCGCTTGCGATCATGCCGCCCTTCACGGTATCGTAGAGGTCGCCTTCAACAACGGAGACACCCGCATGGCGACTGTTCGCCCTGAGAACGACGCGGAGCGCTCGCTGATCCTGCAGCTCGCCCTGGCGTACTTCACCTCACCTGACGCCGACCCTCAGCTCAAGAAGGTCTACGACCGCAGCTTCGGCCCCACCGCGACGGAGTACGAGGAGGCCATCGAGGCGCACCGCTCGTTGCAGAGCGAGGTCAAGACGGAGCACAACGCCTCGGTCACCTCGGACGCCCTCATCGACGAGACCCAGCGCCTCATCGCGCTCGACGTCGAGGCCCGCTTTGGCAAGGCCGGGCTCAAGGAGCTTGAGCGCCTCTGCGGGGGCCGCACCCGCACGGAGGTGGTCCGGCTCAACATCGGCGAGGAGCTCACCGTCATCGCCGAGATGATCGTGCGGTATGAGGCGGGCTCCACCATCACCATCGAGCCGACCCTGCTCGCCACCCAAAAGTCCCAGGTCGCCGACGGCCAGATCCACTGGGCGGCGTATCAGCGGGCGCTCAGCGGCCAGCGCGCCGCGCGGGTGCGTTTAGACGCCGCCCGCATCAGCTTCGACGCGGGGTGGACCCGCTTCGTCGCCAGCGCCCGGGCGCTGTTGAGCGAGGCCGAGCTGGCCCAGATCGTCCCCGACCTCGCGGTGATGCGCGCGCGCTGAGCGCGCCGTCACGGGGCGGCGGCAGCGGAGCGGGACGCCCAGCCCCCTCCGTCTCGCGGCGAGCGTCGGGGGCACCCAAGACCTCTTGGCGGCTTGGCGGCTTGGCGCGAGACAAACGACGCCGAGCCCACCACCGCCGCGCCCCCTCCCCGCGCGCCTAAGGGCCGTCCGCGGCGGGCGTGAGGGCGTGGGCTTGATCGCCGTGCTCCTGCGCCCGCTTGGAGTCGCCGAGGAGTTCGTACACCATGCCGAGGTTGCGCTGGGTGTTGGCCTCGCCCGCGCGGTCGCCGAGGGCGCGGTGCAGGGCGAGGGCCCGCTCGAAGTGCTCCAGCGCGCGTTTGTGGTCGCCGAGGTCGGCGTACACCGCGCCGATGCGGGTGTGCGAGTCGGCCTCTCCGGCGAGGTCGCCGAGGGCACGTCTCACGAGGAGGGACTGCTCAAGAAGCGCCAACGCCCGCTCCCTGTCCCCGAGCCAGAAGGCCTCGTTGGCGACGAGAATCAGCACGGCGGCCTCTCCAGGGCGGTCGCCAATGGCGCGCGCCACGGTGAGGCACGCCTCGAAATGCTCCAGCGCCTGCGGGTGGTCCCCCAGCTCGGAGTACAACAACCCGATGTTGAGGAGCGTGAGGGCCTCCCCAGCGCGGTCGCCAAGGGCGCGTTGAAGATCGAGGGCCTGCTCGTAGCGCTCCAGCGCCCGCTTCGTGTCCCCCAGGCGGGCGTCGATCTTGGCGAGGTTGGTGAGCGCCTCGGCCTCCCCCGCGCGGTCGCCCAGGGCGCGGCGCAGCGCGAGGGACCGCTCGTAGTGTTGGATCGCCCGCTTGGTGTCGCCGAGGGCGTCATACGTCGCGGCGATGCGGTAGAGCGCGGCGGCCTCCCCCGCGCGGTCGCCGAGGTCCCGTCGGAGCTTGAGAGCCTGCTCGTAGGTCTCCAGGGCCCGCGGGTAGTCGCCGACGGCCTTGTACGCCGACCCGAGGTTGCTGAGCGCGCTGGCCTCTGCAGCGCCATCACCGAGGGCGCGTTCGAGGACGACGACCTGCTCGTAGCGCGCCAGCGCGCCTGGGTGGTCGCCGAGGGTGGTGTACAACACGGCGATCTGGTTCTGCATGGCGGCCTCTCCACGGAGGTCGCCGAGGTCGCTGTAGAGGAGCAGCGCCTGCTCAAAACACCAGCGCGCCCGTGTGTGGTCGCCCAGCGCGAAGTGCATCCGGCCCATATTGTTGAGCGCGCTGGCCTGTAGAGCGCGGTCGCCGAGGGCGCGCGCCAGGAGGAGGGCCTGATCAAAGGCCTCCAGCGCCCCCGTCTTGTCGCCGAGCTCGGAGGTGACCC
>JAKLKD010000203.1 GCA_023150845.1 Myxococcota bacterium | reverse complement strand
CCTCGGCGAGCATGTCCCCCGCGGCGCGGGCCCGGCTCAGCGCCCGGCGCAGCCGTGTCCCGGCCTCGTCCGCGGCGCCAGCGGCCATGGCGAGCTGCCCCAGCCGGGCGAGGGCGTCCCCGGCGCAGAGCGGGCAGCCCGCGGCGTCGAAGACCTCGACGGCCTCGTTGAGCAGGGCCTCGGCGCGCTGGGGGTCGATGGTGAGGGCGGCGGCGGCGCGCAGCGCGTCGCCGAGGGCCTCAGAGGGGCCGAGGGGGCGCAGGGTGTCGATGGCCTGGGCGGCGAGGCGGGTGGCGACGGCGCCCTCCCCGAGGCTCGCGGCGACGAGGGCCAGCTCCGCCATGCCCCCGGCCCGAAGGGCAGGGCTCGCCTCAGCGGTGAGCAGCGCCTGCTCCCCGGCACGTTTGGCCTGGGCGAGCTCCCCCAAGACCCGCAGCCCCCGGGCGCGCTCCAGGTGCGCCTCGGCCTGGGCGTCGGCGCTCGGCGTGATCCCCCTGGCCTTGAGGGCCTTGGTCCGGGCCTCCAACAGCGAGGCGGCGCCCCGTGGGTCTCCCCGGCGGCGGCGATCCCGGGCGGCGAGGAGCAGCTCCGCGCTGGGGTCGTCCCCGGCGCGCTCTAAGTAAAACGCCACACGCTCCGGCGAGCCGTCTTGGGCCCGCAAAGCCTCGGCGACGGCGCGGTGGGCGCGCTCCTTGAGGCCGCCGCGCTCGGAGACCAAGGCCGCGGCGTCGAGCGCCGTCGTCGTCGTGAAGCGCCAGCCACCGGGGGTGTCCTCCCAGATCCCCAGGCGGCAGAGCTGGGTGGTGAGCGCGGGGCTCGGCGGCGCGTCGAGGGCGGCGCAGGCCGCGCGCCAGAGGGTCTCGGGCACGATCCGGCCCAAGGCGGCGGCCACGGCGAAGGCGGCGCGCGCCTCCGGGGGGTCGAGCAGGGCGCGCAGGCGGCCGAGGGTCAGCTCCAGCGGGCGCTCCGGCGGCGACGAGGGCGGCGGCGCGGTCCAGGCGAGGCCCGACTCCGCGGCGGACAAGGCGCCGTCCTCGATCCAGGCGCGGGTGGCCTCCATGGCGACGCTCGGCGAGACGAAGCCGACGATGAGGGGATCGCAGCGCGACTCCTCCACGCCGAGGAGCAGGTGCCGCCCCAAGGCCCGGCCCGTCTCCGGGGCGAGGGGCCCGACCCGCAGCCGGGTGACCCGGGGCTTCCCGGTGAGCGCCTTGAGCGCCGTGGCGCCAGGGGAGCGGCCCACGAGCTCCTCGTCCCGGGCGGTGAGCACGACGAGGAGCGGCCCCGTCTCCCGGAGCGCGGCCCGGGCGAAGGCGGCGGCCTCGGCGTGCCGGGGGGCGTCGTCGATCCAGATCACGAGGGGCCCCAAGGCGAGCATCCGCCGGGTCCAGCCGAGCAGGGCGACGGGGGCGCCTTCGGCTGTGCGGGGCGCGGCGCGGGGCGGGCCGCCGCCGGAGATCCACCCGGCCAAGGCGGCGGCGAGGGTGGGGTCCTGCTCGCCGGACTCCGCGGCCAAGGCGGCGGCGATGAGGGCCTCGGCGTCCTCAACCCCGGCCCCCTCAGCCTGGGCCCAGCCGCTCACCAGCCCGACGAGGCCCCGGGCCGGGTCGGCCACGCCGGAGACCGCCCCCGCGGCGCCGAGCTCCTGGGCGCGCTCGCCCACCCAGCGCCCGAGGCGGCTGAGCCCGACCCCGGCGGGGCCGTGGAGCACGACGAGGCGCGGGCGCCCCTCGACGAGGGCCTGCTCCAGCTCCGTCCAGAGGTCGCGGCGCTCGGCGTCTCGCCCGAAGAGGCTCACCGGGCGCAGGTTGTTCGCCTCGACGGCGGCGGAGCGCAGAGGCACGGCGCTGCCCCGGGCGCGGGTGACGGCGTCTACGGCCTCCTCGGCGGAGCGCAGCACGTCGTCGCTCACCCAGAGCTCCCCGGCGGGCGGGCGCGGGCTCAGGCACACGAAGGAGGGCGCGTCGTTGAGCCACCAGGCCGGGGCCCGGGACCAGCCCTCCCCCTCGGCGGAGTGCAGCTCCAGGCTCGCCAGCTCCTCGGCGGCGACGGGGGGGCCCAAGGCGAGCAGAGCCTCGGCGGCCTCGGCGGCGGACCCGAACCGCGCCCCGCGCTCCTTCTCCAAGAGCCGCCCGAGCCACTCCCCCATCTCCGTCGGCACGGCGAGGCGGGGGCGCAGAGCAGGCAAGGCGCCCTTGAGGTGGCCCTGGCGGATGCCGTAGACGCTTGACCCCCGAAACGGGAGCACGCCGGTCACACACTCCCAGGCCACGACGCCGAGGGAGTAGAGGTCGGTCTCTGGGCCAAGCTCTCGCCAGCGCCCGCTGAACTGCTCCGGGGCGAGGTAGGCCGGGGCCCCCGCCACCCGGGCGCGGGCCGGGGCGCGGGCGAGGTCGAGGGGGCTGGCGAGGCCCATGTCGGCGAGCTTCGGCCCCGGCCGGGCGTCCCGGGGCGCGCCCCAGAGCACGTTCGCGGGCTTAATGTTGCGATGCAGCATTCCCCGGGCGTGCAGGTGGGCCAAGGCGTCGAGCACCCCCAAGAGCAGCCCCCGGAGGTCCTCCCAGCCGAGCCGCGCGGCGTAGGTCTGGAGGCTTCCCGCGGTGACGAGCTCCATGGCGACATACGGCGCGCCCTCGGGCAGCCCGCCCCGGGTGGCCTGGGCGAGGCCGCCGTCTACGAGGCCCCAGCCGAAGAGCTGCACGATCCCCGGGTGATCCAGACGCGCCGCCCGGCACAGCTCAGCCTGGAGCGCGTCGAGCACCTCGGGCTCACGGTAGCGCCCGTGGGTGAGCACCTTCACCGCGACGGGCAGGCGCCCGAGGGCGTCCACGGCCTGCCACACCTCCCCAACACCGCCACGCCCGATGAGGGACTGGAGCTTCAGGGCGCCGAGGGGGAGCGACGATTCGGACATACGGACCTAAGCTAACCCACGGCCCGGCGCGCGGCGGCTCTGACGCCGATCCGTTCATGGTGACGTCAGAGTCGCCCCGTCTCCGAGCAAGGTCGCGGCGATCTCTTCAGCGTACCAGCCATAGACCTCCGGCGTAGGATGAACCTCCCTTCCCGCCGATCCGAAGGGCTCCCCCACGTCCCCGTACCGGGCGTGCAGGTCGAGCGCTGGCAACGGCAGCTCCGGGCCGCCCGCGGGGGGGATGAGCCCCATCACCCGCGCCTCGCCCAGTTGGCGCGAGAGCCGACGCGCCGCCCGGTCATCCTCCTCGGCGGCCCGCGCGATGAGCGGCCCGGCGGGATCCCAGTCTCCGCGCCCGACGAGCAGCCGGTTGACCCCGATCACCCCGACCCGCAGCCCGGCCCAGGCGCGCCAGAGCGGCATCCAGGCCGCGTCGCCCTCAGGCGCCCCCCAGACCCACTCCGCCCAGAGGCCCGGGGCGCGGCGCAGCCGGTGGAGGGGGTCGTCGCCGAGCTGCAAGAACCGGCGGCCCTCGTTGTAGACCTCGACGATCACCACGTCCGGGCGGAGGGTCGGGGCCAAGGCAAGGGCCCAGGCGACCTTCTGCCGGGTCATGTAGCCGTTGACCCCGGCGTTATAGACCTGGGCGTGGCGCCCGCGCCGGGCCAATGCGCGCTCAAGCTGGGCGGGCCAGGTCTCGTCGTCGCTCACCGTGGCGCCAAAGGTCGTCGAGCCGCCGAGGCAGAGCACCCGCAGGGCCTCCTCGTCGAGCGGGCGATCCGCGCCGCGCAGGCCGAGGGCGCCCGTGGTCACCGCCCGGTCCGGGCCGCCGTCCGGGCGCGGGAGCGTGAGCCTGAGCCCCGGGCGCAGTCCGTAGAGCCGCTCGTCGTCGTCCACGGGGGCGTGGAGCTCCGGGTCGCTCACCTGCAGGGGCACCAGCGGGGTGAGGAGCCGCGCCTCGACGCCCGCGAGGCGCACGCCGACCTCCGCGCCGAGCGCGCCGAGGAGCAGCCCACCGAGGAGCGCAAGTCGCCGAGACCACGAGGAGGACATGCCCAAGGGTAACAAGGGCGGCGCTTCGCTCCTGCGCCTCGGCCTTAGATCGTGCACACTACGGGAGATGCTCCTCCTCCTCCACATGATCGCCTGCGCGCCGACGTCGCTCACGCCGTCGTCGGCCTGGCCCGAGTCCGGCTGCGTCGCCGAGGCGCCCCGCCTCACCGACGACGAGTCTCGGCTGCGCCGCGAGGAGCTGCGCGTGACCTTAGACGACGGCGTCGTCCTCGCCGCCGAGCTGATCCGCCCGCCGGGGGACGGCTGCTGGCCGGGGCTCCTGCTCATCCCGCCGGGCTTTGAGCCGGGCCTGCCTATCCAGAGCTCCGACGCCGTCGAGCAGCTCGCCCGCGCCGGCCTCGTCGTCTTGACCTTTGACCCCCGCGGCCGGGGGCTCAGCGGCGGGGCGGAGGACCACAACGGCCCCGTGCAGCAGGACGACCTCGCCGCGCTCATGCGCACCTTGGCCGCCCAGCCCGAGGTCGATCCCGACCAGGTCATCGCCCGCAGCCGCTCCTTCGGGATCGCGACCTTGGCCGGGGCCCTCGCCCGGCACCCCGACCTGCGCCCGACGGCGGTGATGGACATCGAGGGGCCCGCGCTCTTGCCCGATGACCTCGAGCACGCCCCGACCCGAAACCAAGAGACCCTCACCGAGCTCGCCACGGACGAGCTGTGGTGGGAAGAGCGCAGCGCCGCCCTGCACATCGGCGCGTACACGGGCCGCTACCGCAGGGTGCAGGCGCGTAATGACCACGTCATGGGCGGCTGGCTCGGCCACGCGGCGTCCATGCTCACCGCGGCGGCGGAGGGGAGCGCGTCTTGGGTCGATGAGAACGGGCTCACGAGTGAGGTCTGGACTGAAGAGGAGGTCGAGGCGCTCAGCTTAGGAGGCCGGGTGAAGGCCGATGATCCGCGGGCGATCGACCTGTTGATTCAGCTCTACGAGGCGCCCAGCGCCCCCTGAAGGCGCGGCGCGCCGCGGCGGGATCTCCACACGCCCGCTTCACGCGCTCCACACAAGGCCCCCGCGCCGCGGCGACAGGGGGTGAGATCACGACTCCCGCGCGTCGTTCTTGAGCTTTTTTGCGTCGCCCCGGACAGTCCTTGACTTCACAGTGCAAGAGATTTCATAGGCGGGTTGACCATTCCGGGTCAACCGGACTATAAGGGAGGGGATCCGCCAAGGCGCAGAGCGTGTCTAGCGGTTCACCAACGTGAGTGAGAGTTCGAGTTCCACCAGGACGGATTCAAGGCGGAGTCAAGATGGACCAGGTACGCCAGCAGCTCGCTCGTCGCATTCGCACCCTTCGTAAAGACGCTGGGCTCACCCAAGCTGAGCTTGGTGCCCGCGCTGAAGGGATCAAGACGAGCGAGATCAGTCGTTTTGAGCTCGCGCATCGCACCCCCAGCCTCGAGACGCTCGCGCGTCTTGCCGAGGGCCTGGGCGTGTCGTTGCCGCAGCTTGTCACCTTTGATGAGAACAACCGGCCGGGTCGTCCCGAGCTGGCTCGCATCAACCGGCTCCTCGCGGATCAGCCCGACGAGGTGCTTCGCGCGGCGTTGACGGTCCTGGAGACCCTCATCGCGGTGCGTCGTATCCCCGAGTCCCCCTCGGCCGACAACGACTGATCGCTGCGGTCAGCTCCCCCACGTCCCGGCTGGGTCGTGGGGGAGTGGATCCGCGCTCTCGCAGGGTTGGTTTCGCTCCCGCGCCGTTGACACGACAAGGGTCGTGCTTGGCGGGTGCGCGTGATCGCCTGCGCTCGCCCGTTGTTCGGGATACACGGTGGCCCTATGGAAAGAGCCATCCCTGCCCCGACCGGGTTTCGCGCCGTGCCTCGCACCGGCGTCATCTACGTCATGACCGAGGCCGCGCGCCTGGGTTACCACCACGGCCACCCCGACTGGGCGAACCTGGGTCAAGGCGCGCCCGAGACCGGGCCCCTGGAGGGCAGCCCGGCGCGGCTGGAGTCCTTCCAGTTCGACGACCTCCAGCACGAGTACGCGCCGGTGGACGGCCTGCCCGAGCTCCGGGACGCCGTGGCGGCGCTCTACAACCAGCGCTACCGCCAGGGCAAAAAGAGCCAGTACACCCGCGAGAACGTGGCGATCAGCGCCGGGGGGCGCGTGGCGCTCACCCGCCTCGTCTCGACCTTGGGCCGGGTGAACGTGGGGCACTTCTTGCCCGACTACACGGCCTATGAGGAGCTCCTCGGGAGCTTCAACACCTTCGTGCCGATCCCGGTCCTGCTCGACCCCGACCGCCAGTACAGCTTCTCGTCGTCCCAGCTCCGGGACGAGGTGCTGGGCCGGGGGCTCAGCGCGGCGATCCTCTCGAACCCCTGCAACCCCACGGGCAAGCTCCTCTACGGGCCGGCCTTGGAGTCTTGGGTGCAGGTGGCGCGGGAGCTCGACTGCGCGCTCATCCTCGACGAGTTCTACAGCCACTACACCTACATCGGCGGCCAGCTCACGACCTCGGCGGCGGCCCACGTCGACGACGTCGACCGGGACCCGGTGGTCATCCTCGACGGCCTCACGAAGAACTGGCGTTACCCCGGCTGGCGCCTGGCCTGGACCGTCGGCCCCCGGGCGGTGATCGAGGCCGCGGCCTCGGCCGGGAGCTTCTTGGACGGCGGCTGCCCCCACCCCATCCAGCGGGCGGCGATGCCCCTGTTGAGCCGGGAGGTGGCGGACGCCGAGGCGCGGGCGGTGCAGCGCGCGTTCCGGGCGAAGCGCCAGCGCATGTTGGAGGGCCTGGAGGAGCTCGGCATCCAGGTGAACCTGCCGCCCCAGGGCGGGTTCTACTGCTGGGGGAACCTCAGCCGCCTGCCCGCGCCGCTCAACACCGGCATGGGCCTCTTCCGGGCCGCGCTGAACGAGCAGGTCATCGTGGTGCCCGGCGAGTTCTTCGATGTGAACCCCGCCCGCCGCCGCCCCGACCGCCCCGGCCGCTTCTTGCAGTACGCCCGCTTCTCCTTCGGCCCCAACCTGGAGTCCGTGGAGCGTGGCCTCGCCGGGCTGGGGCGGCTGATCAAGCGCTGAGGGCCTCGCCGACACCCCGCGCCCCCGCCGGTTAAGTGCCCGGTCGAACCTCGGCGGAGCCCAACGATGGCCAACTTCAACGCGCACCTCACCGGCGGGGTCGTCGCCGGGATCACCGCCGCCGCCGGGGCTCTGGCCTTGGGCTGGGTGAAGCCGCTGCCCGCCCTCGCCGTGGCCGGGGTCGGCTTCGTCGCCGCCTTGGCGCCCGACGTAGACCACGACCACGGGCGCCCCATCCGCTACGTCTTCGGCCTCGCGAGCCTGCTCATCCCGAGCGCCACGCTCTACCGCGTCGCCCCCCTCACCGAGACGCCGCAGCTCGCTGTGGGGAGCTGGGTGCTCATGGCCCTGGCCGTGGCGTTCCCCGTCCGGTGGGCCTTCACCAAGATGACGGTTCATCGTGGCATCTTTCACAGCGTCCCGGCGACCTTGATCTTCGGCTGCCTGATGTTCCTCGTCGCCGCCCGGCGTGAGGCGGCCATCGGGATGCAGGCCGCCGTCGGCGTCGCTGGGGCCTTGGGCTACTTCGCCCACCTGCTCCTCGATGAGCTGTGGGCCGTAGACTTCAACGGGCGAAAGGTGCGGGTCAAGAAGAGCTTCGGCACGGCGATTCAGCTCTGGGGCGTGTCCGCGCCGAGCTCACTCTTGGCCTATGGCCTGCTCCTCGCCCTGGCCCCCCTCGTCTACCAGAACCTCCAAGGCGGGGAGCTCACCGAGCAGACCTACGACCGCTGGGTGCTCCGCGACCAGGCCCCGGAGTCCATGCGGCCCATCACCCGCGTCCTGCGGCGTAAGATTCACCGCCTGCCCGACGCCCCCGAGGGCAAGCTCTCCCCCGACGCCGTGAGGTCCGGACCCCAGACCCCGAAGAGGCCCGGGCGCTAGACTCAGGTGTCAGTCGAGGGGATCCGGGCCACCAGGGCCTCGACGCTCTCCTGAACCGGGCCCTCGCCGTCGAGCACGAGGTTCGCGTAGGCGCGGCTCGGGCGGATGTAGCGGCGGTAGCCCTCCCGCACGTCGCGCAGGTACCGCGTGAGCACCTGGTCGATGTTCCAGCCGCGCTCGATGACGTCCCGGCGCAAGCGGCGGGCGAGGCGGAGGTCGGACTCGGCCTCGACGAAGACGAGGAGGTCCGCCTGGGCCCGCACGGCGGGGTCCCCCAGCACAAACAGGCCCTCGACGAGGATCACCGGCCGCGGGGCGACGGTCTCCACCTCGGGCAGCCGCCGGTGAATCGGGAAGTGGTAGATCGGCAAGGTGGCGGCCTCGCCACGTCGTAGGGCGCCGAGGTGCTCGACGAGGAGCGCCGTGTCCAGGGCCCCGGGCTCGTCGTAGTTGTGGGTGAGCGGGTCGGCGACGTCGCGGTAGTAGCGGTCGTGGCTCACCAAGAGGGCGCGCTCGCCGAGGCGGGCGGCGAGGGCCTGGGCGATGGTTGTTTTGCCGGACGCGGTGCCGCCGCTGATGACGACGACGAAGGGGCGAGGGCTCACGGGCGAGTCTCCTTGGCCTCGGGGGGCTTGGGGGCGCTGGCGTCGCCGACCTGCACCATCGCCGAGAGCCGGGCGCCGGGCATCACCTCCAGAGAGGCGGCGTAGACCGCGCCGATCACCCGGCCCGTGGCCTCGATGATCAGCCGTCGCCGGGCCCGCACGCTGCCGTCGATGGTGCCCGCCAGCCGCACAAACGCGGCGTCTACGTCGCCCTCGACGCGGCCGCCCTCGCCGATCTCTAAGGTGTCGTCGGTGGAGAGCTTGCCCTTGAAGGTGCCGTCGAGGCGTACGCGGCCCTCGAAGGTCAGCTCCCCCTCGTAGGTGGCGCCGCGCCCCAAGAGCCCGCTGAGCGGGCGCTCATCGACGGACACTACTCCGGCCCACGGATGGAGCGGATGAGGCGCTCCAGATCCTCGGTGGTGTAGTAGTCGATGACGATGCGGCCGCCCGCGCCCCGGGCCTTGGGCTGGATCGCGACGGCGGTGTTGAGGTGGCGCGTGAGCAGGTCCGTGGCGTAACGTAAGGACGGGTCGGGGCCCTGGGGGCGCGGCGAGGGCCGGGCCGGGCCTTTGCCCCGGGCCTTCACGAGCGCCTCGGTGGCGCGCACGGAGAGGTCGCGGGCGAGGATCTGGGAGACGATCTCGCGGATGGCGGCCTCGTCCTCCAGGGGCAAGAGCGCCCGGGCGTGGCCGGCGCTGAGGCGGCCCTCCTGCACGAGGCGCAGCACGCTCTCCGGCAGGCGCAGCATCCGCAGGGCGTTGGCGACGGTGGCGCGGTCCTTGCCGACCCGGCGCGCGACGTCCTCTTGGGAGAGCGAGAACTCCTTGTGCAGGCGCTGGTACCCCCGGGCGGCCTCGACGGGGTTGAGGTCCTCCCGCTGGAGGTTCTCGACCAGGGCCAGCTCAAGCTGCTCGACGGGGCCGAGCTCGTCCCGGAGCACGACGGGCACCTCGGTGAGCCCCGCGAGCCCCGCGGCCCGCCAGCGGCGCTCCCCGGCGATGAGGGCGTAGCCCCCGCCCGCCAAGGGGCGCACCACGAGGGGCATGAGCACGCCGTGGACCTTGATGGACTCCGCGAGCTCCTTGAGCGCGCCCTCGTCAAAGTGCGCCCGCGGCTGCTCCGGGTTCGGCCGGATGGTGTCCAGCGGCACCTTCTGCGGACCCGCCACGCGAGGGGCCGAGGACGGCGCCGCCGGGGCGGGCGCGTCCATCACGTCGTCGGGGATCAGCGCGGCGAAGCCGCGACCAAGGGCGCCACGGCGCGGGGTGTTCTGGCTCATACGCACCACGATAAAGGCGCCGACTGGACCGCGCAAGCGCGGGGGGCGCCAAGGATCCTTGGTCGGGCCTCAGGGCGCGGCGGGCGGCGGGGTGTTGGGGTCGGCCTCGGCGGCGCCTTCAGCCTCGGGGGCGCCGGCGGCGGGGGGCGCCGAGACGGGGCTCGAGGTCTTCATCGGGCCCGGCGCCGTCGGCAGGCGGACCACGCGGAGCTTCACCTTCGCGTCAGGGCCGCGGCCGATGAGGTTGCCGCCGTTCTGGATCTGCAGGGCCCCGGTCGCGGTGACCTCACACTCCAGGCGCTGCTCTTTGCCGGGCTCGGTCTTGCAGTCCGTCCCGGCGATGCTCAAGGAGATGGGCTGGTCGGCGCCCGCGGTGACGCGGTACTTGCCGGGCTCCAGCGGGATGCCGTGGGGCGCGGCGGTAGTGACGACGAGGTCCGCCCGGGCGGCGACCTCCTCACCGATCTCGATGGGCACCGTGGCCACCGTCTTGCCCGCGGCGAAGCGCAGCTCCGCGAGGCCGGGGTGGTGCAGCTCCACGCGGCCGCCCTCGCCGAGCTTCACGACGCCCTCGTCCGAGGAGCTGACGCTGACGGGCACGCCCTCCATGATCTTGGAGTTGTTGTCGATGACCTCGGTCTTCACGGCGTTCAATGAGCGGCCGCGCAGGGTGCCATCGGGGCCGCGGGTGAGCACGGCCTTGATCTGGTTGGGCCGGGTGCGGACCTCCTTGACCAAGAAGCACTGCACGTTGAGCTCACGCTTGAGCTCGCCGAGGGCGAGGGTGACCTTGGCGCTGCCGTTCTGGTCACACTGCAGGCGCCCGTCGGTGCCGACCTTCACGATCTCCGGCGCGGAGCTGGAGACGGGGAGCGCCTTGGCGCCCTCGATGGCCTTGCCCTCGGCGTCGAGGCCGGGGGCGTCCACGGTGAACGGCGAGACCTCCCAGATGACCAGCTCGGCGTCGCCGCCGATGGTGGTGGGGGCGGAGCCGCAGGCGGCCAGGAACCACAGCAGAAGCGACATCGGAAGCGACATCGTGAACCTCCTCACCCCCGCTGATTAATCCCCGGCGCCCGCCGAGGCCACCTCGGGCGGGGGATCGGCGCTGGAATCCGTCGATCACCCCGACGACCTCGGCGATCACGACGATCAAGGGGTATGATCCCGCGCTGTGCGCCCTGACGACCACCGGATTCACCTCGGCCCCTTCACGCTCCTCCACCCCCTAGCGGCGGGCGGCATGGGGGAGGTCTGGCGCGCCGAGCACCGGGCCACCCGGCTGCCCGTCGCGGTGAAGGTGCTCACCGCCGAGTCCGCCCGCGCCCCGGCCGTGCGCCACGCGCTGCGCCAAGAGGCCCGCGCCACGGCCTCTTTGAGCCACCCCAACATCGGCCTGCTCCTCGACTACGGCGACGTCGACGAGGCCGCCTCGGCGCGCTCCGAGGGCCGCCTGCTCGCCGGGAGCCCCTACCTCGCCCTGGAGCTGGCGACGGGGGGCACGCTCCAGAGCTGGGTGGGCCGCCCGCCGAGCTGGCCGGTGCTCCGCGCCGCGATCTTGTGTGTGCTCGACGCCTTGGCCCACGCCCACGCCCGGGGGATGCTGCACCGCGACGTAAAACCGTCGAACGTGCTGTGGTGCAGCATGAACGACCAGCGCCCTGGGCTCAAGCTCATGGACTTCGGGGTGTCGCTGCCCATCGGCGCCTTGGACGGCGCGCCGACCCTCGCCCAGGGCACCCCGGGCTACATGGCCCCGGAGCAGCGCCTCGGCGACCCCAGCGACCAGGGGCCTTGGACCGACCTCTACGGCCTCGGGGCGATGATCTGGGCCATCGTGCAGGGCGCTCCGCCTCCTGAGGGCGGCGCCGGGACCTGGCTGCCGCCCCTGGTGAGCGCGCCGCGTGACCTCGGCGACTGGCTGCGGGCGCTCCTGGTGCCGGACCCCCGCCGCCGGGTGCGCCGCGCAGCGGACGCGGCCTGGGCGCTCCTACGCCTGGGGGAGGCCAGCGGCGGCCTCGGCGTACACGACGAGCTGGACGAGCCCCGGGACGAGCCCATCACCGCCCAGATGTGGCTCGACGCCAACCCCGAGGACCGCGAGACCCTCGACCTCTTGGGCGGCGAGGACGAGAGCGACACCTGGGGCGGCGCCTGGGGCGACACCTGGGGCGGCGACGCCGACGGCGGCGACACCTACAGCCCCGACGCCAGCACTGAAGGCGCCATCCTGCAGTCCGACGCCCCGACGGCGCGCTTCGACGTGCCTCGGATCGTCGAGCCCCGGGGCGGCCTCGCCCTCGGCGCCCAGGCCGTGCCGCCGCCGCCCGAGCGCTGGCAGCGCCCGAGCGTGCCCGCCCTCAACCAGGGCCTCGCCGACGCCAGCCTGCGCCTCTTCGGCCAGCGCCGCCCCCGGCTCATCGGCCGGGACGAGCCCATGGACAAGCTCTGGGGCGCGCTCCGTGAGGCCTTCGCCCGCCGGGCGACCCGGGTGG
>JAKLKD010000202.1 GCA_023150845.1 Myxococcota bacterium | reverse complement strand
CCCGCTGATCACCGCCGCGCAGGTCGCCCCGGCGGCGAACACCTCGTCCCGGCGGCTGAGGGTGATCCCGCCGATGGCGACGACGGGCACCCGGGCCGCCGCGCAGACCGCCGTCAAGGCCTCCACGCCACGCCGCGAGCGCGCGTCGGGCTTGGTGGTCGTGCCGTAGACCGGGCCGAAGCCGACGTAGTCCACGCCTTCGGCCTCGGCGGCGGCGAGGTCGGCGAGGCTGTGCGTCGAGCGCCCACGCACCCGCGCCCCAGGCGGGAAGGGGCCGTCGCCTTGGCCGAGGTGAACGCCGTCGCAGAGGCCCGCCAAGGCCGCGTGGTCGTTCACGATCAGGGGCACCCCCGCCTCACGACAAGGCCCCTGCAGCGCCCTCAGCGCCGCCGCGACGTCGTCTTGGGCCCAGCCTTTGCACCGAAGCTGCACCGCCACCGCCCCCGCCGAGAGCAGGAGCCGCCCGAGCACGACGGGGTCGCCGAAGCCCGCGTCGGCGAGGCCGTAGAGCCCGGGGCGCAAGGGGCTCACCGGCCCCCCCGGGGCTTCGCCGTGATGAGGCCGAGGTGCAGGGCCTTGGTGTGTAGGGTGTTCCGGGCGAGGCCCAACATCTGGGCGGCGGCCTTCTGGTTCCCGGCGGTGCGGGTCAAGACGAGGCGCAAGAGCGCGCGCTCCGTAGACTCCACGACGAGGGTGTGGAGGTCCAAGGCCGCGCCCGGGGGCAGGCCCTCCAAGAGGTGCCCGAGGCGCTGCTCGACGAGCTCCTCGAAGCTCTGGGCCTCGTCGAAGGCGGCGGGGCGGTCGCCGAGCTCCACGAGCGCCCGCACCCGGGGCGGCAGCTCCTCGCCGCGTAAGGTCGGCCCCGAGGTGGAGGTGAGCGCCTGCACGGCGAAGGCCTCCAGCTCCCGGACGTTCCCCGGCCAGGGGTACTGCCGCAGCAAGGCCCAGAACGCCTTGTCGGGGCGGCGGCGGGGCAGGCCCAGGCGGCGCTGGTAACGCTCCAGGTAGAGGGTCGCGAGCTCGCGGAGCTCGTCGGGGCGCTCGCGTAAGGGGCGCAGGCGCAGGGGCGTGAGGCCGATGCCGCGCTGCCCCGAGAGCGGCCGCCGGGTGGCGATGACGAGGCCCTGACCGTGGCGCGCGGCCCGGGAGGCCAAGGTGGTGAAGGTCACCTCGTCGAGATCATCGAGGCGCGGCAGGTACCAGGTGCCCGGCGTAGTCGAGGGGCGGGCGGCGAGGAGGTCACCCTCGGGGGTCTCCAGGGGACCCGGGCGGCCGCTGAGCGAGTGAAGCAGCCGGGCGAGGCGGCGTTTGCCCGTGCCGCGCTCCCCCTCCAAGGCCACGGGCTGGGGGCTGCGGGCGGCGGACTGCAGCAGGTCCAAGGCGTCGGGGCCGAGGCCCATGAGGCGCAGCTCCTTACGCTCGTCGGCGTCGAGGAGCGGCGCGGCGTGGCGCCGGGCCAAGGTGAGGAGCTGGGCGCTCGCCGCGACGGCCAGGGGTGGGCAGGGCCCGAGCGCGAAGAGGGCCGGGGCCTGGGGCAGAGAGGCCGCCAGCTCGACGAGGAGGGCCGGGCGCAGCTCAGGCAGGGCGGGGTCGATGAGCGCGAGGCCACGGCCCGGCTGAGAGACCTGCCGGGTGAGGCCCTCCCAGCTCGCCTCGGTGAGCACCGCGAAGCCCGCCCGCGAGAGCTCCCGCAGGACCAGGGCGCGGCGGTCTTCATCGGCGGTGGCCAACACGACGACGGCGGCGTCCACGGCGGGGGCTCCTCTTGGGGCGAACCACGAAGGCTAACACGGCGCCCGGGCGGTCACCGCGCTCAGGTCGCCCCGGGGGTCGGCGGCGACACGAGGAGGATCTTGCCCTGACGGCCGGGGCGCTCGTGGTGGGCGATGGCCTCGGCCGCGCGCTCCAGGGGGTATCGCGCCGCGATCGGGGTGATCGCCTCGCCGGAGCGTAAGAGCGCCACGAGCTCCGCGCCGATCTCCGCCCGCCGCGCCGGGGTCATCGCCGCGTAGCAGCGCAGCCGGGAGTAGCCCCGCACGGTCACGTCGCGGAAGACGAGGTTCGCCGCGGGCAGCTCCACCCGGCTCGACGAGAGCAGGCCGTAGACGATGAGATCGCCCCCCTCGGCGATGGCGTCAAACAGGCGCCCCGAGGCCGCCCCCGCCACGGCGTCGAGGCCGCGCTGGATCGGCGCCCCGGCGGCCGCTTGGAGGCGCTGGGCGAGGTCGTCGCCGTCCACGACGGCCGCGGCGGCGCCCAAGGCGAGCAGCTCATCCACGGCCCGGGCGTCGCGCACCACGGCCAAGGCCCGCAGGCCCCGGCGCCGGGCGATGCTCAAGACGAGGCGAGAGACCGCCGAGGTGCCCGCGTTTAAGGCGATGGTGGCGCCCTCGGGCAGGCCCTCCAAGAGCCCGACGGCGGTGAAGGGGTTCACGCAGAGCATCGCGGCCTGCTCGATGTCGACGTCGGGCGGCAGGGGCAAGACCTCGTCGTCGCCATACGCCAGGCGCTCGGCCCAGGTGCCGCCCCGAGGCAAAGCGACCACGTCGCCGACGCGCAGCCGGCTCTTTGGGCCCGCGGCGAGGACACGCCCGGCGCCCTCGATGCCCACCGGGGCGGGCAGGGTGGGGGTGAAGACGTGGCGGCCGGTGAGCAGGAGCAGGTCGGCGGGGTTGATCGGGCGGGCCTCGACGGCGACGAGCACCCCGGCCTCGGGGCAGCTTGGCTCCTCGACGTCATGGACCGAGACGGTGCGTGAGGGGTCGGCGTCGGGGGTGGTGTAGAGGACTCGGCGCATGGCGGCTCTCGGGAGCGGGGGACGCGCGCAGTTTACCGCGGCCTGCGGGTGCGAAAAAAACTACACACCCCGGCGCTTCCCCCTGCCCAGGGCGAGGCACGTCCGCTATACTTGGCATGTCAACACCCATCCTCACCTGCGAGCTGAAGATGCGCCTGCTCTCCCTGCTGACCTGCCTCTCGCTGAGCGCCCTGGCGCCTGTGGCCTACGCCCAGGATCCCTCCGGGGAGGTGGAGGCCGATGAGGAGGACATCACCCCGGTGATCACCCCCCTGGCCGAGGCGCCCGCCGCGCCGACGTCGATCTGGGATCACATCGAGGACGGCCGCGCCGTGCCCCTCACCCCCGAGGAGGAGGTCGCCTCGAAGGAGCTCGCCGAGGAGCGCTTCGCCGAGCAGGCCGCGCTCACCGCCGAGGCCATCTTCCACCTGCCGGATCTCGGCCTCTACCTCAACCCCTTCCAGGCCCTTGAGGTCGATCCGCTGCACCTCGACAAGCTGGCGCCGGGCGAGTTCGACATCCCCGTGGTCACCAACGCCCACGTCGAGCGCTGGATGCGCTACTTCTTGGGCTCGGGTCGCAAGTGGTTCGGCAAGTGGCTCTCGCGTAAGCCGGCCTTTGAGCCGATGATCTACGCCGAGATGGAGCGCCAGAAGCTCCCCAAGGACCTCATCTACGTCTCGATGGTGGAGTCGGGCTTCTCGGTGAACGCCCGCTCTTGGGCCGAGGCCGTGGGCCTCTGGCAGTTCATCAGCCCCACGGCGAAGGGCTACGGCCTGCGCGTGGACTACTGGGTGGACGACCGCCGCGACCCGGAGCTCGCCACCGCCGCCGCCGCGGCCTTGCTCAAGGATCTCAAGAGCCACTTCGGCGACTGGTACCTCGCCTGGGCGGGCTACAACTGCGCCCCGTCGCGCATCTCCAAGGCCGCGAAGACCCACAACACCCGGAACTTCTGGGTGCTCTACGAGACGGGCAGCATCCCTGAAGAGACCCGCAACTACGTCCCGAAGGTGCTCGCCGCGGCGATCATCGGCAAACACCCCGAGCGGTACGGCTTCACGAACATCAAGGGCGACGCCCCGCCCCAGTACGACACCGTCGTCGTCGAGGGCGCCTACGGCATGGACGTGCTCGCCAAGTGCGCCGGGGTCTCCCAAGAGGCGCTGCAGGCGCTCAACCCGTCGATCCTGCGCGGCGCGACCCCGCCGGACTCCAAGCACGCCCTGCGGGTGCCCGTCGGCGCCGCCGAGCGCTTCAAGGAGGCCCTGGCCCAGGTGCCCGAGAGCGAGCGCCTGACCTTCCAGAAGCACACCGTCGCCAAGGGCGAGACGATGAGCAAGATCGCCGCCCGGTACGGCGTGAGCACCTCGGCCCTGGCGAGCTACAACCGCATCTCCAACCCGAACATGGTCTCCGTCGGCACGGTGCTGCTCATCCCCCGGTCGGGCACCACGGCGCCGCCGCCCGAGGCCCTGACCTCGAGCGCCACGAAGTCCTCCTCGTCGAGCAAGCCCAGCACGTCGAAGTCCACCACCACGACGACGGCCAGCAAGCCTACCTCCCGCACCCACACCGTCGCCAAGGGGGAGACGCTCTCGACGATCGCCGACCGCTACGACGTGACCACGGCGGACCTGCAGGCCTGGAACAACCTCAAGTCGGCGAACAACATCCAGGCCGGCCAGAAGCTCACCGTGATGACCAGCGGCGGGACGACCGGGACGGCGTCGAAGCCCAGCGCCCCCGCGGCCGCCACGACCTATACCGTGAAGAAGGGCGACACCCTCTCGGACATCGCCGAGCGTTACGGCGTGAGCGTGTCGAGCCTCGTCTCGGCGAACAACCTCAAGAGCGCCAGCGCGATCTACCCCGGCCAGGTGCTCAAGCTCTCCGGCGGCAGCGCGGCCAAGCCCGCGGAGACCGCGCAGTGGAAGACCTACACGGTGAAGAAGGGCGACAGCCTCGGCGCCATCGCCAGCGCCCATGGCTGCACGGTCACCGAGCTTAAGAGCTGGAACAACCTCAAGAGCTCGACGATTCAGCCCGGCCAGAAGCTCAAGGTCCAGGTGGACTGATGCTCCGCCTCGACGAGGCCGTCGCCTTGGCCCTCGACGGCGTGACGGCGCTGCCCGCCGAGCGGGTGAGCCTCGATCGTGCCTTGGGGCGGGTGCTCGCCGAGGCGGCCCACGCGCCCCGAGATCTCCCGCCTTGGGACAACTCGGCGATGGACGGCTTCGCGCTCCAGGCCGCGGACACGGCCTCGGGGCTCACCCAGCTCCGGGTGCTGGAGACGATCATGGCCGGGGGTGTGCCCCGACAGACCGTCGTGCCCGGCGCCTGCGCCCGCATCATGACCGGGGCGCCCCTGCCCGCCGGGGCCGACGCCGTGGTCATGGTCGAGGACACCGACGGCGGCCCAGACGGCGTGGTCACCGTGCGTGGGGTCGTCCAGCCGGGCCAGCACGTCCGCCGCGCGGGTGAAGACGTGCGCGCCGGGGCCCATGTGCTCAGCGCGGGCCTCGTCTTGGGCGCCGCGGAGCTCGGCATGCTCGCGGCGATGGGCGCCCCCTCGGTGATGGTGCGGCAGCGGCCCCGGGTGGCCGTGCTCTCCACGGGGGACGAGGTCGTCGAGCCGGGCTTCCCCCTGGGCTTTGGCCAGATCTGGTCGTCGAACACCGTCGCCTTGATGGCGATGATCACCGAGGCGGGCGGGGAGCCCATCCACTGCGGCGTCGCGCCGGACGACGCCCAGGGCCTCAACGCCGCCTTGGCCCGCTGCCAGCACGCGGAGCTCATCCTCACCACGGGCGGCGTGAGCATGGGCGACGCCGATCTCGTGAAGGCGGCGCTCTCCGACGGCCTGCGCTTCCACAAGGTCGCCGTGCAGCCCGGCAAGCCCGTGGCCTTGGGGCGGCTCTTCGGCAAGCCCACCTTCGGCCTGCCGGGCAACCCCGTGAGCTGCCTCGTCACCTTCCAGCAGCTCGTGCGCCCGGTGATCCGGGCGATGCTCGGGCTGCCTCGGCCCTTCGCCCCGGTCATCGAGGCCGTGCTCACCGCGGCGGTGTCGAAGCGCCCCGGCCGCGCGCTCCTCGCCCGGGCCCGGCTGCAGCGCGGCGCCGACGGCGTCATCCGCGCGACGCCCGCCCGGAGCCAGTCCTCCGGCGCCATGAGCGGCATGGTCGAGGCCGACGGGCTCGTGATCCTCCCCTTGGAGTCCGGTGACGCCCCCGCCGGGGCGACGGTGCGGGTGCAGGTCCTGCGCTGGCGTTTTATGGATCGGGACGAGCCCGGCTACTGGCGCGAGGGCGCAGAGCGCGAGGCCCCGGAGGCCCCCGCGGAGGCGAGCGCCGGTGAGGGCGACGCTTGCTGCTGAGCCGAGGCGCGCCGGGTCGCCCGCCCTCCGGTGAGGGCGCTCGGCGCCTCTGTCATAAGCCGCCTCGTGTGTGCTACCCTGTGCGAGCGCGTGGTCCCCAACGCGCGGTGAGGAGCGAATGAGCACCCCGGACGGCGCCGACCTGTCGAGCGCGGGCGCCCCTGGCGCTGTACCGCCAGATCCACTCGTCGGCGCCTTGGTCGCGGGCAAGTACAAGGTGCTGCGCCTCGTCGCCCGCGGCGGCATGGGCAAGATCTTCCTCGCCGAGCAGCAGCCGCTCCAGCGAAAGGTCGCGCTCAAGGTGCTGAGCCTGCGCGCCACGGACAACGACGCTGAGTTCCGCTCCAGATTCTTCTTGGAGGCCGCCACCTTAGGCCGCCTCAAGCACCCCAACACCGTGACGGTGTTCGACTACGGCAGCCTCAACAACGACGACGCCTTCTACATGGTGATGGAGTTCGTCGAGGGGCGCACGCTCTCCCAGGTGATCAAAGAGGAGGGCACCCTCAACGTCACCCGCGCCTTGCGGATCACCTACGAGATCGCCCGATCGTTGGTCGAGGCCCACGAGCAGGGCATCATCCACCGCGATCTCAAGCCTGGCAACGTGATGATCGGCCAGGGCAGCGAAGGGGAGGTCGTGAAGGTGCTCGACTTTGGCATCGCCAAGGTCTTGCAGCAGGAGGACGCCGACCACGTCACCCGGGCGGATCAGCTCGTCGGTTCCCCGCGCTACATGAGCCCGGAGCAGATCAAAGGCGAGACCGTCGATCTGCGCTCTGACCAATACTCCTTGGGCGTGATGCTCTTCGAGATGTTGACCGGGCAGGCCCCGTTCAAGGGCAACAACACCGTCGAGGTGCTGCTCGGCCACCTGCACAAGCCCGTCCCGGCCATCGCTGAGCTGCGGAAGTCGCCGGTGCCCGACTCCGTCGAGCGCTTCGTGCGCCGCTGCTTAGAGAAGGAGCCCGCCCAGCGGTACGCCACGATCAAGGAGGTCCGGGATCACGCCCTGAACCTCATCGGCGAGACCTCCAACGGCGCCACCTTGCCGCCGGGGCTCTCCGTTACCGACTCCGGCGTGCGCCGCCTCCCGCCGCACAGCCTCTCCCGCCCCGAAGGCGGCGCCGAGAGTGAGCTCTCCCAGTCCACCATGGGCCGCGCCCAGCGCCCCGCCGAGGTGCAAGGCGACGGCGCCCAGAGCGGCGAGCCCCGGCGCCCCATGGGCCTCTTGATCGCCCTCGGCGCCGTGGTGTTTGTGCTCCTCGGGGTCATCGTCGGCCTCGCCACCCGCCCCGACCCGGCGCCCGTCGAGGAGGCCGCCCAGGCCCCGGTGCGCCTCACCATCCGCTCGTCCCCGGCGGACGTCGAGGTGGTCGAGAACAGCGTCGTCTTGGGGCGTACCCCGCTGACCTTGCCCTTGGAGCGTTTCGGCGGCGAGCGCACCTTCATCCTGCGCGCCGAGGGGTACGAGGACGCCCGGCTCGTCCAGGGCCCGGCGGACTCCGACCTCACCCTGCAGGCGACCCTCACGCCCCTGGCCGCTGAGCCCGCGGCGCCGCCGCCCTCCGCCGCCCCTAAGCAGGCCGCCCCGCCCAAGCAGGACGCGCCCAAGACCGGCCCGACGAAGGCGCCTCCCCCAGACGACATGGGCATTCGTAGCCAGAGGTGACCTTTGCGCGCCCCCATCACCCTCGCGGCGGCCCTGGTGCTGGTCTCGCCCGGCGTACACGCACAGACGCTCCCCAACGTCGATTACGCTGAAGAGGCCGATCTCCACTTCAACCTCGCGATCAAAGACTACCGCGAGGGCGACTACGAGGCCGCGCTGGAGCACCTGCTCCACTCGAACCGCCTCGCGCCCAACCGCAACGTCGTGTTCAACATCGCCCGCTGCTACGAGAAGCTCGGGCAGTTTGACCAGGCGTACCGGCACTACGCGGACTACGTCGCCTTAGAGACCGATCCGGCGATGCGGGTCGAGGCCGAGGCGGCGCTCACCCGGATCAGCGGCCAGGTCGCCTTGGTGCGGGTCGAGTCGAGCCCGCCCGGGGCGACGGTCTACGTGGACCGCAAAGACCTCGGCGCCCGCGGCGTCACCCCCCTGACCTTGGCCTTGCCGCCGGGCCAGCGCCAGCTCCTCCTGGAGCTGGAGGGCCACAAGCCGACGGCGGTGAGCGCCGAGCTGACCAAAGGCAAGAAGGTCGAGACCACGGGCAGCCTGGAGCGAATCCTCGGCACCGTCGTCTTGGAGGGCGGCCCCCAAGGCGCCGACGTGCACCTGGAGCGTGAGGACGGCGAGCGTGTCGGCTCCTCCCCGGGTGAGCTGCGCCTGCCGCCGGGCCGCCACGTGCTCGTCATCACGATGCCCGGCTATCGCCCCCAGCGGGAGGTGGTCACGGTCACCGCCGATGAGGTCACCCGGACTCCGGTGAACATGGCCGTGCTCAGCGGCGCCTTGGTCGTGAACGCCGTCGAGCAGGGGGCGCTCATCGAGGTGGACGGCGAGGCGAAGGGCTTCACCCCCGCGGTCATCGACCTCCCCGCCGGGGATCACGTCGTGCGGGTCATCGCCCCCGGCTTCCGCCCCTTTGAGGAGCGTGTGCGCATCGAGGCCGACGGCCGCGCCACGGTGAACGTGAGCCTGCGCTCCGTCGCCGAGGTCACCGCCGCCAGCCGCACTCTGCGCACCACTGAAGAGGCCCCGGCGAGCGTCTCCGTCATCACCCGCGACGAGATCCGCGCCTTCGGCTATCAGTCCGTCGTCGAGGCGCTCTCTGGCCAGCGCGGCGTCTACCCCACGGACGACCTCAGCTACAGCTCCATCGGCGTGCGCGGCTACGCCCGGGCCGGTGACTACGGCAACCGTGTGCTCGTCACCATGGACGGGCACACCCTGAACGATGACCTCCTCGGCGGCTCCTACGTCGGCGGCGGCCTCGTGACCGACCTCCACGACCTCGACCGCATCGAGCTGGTGCGTGGCCCGGGTTCGGCGCTCTACGGCTCGAACGCCTTCTTGGGCGTCGTGAACCTCGTGAGCGCCAAGGAGTCGGCGACCCAGGGCCCCCAGGTCGCGGTCACCGCCGACGGCCAGCGCGGCGCCCGAGCCCGGGCCCGGGTGGGCTTAGGCGACGACGAGCGCGGCGCCTGGCTCAGCGCCTCGGGGCAGGTCGCCCAAGGCGGCGACGTCTACTTCCCCGAGTACGCCTCGGTGGTGAGCGCCGACGGCGTCATCCGCGGCGCCGACGGCAGCCGGGGCGGCACGCTCCACGCGAAGGCCTGGACCGGCGACCTCACGGTGCAAGCCTTCTACAACACCTTCAACAAGCAGTACCCCACCGGCGCCTTCGACACGATCCCCGGCGACCCCGAGGGCCGCAACATCGACCAGCGCGCCTTCGCCGAGCTCCGGTACGAGCCCCGCCTCGGCGACCTCGGGCGGCTCTACGCCCGCGCCTACCTCGACCAGTACCGCTACGACGGCTTCTACCCCTACGCGGAGTCCGAGGAGTACTCGGCCTACACCCTGCACGATCAGTGGCGGGGCACCTGGCTCGGCGTGGAGCCTCGGGCGGTGTTTGACCTCGGCACGCTCTTCCAGCTCACCCTGGGCGCTGAGGCCCGGCGGCACCTCTCGGCGAACCTCTCCGGCGAGGAGCTCATCGGCGGGGAGAACCAGGCGACCTACCTCACCGAGTCGCCCATCCAGACCGTGCTCTCGGCCTACGGCGTCGGCGAGCTCAAGCTCGGCCGCGTGCTCATGGTCTCTTTGGGCGGCCGCTACGACTACTTCACCTTGGCCGAGGTCGGCGGGACCTTCAACCCCCGCCTGGCGATCATCGCCCAGCCCACGGAGAACGACGTCATCAAGGTCTTGGCGGGCACGGCCTTCAGAGCGCCCTCGGCCTATGAGCTCTTCTACAACGACGGCGGGCTCACCCAAGACAAGCCCGAGACCTTGAGCCCCGAGCGGGTGCGCACCGGAGAGCTGGAGTACAACCACCGCTTCTCCGAGGTCGTGACCGGCACGGCGGCGGCCTACTACAACGAGATCGAGGCCCTGATCGACACCCGCGTCGTCGGCCAAGGCGAAGAGGGTGAGGTCTTCGAGTACACGAACACCCAAGGAGTGGTGCGCTCGGCGGGCACGGAGATTGAGCTGCGCCGGGACTGGCGCCAAGGCGTGATGTTGGCCGGGCAGACCTCGCTGCAGCGCACCCGCCAGGGCTCGCTCTCCGCGCCGCAGGAGCTCACGAACTCCCCGACGGTGCTCGTCGGCGCCCGGGCCGCGGCGCCCTTCGTCATCCCCGGCAGCACCTTGGCCACCCGGGTGCGCGTCGAGAGCCCACGCCTCACGGCGGCCGAGGAGCGCACGGACTGGGCGCTCTTGTGGGACCTCACCCTCACCGGCGTCGTCCCGGCGACGGGCCTCTCCTGGGGCCTCGGCGCGCGGAACATCCTCGACTGGCAGCAGACCCACCCCGGCGGCCTGGATCTCCCCGTAGACGCTGTGCCCCAGCCCGGTCGCACCTACTTCGCCACCTTACGCCTGGACCTCTGAGCTGGGCGCCGAGGATCCGGTCCTCTGGGCCGTCTCCGCCGGGGGCTGGCTCAGCCGGGTGGAGCGCGCCGCCGTCGTCGGCCGGTGGTCCGCCGCGCTCGACGGGGCGGAGGCCCCGCCGTTGCCCCCGCTGCCGCCGCTCTGGGCCGAGGTCTGCCGCCGCGGGGAGGCCGCGCTCGGGCCCTGGTCGGCCCAGCCCCCGGCGGTGCGGCGCCGCGTCTTGCTCACCACGATCCACGGCGTCGAGCGGG
>JAKLKD010000201.1 GCA_023150845.1 Myxococcota bacterium | reverse complement strand
CGCCTGCCCGAGCTCAGCGCCCGGGCGCTCCGCGGCGGCCCGGCGTGGTGGGACCGCGTCGCGCTCATTCACCAGCTCCTCGACGGCAAGCCCGGCGAAGGCATCACGAGCCTCGTGGCGGCCTTGGAGGAGGGCGTGCCCGTCGCCGACGTCATCGACGCCCTCACCGTCGCGGCCTCGGAGCGCCTGTTGCGGTTTGACCCGGCCTTAGAGCACGACCCGACCGTGCAGCATGGCTGGCTCGACGTCACCCATTTGCTCACGTTTGTGCACGCCGTGCGCGGCGCCCAGGCGCGCTGGGACTCGCCGCGCGCCTTGCTCCTCATCACCCAGGCCGCCCAGTTCATCCGGATGCACAAGCCCCTCGACCTGCCGCCCGAGCGCCGCCCGCGCCTCGTCGCCCAAGGGGGTGGGGTCGCCGCGGCCTTAGACGCCATGCGCCGCCGCCAGCCTGAAGAGGCCCTCGGTTATGTGCTCGGCATCGGGGACGACCCCACCGCGCTCGACGCATTGGAGCGTGGCATGGTCGAGCTCTGCCTCCAGGACCACGCCGCCCGGCCCATCTTCGCGTACCACCAGCTCAAGCTCACCCTCGCCGCCTGGGACGAGCGCCGGGCCCTGCGTGGGGACAACACGTCGATGCGCCCCGTGCTCGCCGCGGCGCGGTTTTTGGCCTCGCCCCTCGCCGAGCGCCGCCTCGCCGGGCGGGTGCAGGACACCTTGGCGCTGCTCTCGGGCAAGGTGCCGAAGACCTTGGTCTGAGCGCCTTCACACAGGCTCACTGAACTCGTTCAATGAGCTTGTTCAATGAACGAGTTCACTCCGCGCTGTTCGACGCCGAGCAGGGCAGCTCCTCACAGGCCGACACGAGGCTGCCCTCGGTGTAGCGCGCCACGAAGGCGCTGACCGTCTCCCGGTGCTCGGCCCAGACCCGGGGGATCGTGTGGGCGTCGGTGACCGGCGCGGGCTGGTTGGTGTCCGGGGGCAGGGGCCGCTCGGGATCGTATTGCATGTAGGCGCTGAAGCCCGGCCGGGTCGGCGTGATGATCGTGTCGAGTCCCCAGACGGCCTCGACGACGGGCTCTTGTTGCCGCAGGCCCGCGGCCCGGGCCAAGGAGCGGGTGGTGAGGTTCGGCACCTGCTCGTCGCCGAGGCTCTCTTGCAGCAGCACCGGTGGCCCGGCGGTGAGGGAGGTAGCGCTGGACATCGGGTCCGCTGGATCCCACCAGAGCTGGGAGAGGGCGAAGAGCACCTGGCGGTCCCAGGGATCCTCGACGACCTCCACGAGCAAGCTCTCGAAGATCGGCCAGTTGGACGAGCGCTCCAGCATCGTGCTCCAGGTGCCGCCGCCGACGTGCAGCACGGCCGCGCTGACCGGCCCACCACCCGCCACAAACACGGCGCCCTCGATGCCGCCCAGTGAGATGCCGTAATAGACGAGCCGCCCGCGCAGGGGCAAGGACTGGCCGCTCTCCCCCAAAAACACCGGGTCGTCAAACAGCGCGCCTTCCAGGGCGAGCTCAGCCAGGGCCCGGGTGTTCACCTGGCCCTGAACAAGCCGGTCGGGGAGGCTCGGCAGGCGCCCGAAGTCGTTGGCGACGGCCAGGGCCCCGGCGATGTCCGGCGTCGTGAGGCCACGCCAGCGCGTCGCGATGAGGATGACGCCGAGCTCATCGGCGAGGCGGATGACGCCGTTCTTGTCCTCCTCGTCGTCGAGGTACGCCGAGGGCTCCGAGAAGATGCCGTGGCCGAAGATCATCACCGGCACGGTCCCCTCCGGGGCATCCCGCACAGACTCAGGGATGTGTACGTAGAGGTGCGCGCCGACCTCGCCCGTGGGGCTCAGGCCGCCCGCGGCGTCGAGGTTGAGCCAGAGGTCATCGACGAGGAGATCCGGCACGAGAAGCTCGCCCTCGGCGGCGCGGTAGGTGCGCGGCGGGACGTCGCCGACCTCACGCACCTCGTCAAACGAGAACTCCCCCGTAGGCGTGGCGTAGACCAAGGCGTCCCGCAGGAGCGTATCCCCGGCGCTCACGGGGAAGTCCCAGGCCACGGCGATCGTGTCGTTTGAGACGCCGAGCGCGGCGAGCTGCGTGAAGGTCGCTTGGGTGAGGGCGGCGGCCTCTTCAGCGCCCTCGGGGGCGCGGCGGCCGAGGAGTGCGTCGACGACGGCGGGCCGAGGGGCGGCCTCAGTGGTGACGACGACGGCGATCTGGTGCCCCGGCGTGAGCGTGGTAAGCGGCCGGATGAGCAGGCCCGGGCGGTCGCTGGGGTCGTTCGCGTCGAGCTCGGCCATCACCGGCAGGGGCGCGCCCGCGGTGAGATCCCAGAGCTGCACGCCCCCTTCGCCGGGGGTCGGCGCCCGCCAGGTCGGCAAGGCCGCAGCGTTCACGCCGTCGAGGCGCACCACGGCGGTCTGGGCCGGGGAGAAGCCCGCGCGGGCGCGGAGGCGCTCGACGGGCAATGGCGTCGGCCCGCCGACGGGCAGCTCATCGAGCAGGAGGCTCACCTGCCCATCGACGACGTGGTGCTGGCTCGGGAAGGGGTTCGCCCAGCCTTCCCCCAGCAGGCCCTCACCGACGGGATCAGGGGCGCAGCCGACGACGAGCAGGAGCAGCGAGAGCACAGACGACTCCGGGCCGGTGTTGAGCGCCCAGCGTATCGCCGAGACGGGCGCTTGCCCAGGGCGCGCTCACCGCGCCTCGACGAGCCCCTCCAGCTTCGTGAGGGTCGCGGGGCCGATGCCCTCCACCTTGTCTAACTCAGAGACGCTCTTGAACTTGCCGTGGGCGGCGCGGTGCGCGACGATCGCGGCGGCGGTCTTCTCCCCGAGGCCAGGCAGCGCGGCGAGCTGCTCCGCGGTGGCGGTGTTGATGTTCACGAGGCCGCTGCCCCCGGCGGAGGCCGTCGTGGCGCTGGACGTCGGCGCCGACTCCGGCGCGGCGGAGGGGTTCCTTGCGCGCACGGTCACCGGGGAGCCGCCCCGCTCCGGGGTCAAGGTGAGGCTCACGCCGTCTGTGGTCAATGTGAGCGTGCCTTGGGTGTCCGTGCGCATCACCTTCGCCCCGGCCTTCTGCAGGCGGCTCAGGGTGTCGGCGTCGGGGTGGCCATAATCGTTGCCTTCGCCGACGCTCACCATCGCGAGCTGGGGCCGCACCGCGGCCAAGAACGCCGGGGTAGACGAGTGCGCCGAGCCGTGGTGGGCGACCTTGAGCGCGTCACAGGCCCCGACACCCCCGGCGACGAGGGCCTCCTCGGTGGGCTCCTCGGCGTCGCCGGTGAACAACATGCAGGCCCCGCCCCAGGTGACGCGGGTGACGACGGAGTTGCTGTTGAGGTCCGACCGTGTGCCCGTGAGCGGCGTCGCCCCGGGGTGCAGCACCTCGATCTTGCCGCCGTCAAACGAGAACGACTGCCCACGCTTCGCCGCGCGGTAGGTGACGCCGCGGCTCTCCACGAGGGACATGAGCGTCTCGTAGCTCTTTGTGGTGTGGGGCAGGCCGCTGTCGGTGAAGAGCTTGATGGTGAGGGTCTTCACCACCTCGTCGAGGCCGCCGATGTGGTCGGCGTGGGGGTGCGTCGCGATGACGAGGTCGAGGCTCGTGACTCCCCGGGCCTGGAGGTGGGGGATCGGCGACTCGCCGCTGTTCCCCGTGCTGCCGTCGATGAGCGCCCGTTTGCCTTTGGGCGTCGTGATCAGGATGGCGTCCCCTTGGCCGACGTCGAGCACCTCGACGGTGAGCTGCCCGCTCACCCGGCGGTCACCGCCGCCTTCGGTGGCCGTCGCTTTTGCCCCGCCGGTCGCCCCGGAGGCGGCGCCTTCGCCAGAGCGTGTCGCCGGAGCGGGCTCGCAGGCCAAGAGCGCGGTGAGGGTCGCGGCGGCGAAGGGCAGGGTCAGGCGGGCGAGGGGGGCGAGCAGGCGCACAGGGGACCTCCGTCGCAGAGGATAGCCCCTCGCGGCGATCCGTGCGCGGCGGCGTGCTCCATGGCAGACTGAGATCCTGGAGATCGCCCATGCACCCTACGCTCTTCGCCCTCGCGCTCAACGGCGCGGCCTACGCCCGCACCTGGACGGTCGACCCCGCCGGGGGCGGCGACGCCACGAAGATCCAGACCGCGATCAACAGCGCGGCGAGCGGCGACACCATCTCCGTGAAGGCCGGCACCTACAAGGAGTCGCTGAACACCAAAGGCAAGAAGCTGACGATCACCTCGGTGAGCGGCGCCACCAAGACCATCGTGGACGGCACCGGCGGCGACCATGTGCTGGAGGTCGCCAGCGGCGAGACGGTCACCTTCACCGGCTTCACCTTGACCGGCGGCAGCCACGGCGTGAGCGTCGATGGCAGCAAGCTCACGGCCTCGGACATCATCGTGAAGTCTGTGACCGGCGAGGCCCCCGGCGGCGGCTTCAACGCCTCGGGCGGGGCCACCCTCACCGTGAGCGACTGCGCCGTGAGCGGCGTCACCATCCAGAACAGCGCGTACGGCGGCGCCTTGTTCATCGACACGTCTACGGCGAGCTTCTCCGACTGCAGCTTCTCCACAAACACCGCCGACGAGGGCGGCGGCGCGTATCTCAACAAAGCTGTTGTGACGTTCACCGACGTCACCTTTGACGGCAACACCTCCTTGGGCCACGGCGGCGGGGTGCGGGCCGTCGGCGGCTCGACCCTCACCGCGACCCGGCTCACCCTGAGCGACAACGTCGCGACGAGCCGCGGCGGCGGGATGCAGCTCGACGAGAGCGAGCTCACCTGCCAGGCCTGCGTCATCACCGGCAACCGCGCGGGGTCGAGCGGCGGCGGGCTCAGCTTGGAGGGGAGCGGCGGGCAGACCGTCACCTTCTCGGGATCCACGTCAGAGATCCGCGAGAACCGCTCCGGCGGCGCGGGCGGCGGCGTTTACAGCACGGGCGTTGACCTCACCCTGCGCGGCGCCTTGGCCGACAACTGGAGCACCACGACGAGCAGCTCCGGCCAAGGGCTGTACTTCATCGGCGGCGACCTCACCCTCACGAGCCTCGACGTCTCCGGGCACAGCGGCGGCAGCGGCGCGGCGATCTACGTCGCCGGGGCCAGCGGCGAGACCGTGAGCGCGAGCGGCGGGCTGTGGTCGGGAAACACCACGACCGGCGACGGCGGCGCCTTGTACTCCGAGGCCCCGGTCACCCTGAGCGGCGTGAGCGTACAAGACAACCGCGCGACGACCAGCGGCGGCGGCGTCTCCGTCAAGAGCGCCGCGGTCACCATCACCGATGGCGACTTCACCCGGAACGAGGCGGTGTACGGCGGCGGGCTCTACGTCTACAAGGCCGCGGTCACCCTCAAGCGCACGGCCTTCGTGCAGAACGAGGCCCAGACCGGCGGCGGCCTCTACCACCACGCCGTCGACCAGAAGGGCGCGAACGTCACCCTCTCCAAGGTGAGCTTCACCAAAAACGTCGCCACCAGCCGGGGCGGCGGCCTCGCCAGCGATGACGCCAAGACCGTCACCTCGTCCCGAGACACCTTCACCGGGAACAGCCCCGAGGGCGCCTCGGTGCTCGGCGGCAACAACGTCTACGTCAAGGGCTCTAGCTTCACCGACAACGCCGGGGCGGGGCTCTCCGTCGAGAGCGCGAAGCTCGGCGAGCTGGAGGCCCTGAGCCTCCGCGGCAACGGCGGCGACGGCCTGATCCTCGCCTCCTCCGGGGCCATGAGCGTACACAACAACGTCGCTGTAGGGAACGGCGCCGCTGGCTTCCTCGTGAGCGCCCCTTTGAGCGGCGTCGTGCTACAAAACAACGACGCTGTTGCAAACCGGGTCGGCGTCGATCTCCAGTACGGCGTCGCCGTCACCGTGACCAACACCATCGCCGCCTTAAACACCGAGGACGGCTTTCGTGTGACAAGTCACAGCCCGGTGATTCAATATTGCGACAGCAGCGACAACGGGGATGACTGGGGCGACGGCCTCTCGAACCTCACGGGCACCAGCGGCAACCTCTCCGCGGATCCGCGCTACACCGGCTTCACCGATGACGGGGATCCCGACAACGATCTCCTCTACCTCAGCTCGTCGAGCCCTTGCCGCGACACCGGCGACCCCTCGATCTCGGACCCCGACGGCGGGCGCTCGGACATGGGCAGCTTCGGCGGCCCCGACGCCGACAACACCGACGCCGACGGCGACGGCTTCAAGCCCAGCGACGGCGACTGCGACGAGTCCGACGCCGCGGTGAACCCCGGCGCCGAGGAGGTCTACTACGACGGCCTCGACGGCGACTGCGCTGGTGGGGATGATTACGACCAAGACGGCGACGGCTGGGCGCACCCCTCCGGGGCGAGCGGTGAGGCGGACTGCGACGACGAGGACGCCGAGGTGAACCCCGGCGCCACGGACGCCGACGAGGACGGCGTCGATCAGGACTGCGACGGGATCGACGGCGAGGCGACGGCCCCGGGAGACAGCGGCGAGCCGACGGACGACAGCGGCGAGCCCATCGACACCGACACCGGCCCCCTCGACGAGGACAAGGACGGCGACGGCCTCACCGCGGCGGAGGGCGACTGCGACGACCTCGACGCCTTGACCTCTCCAGCGGAGGACGAGAGCTGCAGCGACGGCAAAGACAACGACTGCGACGGGCTCGGGGACAGCTTAGACGAGGACTGCGACACGAAGGGCGCCGGGCCGAGCTGCGCCGCCGTCAACCCGGGCGCCGGGCGTGCGCTCTTCACCTTGGCCCTGGCCGTCGCGGCGCTGCGCCGTCGCCGCGGGAGTCCTGGCACGACCCTTGCTGATGAGGGGGTGGGTCGCCTTGGCCCAACCACCCTCCTTCGGAGTCCCCGATGATCCTGCTCTTCTCTTGGCTCCTCGCCTGCGGCCCCCGCGAGGCGCGCATCGAGGCGAAGCTCGACGACATGAACTACTGCGAGGAGGCCGCCGACTGCGTCGATGTCGGCGGAGAGTGCCCGTTTGGGTGCTACATCCTCGTGAACCAGGCCGAGGAGTCCAAGGCCGACGCGCTCTTGGGGCGCCACGTCGAGACCTGCATGTACGACTGCGTCGCGCCGACGGAGATCCTCTGTGTGGAGGGGCGCTGCACGATGGAGGGCTGGTGAGCCCAGGCGCCCGTCGCGACACCCATGTCGCGATCCGGCGCGCCGCGTGTCGTGACATGCCCTGAGCCGATGGCTGAGACGCCGCTCCGAGGCTTGGCACAGACCTTGCTTATTGCCGGGTAGACTGACCACCCAACATCACCGAGGTCCTTATGCTTCTCCTCCTCAGCGCTCTGACCGCCCACGCCGAGCCCGCCGGCGACGTCGCCTGTGAGGCCGCCTACGTCGCCCGCACCCTGCCCAGCAACGGCGCGACGGGTGTGCCGGTGGACGCCCGCATCGTCGTCGATCTGGAGGGCAACTGCGGCGGCCCCGCGTTTTTTGAGCTCTCCCTCTACGGCTACGACGAGTCCGGCGTAGAGACGCTGATCGAGCAGGTCGAGGCCCCCTTCATCGACGTCAACTCCTTGCTCGTGCTGACCCCGGGCGACGAGCTCGCGCCGAACGCGGCGCACATCCTGCGGATCGTGCCCAGCGACGGCTGGGGTGAGATGACGGAGATCAGCTTCACGACGGGTGAGGGCTCGGTGCAGGGGCTCGGCGAGGCCCGGCCCGAGGTGGTGAGCCTGCAGGCGTGGAGCTACGACCCCGCGGCGGCGGAGATTGAGATCTCTTGGGACGCTGGCGTGACCGCCGCGACGGACCCCGACGAGCTCTCGGTGCTCATCGCCCTTGACCCCGCCGACAACGAGACGATCTGGGCCGAGGCCATCCCCAACGGCGGGACGGCGTACTTCTCCGGCTGGATGACGTCTACGGACCCGATGTCCGAGCTCTGTGTGCAGTTCGTGCAGGTGGACGGCAGCGGCGCCTGGAGCCTCCCCACCGAGGCCTGCACGGAGATCCAGAACGAGGGTGAGGTCAAGATCACCTCGATCTTCGGCTGCTCCAGCGCCGCCGCGCCGAGCTCCGCCGCCTTGGCGCTCCTCGGCCTGCTCACCCTCCGTCGGCGCCGCGCCGCCTGATCGGCTGGAGATCTCATGCTCATCGCCACCGCGCTCTCGACCGCTTTCGCCTACGCCTTGGCGGCGCCTTGCCCGCCGCTCATGGTGCGGGACACCCGGCCCGCCTTGGGGCAGGCGGACGTGCCGACCGACGCTCGCCTCGCCGCCGTGCTCTACGGGGACTGTGGTGGAACGGGGACCTACCTCATCGAGCTCCTCGACGCCGACGGCGCCGTGCTTCACAGCGACACACAGTCGGTCACGGTGCCGGACATGAGCGGCCTGCTCACGCTCAGCCCGGACGGCGGGATGACGCCCAACGCCGAGCATGTCCTGCGCATCACCCCAGAGGACGGCGGCGAGGTGAGCGAGGTGGCGTTCACCACGGGTGAGGGCCTCGTGGAGGGCCTCGGCGGGGGCACGCCCAGCCTGTCCTTGGAGTACGCCTCGGCGACGAAGATCGACGGGCTCTGGACGGTCGCGTGGGGCGCGCGCATCGACGCCGCCGCGGATCCGGACGGCCTCTCCTTGGTCGCGATCCTGAGCGAGGAGGAGGGGGTAGACGGCTACGCGGGCGTCGCCGCGCCGGATGGTGAGGGCGTCGCGGTGCTCTACGGCTCGCAGGTCGTCTCCGGGCGGCCCAAGGAGCTCTGCCTCGACGCCGTGCAGCTCGACGGCCTCGGCGCGGAGTCGGACGCGGTGGAGTCTTGTCTGGAGGTCGATCGCCAAGGCTGCAGCACGGCGCCCGCCGCGCCCGGCCTGCTCGCCGCGGCCCTGGCGCTGCTCGGCCTCCGTCGCCGCGCCCGGTCGACCCGCTGACGAGGGCTCACCCCAAGGAGCCGCCCGATGTTCCCGCTCTTCGCTACGCTCACCGTCGCCCAGGCCGAGACCGACATCCGCCGCTGCCTTGACGCCCACGTGGGTGAGAGCCGCCCCGCGCCGGGGCAGTCCGAGGTGCCCGTTGACGCCCGGATCGTGGCGACGCTCGTCGGCGACTGTATTTTGGGCCCCTTTTATGCCGAGCTGCTCGACGCTGAGGGGGAGCTGGTGCTGAGCGAGCAGATGACCCCGGGCTACCCGCCCGCGGCGTACCCGATCGTGCTGCATCCGGACTCGCCGCTCAGCGCGAACACAGACCACCTCCTGCGAGTCACGCCGGTGGACCTTGGTGAGGCGGTCGAGGTGGGGTTTCGTACGGGCGCAGGGCAGGTGGTGGGCCTCGGTGATGAGACGCCGTCCCTCACCATTGAGGACGCCTTCTTTGAGCGCTCGGGCGCCGACTGGCTCGTCTATGCCGCGGTGCGGGTGGACTCCGTCCCCGATCCCGACGCGCTCTCCCTCGTCCGTGTGGGCGTCGTAGACGACGAGGCCCTCAACGCTGACCAGCTCTCGGCCGTCGTGGTCCCTGGCGGCGCGGACGTCGCGCGGGTGGACGGGTGGCTCTACTCGGATCGGCGGCCGGACGAGCTGTGCCTGGAGGCCACGCAGATCGACGGCTTAGGCGTTGAGACCGAGCCCGTCACGGCCTGCGTGTCGGTCGAGCGACGGGGCTGCAGCGCCGCCGCCACCCCGCCGGGGCTCATCGCCGCGGCGCTCGCGCTCCTCAGCTTGTCACGCCGCGCCAGGAGGGAGTCGTGAGTCTTCGTCTCAGCTTGTTCGCCGTCTCGTTCATGATGTTGGGCTGCAAAGACGCGCCCTCGGTGGACGACAGCGGCCTGCCCGACATGGACTTCGGCGACGGGCCCTGCGCGGAGAAGGCCGAGGCGCTCGGCGTTCTGTACTGCGCGCATCAGCTCCCCGAGGAGGGCTGGCCGACGCTCACCCGCCCGGCGGGCGCCGTGGACCAGGTGCGCGCGACGAAGTACCTCGTGAGCGCCACGGAGGAGGCGCCGCTCCCGTCCTTGTTCGTGAACGTCAACGAGCTGGACCTGCACTACGATCTGCTCACCCAGGTCTTCCCCGAGTTTTATGGTGAGCTAGACCGCCAGGACTATATGGCGCTCGTGGTCGATCCGCAGGACCGCAGCTACTACGCTGGGAACCTCGCGGAGTACATCGACCCCCACGGCGGCACCTTCTTCGGCTTCACCGTGTGGGATGATCCGGCGGACAGCGCCACCACCATCCAGTACGAGGACGCCCTGAAGGTCTACGAGGACCTGCTCAGCCGCATCGATCCCCGCCTGCTCGTTGATCGCCCGCTCACCTTTGTGCCGAACTCGGGCAACCAGCGGGACGAGGTCACGTCTTGGACCGACGCGCCGTTCCCCATTCGTGGGGTCGAGGACGGGGTCACCTATGAGGCCTACACCGTCGCCGTCGGCTACGGCACCGTGCGGCTCTACACCTTGGCTGAGCTGAGCCGCGCCGAGGAGGAGGCGAGCTTTGGCTTTCAGGACCTGCTCATCTTGGAGGAGGCCCCGTTTGACATCGAGCGTGTGATCGCGGGCGCCGTGACCGGAACCCGCCAGGGTGAGCTCTCCCACCTCAACGTGCGCAGCGCCGCCCGGGGCACGCCCAACTGCTTCGTGAAGGACGCGCTCCTGGAGCTCGCGGAGTGGGAGGGCCAGCTCGCGCGGCTTGAGTGTGGTGTGGACGGCCTCAGCGTGCAGGCGGCGACCTTAGAGGAGGCCGAGGCGTTCTGGGAGGCGCTCCGCCCCGACCCGGTGACCATCCCTCCGGTAGACCTCACACAGACGGCGCTCACGCCGCTGTGGGAGCTGCCGACGGCGACGGCGGACGAGCGCCGCGCGGGACTCGTGGCGTATGGCGCCAAGGGCACAAACCTCGCCGTGCTCACCCAGCGTGTCGACCCCGCCCTCACCTTGGACGGCTTCCTCACGCCCTTCGCCGTCTACCACGAGTTCTTGCAGGCTGGGGTCTGGACCGTAGACCTCGGGCTCGGTGAGGCGGAGTACAGCTTCGCCGAGACCCTCGCCGCCTGGCACGAAGACCCCGACTTCTTGACCGACGGCGCCTTAC
>JAKLKD010000200.1 GCA_023150845.1 Myxococcota bacterium | reverse complement strand
GGGCCTCGGCGCCACGGAGCTCCGAGCGACGACCGGAGCCGCGCGTGATGACCAGGACCACCCCCCGACGGCCGCGCCGATGACCCTCTCTACGCGGCTCAGCGTCGAGCGCCTCGGGTTCACGACCCTCGCGGGCGGCCTCTTGGCGCCCATCATCGCCCAGGGGATCTGGCTCCCGCTGGCCCGCAGCCTCGGCTCCGGCGGGGACGCGCTCCAGGTCACCGCGGCGGCGCTGACCATCCACCTCCTCGGCGCGCTCACCCGTGGGCTCGGCGGCGCCCGGGCGCTCTGGCTCGGGCCCGTCGTCGCGGGGCTGGCCGCCGTCGCGCTCACCTTCGGCCTCGGCCTCGGCCTCGCCGGGCTCAGCGCGCTCTTGACGGTCGCCGTGGCGTCGTCTTGGCTGCTGCGCGCCCTGCCGCCCCAGCTCCCCGAGGTCTTGGACGGCCTCGCGGGCCGCGCGCGGGGGCTGACTGTGCTCTACGTGCTCGTCGCGGCCTTGACCCTCTTCACCACCGCGCGCTTGAGCGTGTTCATCGGCGACCCGACCCAGGTGATGCTCCAGGTGATCCCCGGGGAGAAGTTCACCGAGGTGCACAGCTGCCTCACCGCCTATGTGCGGGCCCTTGAGCTGGCCCAGCGGGGCGTCGAGAACCTCTACGCCGATGACTGGTGGCACGGCTCCCACGGCCTGCCGCCCCTGGCCCCGGGCGTCGAGAACCCCTACAGCCCCTTCCACCTCGACAACCTCAACTACCCGCCCACCTTCTTGCTGCTCGTGTGGCCCTTGTCCGCCCTGGCAGGTGACTTCCTCGCCCAGCGCGCGCTGTGGTTTGGGCTCAACGGCGTCTTCGGGGCGATCGGCATCTGGACCGTGGCGCGCTGGATCGGCGGGCCGTCGTCGCACCGGGCGATCCTCCTCGCGCCGCTCCTGTTCGGCAGCCTCCCGTTCCTGCTGACCCTGCAGATCGGGAACTTCCACCTCGCCGCGACGGCGCTGTCCCTCTTGGCGATGGCCGCCGTCGAGCGGGGCCGGGGCACGACGGGCGGGATCCTGCTCGCCACGGCCATCCTCTCCAAGATCTCCCCGGGCCTCCTCGGGATCGTGTGGCTGGTGCAGCGCCGCTTCCGAGAGGCCGCCATCGCCGCGGGGTTTGGTGTGGTGCTCCTCGTCGTGGCGCTCCTCGCCTTCGGCCTCGACCCCGCCTGGAGCTTCTTGACCTTCGCCTTGCCGCGCCTCAGCTCGGGGGAGGCCTTCTCCTTCATTGACACCCAGGAGGGGATCGCGACGAACATGGCGCCCTTCGGAGTGCCCTTCAAGCTGCAGGTCTTCGGGCTGGCGGTGGGCGACCCCTGGGCGATGGGCAAGATCGTGGCCCGGGTCTACACCGTGGGGCTCGTGATCTTGGCCATCGTCGCCGCCCGGCGCGCGGACGACCGTCGGGATCAGGCCATCCGCTGGCTCGCCTTGTTGACCCTCGCCTCGTTCCAGAGCCCCTTCGCCCCGACCTACTCCTCCCTCGGCCTGCTCTGGGCGACGACCCTCGTCGCCGTCGAGCTGCGCCGGGCGCGGGGGGCCGTCGCGCTCATCGCGCTCTGGCCTGGGCTCCTCTTCGTGCCGTTGGGGCAGACCCTTGAGGTGTACAGCGCGGTCAGCATCGCGCAGATGACCCTGGCCATCGGCGTCTCCGCGTGGCTGGCGGCCCGTGCGCCGCGGCGGGTGGAGGCCTAAGGCGAGCCCTCACGCCCTGTGGTGCGCCTTCACGGCCTTGGAGCCCTCAGCGGCGTCGGCTATACTGCCCCTATGGAACACCCTTTCGACGAGATGACCCCGACCGAGCGTGTTCTCTACGTCCAGGACCTATGGGACCGCATCGCCGAGCGACCGCAAGACCTGCCGCTCACCGAAGCCCAGCGCGCTGAGCTTCAAGATCGGCTCGCGGACTATCGGGCGCACCCGGAGACGTCGATCCCCTGGGAGGTCGCGCAGAGACGGATGCGGCGGGCGCGGTAAGGGCGCGAAGCTGCGATGTCGACTCTGAAGATCAATGTCCGGCCGGCCGCGCTTGACGAGCTGGAGCGCGCGTGGAGTTGGTACGAAGATCGGCGCCCTGGGCTCGGCGAGGAGTTTCGGGCCTGCGTGGACGCCGCGCTCGGCGCGGCCGCGCGTGACCCCCTGGCCTATCCGCGAATCCATGGTGAGCTGCGGCGGGTGCTGGTGCGCCGATTTCCCTACGTGGTGCTGTACTTAGCCGAGGCCGACCGCCTGGAGGTGATCGCGGTGTTTCATGGGGCCCGAGATCCACGGGAGTGGCGGCGCCGGACGGGCGGCGGGTGAGCGGAGTCACACGCTAAGCGCACCCTCACGCCCCGTGGTGCGCCTTCACGGCCTGGAGCACCTGCGCGGGCTCGAAGGCGTCGGGCAAGAGCACCTTGAGGTCCAGGCGGCGAAGCTCGCCCTGGACGTTCTCTAGGAGGAGCGCCATGCCCGCGCCGAAGTCGTGGAGCACCTGGCGGCAGGCGCCGCAGGGGCTCGCCGGGGGGCTCATGTCGGCGACGACGGCGCAGGCCACGAGCTCCGTCGCGCCCTCGGACACGGCCTTAAACACCGCCACACGCTCAGCGCAGCAGGTCAAGGAGTAGGACGCCACCTCGACGTTGCAGCCGGTGAACACCCGGCCATCGGCGGCGCGCACGGCGGCGCCCACCAAGAACCCGGAGTAAGGCGCGTAGGCCCGCTGGCGCGCGGACCGGGCGGCGGCGAGGAGCGCCTCGTCTTGGGCGTCGTGGCTCATGACCAGCTCCCGACGCAGGCGCCGAGCAGCGCGCGGAGGTCCCCCGCCGCCAAAGCGACGGCGCGGGTGACGTCCTCGTGGTTCGGCGGCTCCTCGGTGAGCCCCGCGGCGAGGTTCGACACCATCGACACCCCGATGAGCGGCACGCCGAGGTGGCGCAAGGCGATGGCCTCGTGCACCAGGGACATGCCCACGACCTTCGCGCCCATCACCTGCAGCATCCGGATCTCCGCCGGGGTCTCATAGGACGGCCCGGCCATCGCCGCGTAGACCCCGCTGTGCAGGCGCAGACCCAGGCCCCGGGCGGCCTCGGCGGCCTCAGCGCGGAGCTGGGCGTCGTAGAGGTTGTTGAGGTCGGGGAAACGTGGCCGCGCCCCGTCCGTGTTGAGGTTCGGACCACGCAGGGGGTTGGCCCCGGTGAGGTTGATGTGGTCCTCGACGAGCACCAGCTCGCCGATGCGCAGGTCGGGGTGGATGCCGCCGACGGCGTTCGTGAGCACAAATCGCCGCGCTCCCCACAAGGCCACGGCGCGCACGGCGCGGACGAGCTCCTCCGGCGCGCGGCCCTCGTAGTGGTGAACCCGGCCGGACAAGAACGCCACGCGGCGCCCGGCGTGCTCCCCGACGATGAGCGCCCCGGCGTGGCCGACGATGCCCGTGGTGGGGAGGCCCAGCTCCCCGTATGGCACGGCCTTGGCGTCGGCGGCCAGGGCGCTCACGAGGCCCAGGCCGCTGCCGAGCACGATGGCGGTGGAGGGGGGCGGGCCGAAGGTCTTCTGCAGGGTCGCTGCGGTGTCTCGAAGGAGCTGCTCTTCCAAGGGTGGACCGAGGTGATGGGACCGCCCTATTGTAACAGAACTGCAACGGGCTCTGCGAGAGCGCCAGCCGCGCGGGGCTCAGTCGTCGTCCTCTTCGTCCTCACGCCCCTCCGGCGCCGCGGCGCCCGTGGCGGGGGCGCCATCCCGGATCTCGTCGTGGCGGATCTGCCCGCCCGCCTGGCCCGTCCAGCCCATGAGGCCCGCCGTGCCCAGCGCGCCGACCAAGGCCGCCCCGGTCAACACGACGTGGCCCTTGTCCTTCTTCTCGGCGACGGCCCACGCCGCGAGGCCCACGAGGCCGCTGAGCACGGCGACGACGGTGGCGGCCTCGGCGCGCTCCTCGTGCTCGTGCATGAGCTGCTCATCCGCCCAGGGCAGGCGCTCGACGGCCTCTTCAGCGGGCTCCCCGGTGAGCTGCGCCGCCGCCGCGCCGACCCCGGTGAAGACCGCGGCGATGGCCGCCGCCCGCAGCGCGCCGCGCTCACCGCCGGTCACGACGGCGAGGCCCCAGAGCAGGGTCGAGAGCGCCGCCCCGACGATGGGGAGGTGGTTGACGAGGAGGTGCAGGTGCGCGTCGGTCATCGGAGTGTCCTCGGTGGGTACGCTCCTCTCTTATTCGCGCAGCCTCAGGGCACCCCCTGACCCACATTAGGGATTGGTGAGAAGGGGCGCCTCAACGTCCTCACGGGGAGGGATAAAACACGACAAGGGGCCGAGATCCGCCCAGGGCTTGTCTTCGGAGCTCACCAGCACCGCGCCGCGGCGGGTGAGCACCTCGCAGCCGTCATCGGTGACCACGACGGTGTGCTCAAACTGCGCCGAGAGGCTGCCGTCCTTCGTGATCACCGTCCAGCCGTCGTCGAGGTGGTCGATGTCGTGGTGGCCGAGGTTGATCATCGGCTCGATGGTGAAACACATGCCCTTCCGCATCACCGGGCCCGTGCCCGCCCGGCCCCAGTGGGAGACCGTCGGCTCGTCGTGGAAGATGCGGCCGATGCCGTGGCCCGCGTAGTCCCGCACCACGGAGCAGCCCTGGGACTTCGCCCAGGCCGAGATCGCCCCGCCGATGTCGCCCAGCCGCGCGCCGGGGCGCACCGTCGCGATGCCGAGCTCCAGGGCCCGCCGCGCCACCTCGACGACCTTCTTGGCGTCTTCAGAGGGGGTGCCCACGTAGAAGGTCGCGCTCGTGTCGCCGAACCAGCCGCCTTTCGCGGGCAGCACCGGGGTGACATCGACGTTCACGATGTCGCCGTCCTGGAGCTTCCGTTTGGTCGGGATGCCGTGGCAGACGACCTCGTTGACCGAGGTGCAGACGCTCTTGGGGAAGCCGTGGTACCCCAAGGGCCCCGGGCGCGCCCCGGCGGTGATCGTGAACTCGTGCACGAGGGTGTTGATGTCGTCGGTCGTCATCCCAGGGCGCAGCTTCTTCCCGACGTAGAGCAGGGTGTCCGCGGCGAGCTTGCCGACGCGGCGCATCTGCTCGATCTCGAGCGCGTTCAAGACTGGCATACGACCTCCGCGCCCCCAGGACCGGGCCTGGGGACAGGTCGCCCCTCTATCCAGCGCCGCCGAGATCGGCACCCGCGCGCGGATCCGAAGAGTCTGCGCTCATCGCGCCTCCGGGCTTTGATGCCGCGCCTTTCCGGCGTTAGCTTTGCGGGACTGAAGCTGCGCGAGCGCACGACGCTGAAGGCGGACCGACATGGCGATGGAAGACAGCCCCCTGGTGATGGTTGAGGACGCTGAAGCGCTCGCCAAGATGTGTGAGCGCCTCAAGACCCGCTCCGTCATCGGCGTGGACACCGAGTCCGACTCGATGCACCACTTTCAAGAGAAGGTCTGCCTCATCCAGATCTCCGATGTAGACACCGACTACATCGTCGATCCCCTCTCGGTGAAGGACCTGTCGCCGCTGGGCGAGATCATCAATGATCCTAAGGTCTTGAAGATCCTGCACGGGGCCGACTACGACATCGTCTCCCTCAAGCGGGACTACGGCTTCACCTTCCGGAACCTCTTCGACACGATGATCGCCGCCCAGTTCTTGGGCTTCGTGAAGTTTGGCCTCGCCGACCTCGTGCGGGACACCTTCGGCGTCTTCATGGACAAGAAGTACCAGACGCACGACTGGGCCAGCCGCCCGCTCCTGCCCGAGCACCTGGAGTACGCCCGGGGCGACACCCACTTCTTGATCGCGCTCCACGAGCTCATGCGGGCGAAGCTCGACCGCAAGGGCCGCCTCAAGATGGTCGAGGAGGAGTGCCGCATCCTCGCCGAGCGTGAGTGGCGCAGCCGCACCTCAGACTCCGAGTCCTGGACCCGGGTGAAGGGCGCCAACCGCCTCAACGCCTCCGGCCAGCGGGTGCTGCGCGCGCTCTGCAACCTGCGGGACCTGCGGGCGAAAGAGATGGACCGCCCGCCCTACAAGGTCTTCCCCGACCAGATCCTCCTGCGCCTCGCTGAGCTGCAGCCCACGGACTTCGACACCGTCGCGAGCCTCGTGAAGCCCCGCTCGCCGCTCATGCGCCGCCACGGCGAGGACATGCTCGCCGCCGTGCAGGAGGGCCTCAACGACGAGACGCCCCTGCCTGAGCCCCGCAGCAGCAAGCCCCGCAAGGCCGGCCCGCCCACCCGCTACGGGATGCGCGAGACCGAGCGCCTCATGCTGCGCCTCAAGGACTGGCGGGCCACGGTGAAGAAGCGCACCAAGGTCCCGATGATCATGGTCGCCTCGAACAACCAGCTCAAGGCCCTCGCCGGGTGGCGCCCCCACACCACTGAAGAGCTCTTTCAGGTCGAGGACCTGCGCGAGTGGCAGATCAAGCTCTACGGCCCTGAGCTGCTGGAGCTGGTCCGGGTGTTTGAGGCGAGCTTAGAGAGCGCGCCTCGGGCGGCCACGGCCGCGCCCGGCGCCGAGGGTGGCGGGCGGCGGAAGCGCCGTCGTCGTCGCGGCGGCGCCCGGGGCGGGGCGGAGTCCAGCGGCGCCGAGGCCAGCGGCGCCGCCGAGTGAAGGCTCAGACCGCGGCGACGCAGTCGATCTCGACCCGGGCGCCTTTGGGCAGCCCGGCGACCTGCACCGTGGCCCGGGCCGGGCGCGCGTCGCCGATGGCGGCGGCGTAGACCTCGTTCACCACGGCGAAGTCGGCCATGTCCATCAAGAAGATGGTGACCTTCACCACGCGGTGAAAGCCCGTGCCCGCCTCGGCGAGCACGGCGGCGAGGTTCTTGAGCGCCTGCTCGGCCTCAGCCCGCACGTCCCCGCCGCCGACCATGAGGCCGGTCGTGGGGTCAAGGGCGATCTGACCCGAGCACCACACCAGGCCGCCGTGGCTGATGGCCTGGCTGTAGGGCCCGATCGCCTTGGGGGCCGACGCGCTGGAGATGATCTGCATGGGGCGCTCCGTGGGGCTCAGGGCGTGTAGACGGCGATGTGGGGGAGGTTCCGGTAGAGCTCGCCGAGGTCCAGGCCGTAACCGACGACAAACTCATCGGGGATGGTGAAGCCGACGAAGTCCGCCGTCACCTTGGTCTCGCGGTTCGACGGCTTGTCGAGCAGGGCCGCGACGCGCAGAGAGCGCGGCTGGCGGACCTCCAGCATCTTGAGGAGGTACTCAATGGTGAGCCCGGTGTCGATGATGTCCTCGATGACCAGGCAGTGCTGGCCCTCGATGGGGTGCTTGAGGTCTTGGGTGATACGCACCACCCCCGTGGAGCGGGTGCCGCCTTGGTAGCTGGACACGCCCAAGAAGTCGCAGCGCACCTCACCGTCGATGGCGCGCACGAGGTCGGCCATGAACATGAAGCTGCCCTTGAGCACGCCGATGGCGGTCACGGGCTCGTCGCCGTAGGTGGCGCGGATCTCTTGGCCCAGCTCGCGCACGCGGCGCTGGATGGCCTGCTCGTCGATGAGGATTCGCATGGGGTCACGCTGCGTCGGGTTCATGGTCACACCCAAGAGTTGTTCATGAGCTCGCCCAGGCCGCCAGCGCCGGGCACGATGTACTGGTGGTCGTTGAGCCCACGCTCCTCGGCGTGGCGCGCGCCCGGCACGGTGTCGAGCACGTCTGGCGCGGAGAGGCCGCGGTCCACACGCACGGCGTAGATCTGCACGTCCGGGGCCTCCCGGGTCACCCGGGCGATGTGCTCCGGGGTGACGATGAGGTGCATCGCGACGAGGCGCCGGGCCGGGCCGGGGACGTCCTCGCGGTACATCCGCAGCACCTCACAGAGGCTGCCGCCCGTGGCGCCCATGGGGTCGGGGATGAGCACCGTGGCGCCCGCGACGCTGCCGCCGAGCTTCGAGCCCGACACGTCCACGCCGATCACCCGGCCGTCGGCGTCGGTCTTGCGGCCCATGAAGACGTGGTCCTGGCGCACGCTCTCGGGCTCCAGGAGGTAGTTCAGGCTGTCGAAGAGGCGCTGGCCGGGGAGGATGCCCGCCCGGGCCAAGGCGGCGACGACGACCTTCTGGGAGCGGTCGAGCACCTGCCCGGCGTAGAAGCCCTCGACGTTGTGCGCCCGCATCCGGGTGGGCACAAAGATCTCGGTCATCGTCAGCTCGCGGCTGGCGACCTCCCCCAACATCCAGTCGTAGAGCTGGGCGACGATCTGGTTAAACCGAGGCTGGCGGGTGGTCTCGGCGCAGAGCTCGGTGAGCAGCGACATCGGGTACGGGAACGACAGGAGGTGGACGTTCGGGCCGTAATGATGCGGCGCCTCGTCCATCGGCTTGTGGAGCGCGCGGTACTGAGCGTCGTGGTGCATGGGCTGCCCGGGGGAGAGAGGTGGCGCACGCTGCGGCGAGGCCGAGATCGGCTCGCGCGCGGGGCCGATTAACCCAAGACCACGCCGGGCGCTAGGCCGGAGTGCGTGGCGATCCTGCGAAGATCCAAGCCGAGGGGCTCAGTCGCGCAGGAGGCTGAGGCTCCAGTCCACCCAGGCGAGCAGCGCGTCGAGGGTGCCGCCGGTCACCAGCCGGGCGTAGAAGGGCATCGGGCCCTCGGCGCTCAGCTCGGCCTCACCGAGGGCCGTCACCACCTCCGGGGTCTCGATCACCCGCAACAGCGGCTCGGTGACCTCGGGGGTCTCAGCGGCGGTGGCCAGGGTGTCTAAGGTGGTGAGCTCGGGGTCCAGGGCGAGGAGCGGCGGCAGGAGCGCGAGGGGCGGCGCGGCGGTGGAGTCGGCCATGAGCGCGCCGAGGTTCTGCGCGGCGAGCCAGGTGCCGTCTTGCTGCACCGCAGCACGAAGCGCAGGGGCGAGGCGCTCCACGACGCTCTTGCCCGCGTCGTCTTGGGCGAAGGCGGCGTCGAGCACGCCCCAGAGCGCCTCAAGGTCGAACCAGCCGAGCTCCGCGGGCATCGCCGGGTCTCGGTCCAGGGTGTCGCCGGGGTTCCGTAGGATCGGCAGGAGCTCCAGGACGTCGTAGACCAAGGGGCTCGTGCCCATGTCGCGCAGGAGCTCCTCGATGGGCTCGGCGGCGCCGAAGGCGTACACCGTGCTCAGCACGTCCACGAGCTCGGGGATCCGCGAGGGGGAGCCCGACTCGAAGCCCTCTAGCAAGATGACGACGGAGATGAGCAGGTCTGAGGTCTGGGCGTCGTTGAAGCGGTCGAGGGCCTGGAGGTCATCGACGAGGGGGCGGTCCAGGATGTCACACACGCCGCTGTCGGCCACGGCGTAGAGCACCGTCTCCGACACCCCCCAGCCAATCACCGTGCCCAGCAGATCGACCCCGCCCTCCACCGTGCCCGGGTCTTGCTGGGCGAGGGTCTCCAGGAGGCTCACGGAGAGGTTGTCGATCTCCACGTCGAGGCTCGTGACCCAGAGGTCCAACGAGCAGCGCATCGGGCCGTCCGCGGCGTAGATGAGCCGCAGGAGCGTGACGAGCGCGGAGTCCTCCCCGGCGCTGAGCGCGCCGCCGTCGCGGTCGACCTGGGTGAGGTAGACGAGCTGCGCCGGGAGCGCGTCGAGGCGGCCCTCACGCTCCAGGCGATCGACGACGGCGAGCAGGCGGTCGCGGAGCTTGTCGTCGGAGAGGATGCCCCGGCCGGGGTCGGCGAGGTGCTCTAGCGCCATGCGCCCGTCGTTGCCGTACTCGATGAGCAGCTTGTCGGCGAGATCCCGCAGGGCGTCGCCCGAGGCCTCGGACCAGCGGTCGTTCTCGGCGTTCTGGGTGCGCTCCAGGGCGTCGCCGAGGTGGGGGCCGAGGTCGTCCATGAGCGCCGAGAGCGCCGGGTCCTCCGAGGCGCGGAGCGCGGCGAGGGTGTGTACGGCCTCTTTCGCCGTCTCCGAGCGCAGCGCCGGGCCGAGGATCTCACCGTCTACGGCGCCGTCGTCGAGGATCGCCCGGGCGCTCATCCGCAGCGCGGGCAAGAGCGGGCGCACGAGGCCCTGGTCGAGGGACGAGGCCGCCATGAGCGACACCTCGCCGTTCATCACCCGGGACATGCCGCGGCCATAGAGCAGCTCGACGCTGCGATCCACCAGGGCCCGGAGCGGGTCACCCTCGGCCTCAAGGCCGTCCACCACCCGGCCCAAGAGGCCGAAGACGTCAAGCTCCGCCCGCAGCAGGGCGTTCAACGACCGGGCGAGCTCGACGGCCGCCACGTCGCCCGAGCGTGTCGGCGTCTCCAACGACGCCACCACCCGGCCAAGCGGCGTGAGCGCCCCCTCACGGTTGAGGCAGGCGTAGGTGTCGTTGAGCTCCTGCGCGCTCGTCTCGGAGAGCCCGTCGAGGAGGTTCACCTCGTAGCAGGGCCCCGAGGGGCTCGGCTGGCTCAGCCAGTCGGTGCCGGTGGGCCGATAGTCACACGCCACCAACGCCGAGAGCCCCAAGCATAGGGGCAGCAGCGCGGGGGCGAGGCGGCCCAAAGGCTTAATCGAACATGAAGCGGACGCCGACGTTCACGCCAGCGCCCTGGGAGAGAGACTTGCGGTAGCGGCCCTGGTAGGCCAGCTCGCCGTGGAGGTAGAGCTGGTCGGTCAGGGCGTACTGCGCGCCAGCGCCGAGCTCGACGAGGATGAACTCGGAGCTGTCGATGGTGAGGGCCCCGGCGCCGATGCCGCTGATCGCGATGATCTGGAAGGCGTCCGCGTTGGGGAGGATGCCCCACTGCACGCCGACGGTGGCCACGCCGACGTCCCGGGCCTCGGTGCGCACGGCGTACTCAAGCTGACCCTCAACGCCCTCGTTCTGGGCCTTCACCTGACCGGAGATGTCGTTGTCGACCTGGGGGCTGTCGATCATGTAGTACATCTTGACGTAGCCCAAGATGCGGTCGTCACGATCGCCCAGGAGCCCCTGCACACCCGCGCCGAGGTTGGGGCGGGCCTGGGAGATGGAGTACTGGGTGAGCTCCTCGTCGTAGGCGTAGATGCGCTCTTGGTGCACACCCGCCGTGGTGACGACCCCGACGCCGCCCGCGAAGGCGTCTGACGCGGAGAGCCCCCCGAGGATCAGGGAGCAAACGAGGGGGACGTTCACAGCGCGCATCAGGATCTCCGGGAGCCCACGAGCAGGGAGGTGGGGACGTTCGGACGTTATAGCGTC
>JAKLKD010000199.1:1533-12741 GCA_023150845.1 Myxococcota bacterium | reverse complement strand
AGGCCAGCCCGCCGCCGGGCCAGGGCCTCGCCGCGGCCTGCTGGGGCAAGGTCGGCGCCGCGGGGGCCCCGCCGTCGGCCTTGGCGGCGCTCCTGGAGGGTGTGGAGCACCACGGCCAGGGCCTCATCCTCTCCGACCTTCCCGATCAGGCCGAGGAGCTGCTCCTCGCCGCGCTCACCTTAGGCGCCGTGCGCCGCCGGGGGCACTCGGCGCTCCTCGTCAGCGACGCCCCCGAGGGCCTGCTCGGCGCCTTGGGCGAGGGCCTGGACCGCGAGGGCGGCTGGGGCGCAGGGGTCGTCGTGCGCGGCGAGACGGCCCTGCGGGAGTCTTTGGGCGGCGGGCGGCTCCCTGAGCTGACGGCGCTTTCCCTCGCCGAGCTCTCGGCCCAGGGCGTGCGCGCGCTCTCCGCGCCCCAGCCCGGCGGCGGCGCGCCTTGGGCCCAAGGGCTGAGCCTCATCGTGCTCTCCCGCCTCGACCGCGGGGCGCCCTTGGAGGTCACCCACCGCCTGCTCACCCTGCGTCGGCTGGGCCTCGCGCTGAACGCCGCCGGGGCGCGCTACGCCGTCGTCGCCACGGGGCTCGGCGGCCCCGCGAGCCGGGCGCTCGTCGAGCGGGCCTTCCCCGGCCTCAACACGAAGGAGCTGCCCATCGGCGCCCGACCCACCACCCACCTCCGGGTGTGGGTGGCCTTGCCCCAGGCCCTCGCCGCGCCCGGCCTGCCCTGGGCCCGACGCGCCATCACCCCCGCCGCCGACGCCGGGCTCTCGACCTCGGTGGGGGATCCCCACGGCGAGTTTGACGCCCGCGGCGTCGAGCCCCCCGGCGGCCACACCACGCTCCGCCGGGGCCTCGCCTTGGACGGGGCGGGCTCGGCGAGCGCCTTGAGCGAGGCTTGGCTCATCGCCGCCTGGCGCGCCCTCCCCCACCGCGCCGCGCGCCAAGACGACCCGGCGTCTCACGACGCGCTCTGGGGCGTGCCCCAGGGCCCCGTCTCACGCTTCTTGCTGAGTGACAACAACCTCCAGGGCCTCGAGCGCAGCGGCCGCCTGCCCGCGCCGCGACCCTTGGCTGGGCTCAACAACGCCTCGCTCAACCGGGCGCACCTCCGGGCCGCCCTGCGGGAGGGGGCCCCGGATCTGGACAGCCTCTGCGGGCTGTTCGGGCGGCCCCTCGTCGAGCGGGAGCTCGGCGACGCCCGCTCCGATCGCTTCGCGCTGCGCCGGGACGGCGTCACCGGCCCCCTCCGCCGGGTGCGCCTCGCGCCGAGCCCCACGGAGTCTGTGCCGGATCCCGTGCGCGCCACGGTCACGAGCCAGATCGTGCGGGTCGTCGATCAGAACGGCGGCCGCCTGCTCGTCGAGGAGGACCGCGCCATCGTCCTCACCCGCTACTACCCCAAGCGGGTCTTCGCCGTCGGCGCCCAGCGCTACATGGTGCCGCTCCAGGCCTTTGACGAGAAACGTGCGGAGCTGCTCGTCGCCCCCTGCGCGGTCACCGAGCCCCTCACCCGCCCCGTGCTCAGCGTGCAGCTCGACGGCCTGGTGCTCGTAGAGTCTGTGCATGAGCTCCGCGACGACACTCTGCACCTGCGCCTCGGCAGCTACGAGGCCACGATCCTGGAGACCGTGAGCGGCCTGCGCGCCGCCGACGGCCGGTCCTTGAGCTACGAGCCCGTTCAGGCCCAGTACCGCAGCCGGGTGCGGGGCGTGTTCCTCCGCGACGGCGGCGCCCCCGGCGCCTTGGCCCACCTCGCCGCCTCCTTAGACGACGCGATGCGCGCCCTCTTGTTCGCCTCCGACGAAGATCTGGAGGTCATCCCCGTCGGATCGGGGACCATCCCCGGCATGCCCGCCGGGCTCTGTGTGGTGGACCGCCACGTTCAGGGCGTCGGCGTGGCCGAGGCCCTCGACACGACGCTCACCGCCGAGGCGCTGCGCTGGGTGCGCGCCATCCTCCAGCGCTGCCCCTGCGCGCATGGCTGTGAGCGCTGCACCCCCCGCGAGGTCTTGGAGCGAGGCCCCGACAAGGGCGGCGTGCTGCGTCTCTTGGGAGCCTGATCTGTGCGTGTTCCTGCCGTCGGAGAGCTGATTGACCGCTACCGCCTCGACCGTCTCCTCGGCGAAGGCGGCATGGGCGTGGTGTTTAAGGCGACCCACGTCGCCTTGGGCCGCCCCGTAGCGCTCAAGTTTTTGCGCCCGCCGCCGGGGTTAGACGCCGAAGGGGAGCGTGATCTCCTCGACCGGCTGCTCACCGAGGGCCGCATCCTCTCCCAGCTCAACCACCCTGGGCTCGCCCGGGTCACCGACGTCGTCGCCCACGACGGCCTCGCCGCCTTGGTGATGGACTACTACGACGCGCCCACCTTGGAGCAGCTCATCGCCGCCCGGCAGGGGCCCTTCACGCTCGATGAGCTGCGGGACGTCGCCCTGCCGCTCTTGGACGCCTTGGACTACGCGCACAGCCGCGGCGTCATCCACCGCGATCTCAAGCCCTCGAACGTGCTCATCCAGCGGCGGCCCGACGGCCGGATCGAGCCGGTGATCCTCGACTTCGGCATCGCCAAGCTGAACAACCCCGAGGAGTTCCAAGACGCCCGCCGCACCGCGATGGCCACACGCCTCGGCACCTTGGGCTACATGAGCCCCGAGCAGGTGCGCCGCCAGCCCGTCGACGCCCGCGCGGATGTGTTCGCCGCCGGGGCGATCCTCTACGAGATGGCCGCCTTACGCCCGGCGTTTGACGGCTCATCCGAGTTTGAGATCATGGAGCGTATCGTCTCCGGCGAGTTTGAGGAGCTGCCCCCGGTGCCGGGCGACCCCAACGGCGTCGTCGCGAAGGCGCTGCTCTTGGCCTTGGCGCCGGATCCGAACGATCGCCTGCCGAGCGCCGTCGCGCTGGCCGACATGCTCCGGGCGCCGCCGGAGGCCCCGCCCGCCGCCGCCCTGTCGCCCGACTCCCTGTCGCCCGCCGACGACGCCCCCGTGGCCGCCCCTCCGCCGCCGCAGCCGGCCGCGAAGGGCGGACGGGCGGCGCGCTGGTTCTTGCTCCTCCTGCTGCTCATCGGCGGGGTCGGGGCCTGGGTGACCTACGATCAGGTGACCACCCAGCTCGCCGAGCAGGCCGCCAACGACGCCGAGGCGGCCCTTGAGCGCCACAAGACCGACCCCAGCGTGAACAGCGACCCGACCGCGCTGCCCGCCGCCCGGCAGGCCGCGGAGAGCGCCATGAGCCTCCGCACGACGCCGCGCCTCGCGGGCCTCCACGCGCTCCTGCTCGTGCAAGAGCAGCGCTGGCACTTTACGGGTCAAGCCTTTGACGAGGCGACCTTCGCCGAGGCCGACCGTGTCACGTCCGAGGCGCTTGGGCGGAAGGACACCCCCGAGGCCCTCCTCGCCCGGGCCCTGCTCACGTCAAACGCCTGCACGATGCTCCCGGAGTCCGATCCCCGGCAGGCCGGTCTGTGCGCCGAGGCCGAGCGCCGTTACCGCTCGGTGAACCGGGTCTTTCGTCTCGACCCCCGGGGCTGGCTCCGCGTTGAGGCCTGGTGGACCGAGGCGATGTACTACAATCGCCTCGCCTCGGCCCGCACCGACGCCGGGGATCTTCAAGGCGCCCGGGCCTTCGGCCAAGAGGCGGTCAAGGTCTGCGACATGGGGATTCACGACTGGGACGAGGCCCCGGTTAACAACGTCGAGCTGGGCCAGGAGTGCCTCGCCGCCGCGGCCATCGCCCAGGACTACAACGCCTACCTCACCTGGGCCGAGCGCCGCATCCGACACGATCTCGGGAACGGCGCGATCCGCGACCTGACGCTCAAGGAGATCTACCGCTTCGGCCACCGGGAGTGCAGCGACCTCAGCCTGCAGCGCGACAAGGCCAGCGGCGTGCTCTCCCCGCGGCCCGACCCCAACAAGCCCCGGCACACCTTCTGCGCGGCCTTGGGCTATTACTCCTTGGGCTGCGTGATCGAGGGCCGCGCGCTCACCACCCGAGGCACGCTCCGCGACCCGACCCTGCCCTGGCTGGGCATGGCGACGGCGGCTGAGCTCTTCGACAGCCGCCCGCTCTGCCCCTACAACACCCGTCAGCCCCCGTAGGCGAGGCCGAGCTCGTGCCGCATCGCGGCGTCTAAGGTCGGGAACCGCCAGGTGTAGCCCCGGCGCTGCAGCGCCCCGGGCCGCACGCGCTGGCCCTGGAGCAGCACCTCGACGCCCATCTGGCCGAAGCCCAGGCGCACCGCCGCCGCGGGCAGGGGCATCAGCGAGGGCCGGTTGAGCAAGCCGCAGATCTGCTCGGTCACCTCGGCCTGGCTCTGGACCACCGGGGCGACGGCGTTCACCGGCCCAGACAGCTCGTCGTCCATGAGCAGGCGGTGGAAGATGTCTACGGCGTCGTCGAGGTGAACCCAAGGGAAGCCCTGCTCGCCGGAGCCGACGGGGCCGCCACCGCCGGACTTGTAGACCGGCAGGAGCTTCGCCAAGGCGCCGCCATGCGCGCTCAGCACGACACCGACCCGGGCGTGGGCCACCCGCGCCCCCGCGGCGGCGGCGGGCTCCGCGGCGGCCTCCCAGCGCGCGCAGACCTCGGCCAAGAAGCCCTCCCCCAAGGGGCTCGACTCGTCGACGACCTTGCTGCCGGTGTCGCCGTAATAGCCGACGGCGGAGGCCGAGATGAACCGCGGCACCCCCACCTTGGCCACGGCTTGGGCGAGCAGGCGGGTGCCCGCGTCGCGGCTCTGGAGGATGCGGGCCTTCCGGGCCTCAGTCCAGCGCCCCTCGCCGACGTTCTCCCCGGCGAGGTGGATGATGGCGTCTACGCCCTCCAGCCCGGCGAGATCGATGACCCCGGCCTCGGGATCCCAGCGCAGCTCATCTGGGCCCTTCGGCGCCCGCCGCACGAGGCGCAGCACGCGGTGGCCGCCTGTCGAGAGGAAGGGGCAGAGCGCCCCGCCGATGAGCCCGCTCGCCCCGGTGACGGCGACGGTGAGCGTGCGCCCGCCCCAAGCCGCGTGCCGCGTGAGGTCGGCGGCGGTGCGGGCGTGGCGGAAGTTGAACATGCGGGTGAGGCGCTCCCCGACGTAGCCCCCGGCGACGGCGGCGCCGAGCCCACCCAAGGGCAGCTCGTACTCGATGCTGTCGTCGAGCACGCTCGTCCCGGGGCGCGGCCCGTCCAAGAAGCGGTGGGTGTGCTCCCAGCGGGCGAAGGGCCCCGAGCGCTGGGTGTCGATGAAGCGCTCGCCGGGGACGTGGCCGTGGTGCTCGGCCTCCCAGCGGGCGCTCGCCGGGCCGATCTCGGCGCGGATGGTGAGGCGCACGCCGTCGCCGATGCCGTCGCCGCTCCGCGACTCAATCACCGCGCGCTCCCACGGCGGCCCGAGGCGCTCAAACGCGCCGGGGCGCGCGTGCCATGCGTAGAGCTCGTCGCGGGGGACCGCGAGCTCGCTGCGTTTGGTGAAGGTCGGCATGGGATAGGCTCCGTCGGCGGCTCAGGCGCCGCGCACTCAGCATAAGCGCCGCGGTCATCGCCGTTGCGAGCGAGCGAAGCGCCGCGGGCTGGCCTACACTTCTGCGAAGCTTGCCTCGGAGCCACCATGAGCGCCCTCCTCCTCGCCCTGTGTTCCACCAGCCTCGCCGCGACGCTCAGCGTGGGGCCCTCCGGCGACTACACGACCCTAGATGACGCCCTCGACGACGCGAACGACGGCGACGTGATCGAGCTTGAGGCCGGAACATTCGACGGCGGCGTGAGCTTTGACGCCTTGGACGTGACGATCCGCGGCGCGGGCGCCGGGTCCACCACGATCGTCGGCGGCGCGCCGGTCCTCTTCGCGACCAACAGCGCCCTCACCTTGGAGAACCTCACCATCGACGGCGAAGGCGCCCAAGGCGTGAAGGTCGGCTACGGCGAGCTGACCCTGAGCGACCTCACCATCGAGGACGTCGGCGGCGCCCAGAACGGCGGCGGCGTCTACGCTTTGGAGAACCCGGTGACCGCCACCCGGGTCACCTTCTCCCGGGCCGACGTCGGGGACTACAACGGCGCCCACCTCTACCTCTACTCCAGCGACGCCTTGGTCAGCGAGAGCACCTTCGAGGACGGCCTCGCCGAGCGCGGCGGCGCCGTGTTTGTCTACGACGCCACGCTCAGCCTCGACGCGTCGAGCTTCTACGACAACACCGCCACCGTCGGCGACGGCACCACCCGCGGCGGGGCGATCCGCGGCGAAGAGGCCGTGATCACGCTGAGCGACGTGCTCTTTGAGGGCAACACCTGCGAAGGTGGCTACGGCGGCGCCGTCTCCCTCTTCGGCGGCTCCTTGGACGTGTCGGCCTCGACCTTCACCGAGAACGAGTCCTGGGACAGCTACGGCGGCGCCTTGGTCACCTACAACGCCGACGTCGTGCTGCGGGACTCGATCTTCACCGGGAACGAGGCCCGCGACCTCAACAGCACCGGCGACGCCCACGGCGGCGCCTGGATGCACCTCGGCGACGCCCCGGGGGACTTTGAGGCGTCCGGGCTCACCTTCACCGACAACAAGGCCGCGGGCTACGGCGGCGCGGCGCGCCTCTCCGGCGTCGATGGGCTCATCGAGGACTGCACCTTCACCGGCAACGAGTCGAGCTCAGGCGGCGCGCTCTACATCACCAACATCGGCGAGACGACCCTCGCGTCGAGCGACTTCAGCGACAACCTCGCCTCCTTCGGCGGCGCCGTGCGATACCGCCCCGCCGACACCGACGCCACCCTTGAGGTCTACGGCGGCGAGTTCCGGGACAACATCGCGTCGAGCTACGGCGGTGCGCTCTCCGCCTACAGCGCGGGCAGCGTCGGCATCTGGGGCGGCGAGTACCTCAACAACGAGTCCGCCTCCGGCGGCGGCATGATCCTCTGGGAGATCGGCGCGGTGATCCTCGACGGCGCGACCCTCTGCGGCAACACCACCGACGGCGGCTCCACCGGCGACGGCGGCGGCGCGCTCATCTACCTCTCCGGCACCTACGGCCTCAGCGTTACCCACAACGTCTTCGCCAACAACAGCTCCGACGCCTTCGGCGGGGGTCTGCTCCTGCGTGAGAGCGGCTCGACGGCCGAGGTCATCAACAACCACTTCTTAGGCAACGTCGGCGACAGCGGCGCCCAGGCCCTCGGCAGCCTGGTCACCGACTTCACCTTCGTGAACAACCTCGTCTTCGGCCACGCCCAAGGCACCGCCGTCGAGGCCCTCGACGAGCCCACGGTGACGCTGTCCTACAACGACCTCTACGGCAACGACGACGACGTAGACGGCCACCTCACGACGAGCCTCGACAGCACAAACCTCGCCGTTGACCCCCTGCTCCAGTCCTGGACCGGCGACTGTGAGGCCGACAACTACTGGCCAAGCGCCCAGAGCCCGCTCATCGACGCCGGAGACCCCGGCCGCCTCGACCCCGACGCGAGCGTCTCGGACATCGGCGCCTTCGGCGGCCCCGGCGCCTCCTCCGAGGCCTGGCGCGACAACGACCTCGACGACGCCCCGGCGATGTGGGACTGCGACGACGACGACCCCGACACCCACCCCGACGCTGAGGAGGTCCCCTACGACGGCCTCGACCAGAACTGCGACGGCGTCGACCTCACCGACGTCGACGGCGACGGGTACGACGGCGGCGCCTCCGGCGACGACTGCGACGACGACAACGACAAGGTCTACCCCGGCGCGGCCGAGGTCTGGTACGACGGCGTCGACGCCAACTGCGCGGGGGACGACGACTACGACCAAGACGGCGACGGCAGCCCGGGCGGCGAAGGCGGCGACGACTGCGACGACGAGGACCCCTCCGTGCACCCCGGCGTCGAGGACATCGAAGGCGACGGCCTCGACGCCGACTGCAACGGCGATGACGGCCCCGCGCCCGACACCGGCGACGACACCGGCGGCGGAGGCGGCGACGACAAGGAGGGCGGCTGCGGGGGCTGCGCGAGCGGCGACCCGGCCCCGGCCCTCGCCTTGGCGGCCTTTGGCCTCGCCCTCGTGACCCGGCGGCGGCGTTGAGCGCCCTGGCGCCGAGCGCTCGGCGTCCGGTCGGGATGAGCCTGCATGTCCGCGAGGGCGCCCCACGCGACCCCCGTCGCCTGGAGCACGCCAACAACCTCGTGGGCTGCTTGCTCGCCGAGTGGGGCGACCTCAAGGGCTGCAAGCTCGTGGTGAACAACAACCGCCGCAGCGTGCTCACCTGGACCACCCGCGAGGACCGCACCCTCGACGTCTCCGTTCACCACTCCTTGCTCGTGGAGTGGGGGGACGTGGCCGCCGTGATCCTGCGCCGGGACGACGCCGCCTGGGCCCGCCTCTCCGCCCGGCTGCACGCGGCGCCCCCGGACGCCCCGCGCCGCGCCCCGGAGGAGCTGAACCCCAAAGGTGACGTCTACGACCTCGGCCTGATGCTCCGCCGCCTCTGCGACACCTACTTCAACGGCGAGCACCTCGTCCCTGTCGGCTGGGGCCGCTGGCCCTCGGTCCCGCCCCGCCGGGGCATGCGCCTCGGCTCCTGCGGCGGCAACCCCGTCGTCATCCGGATTCACCCCTGCCTCGACGCCCCGGACGTGCCCGAGTGGTTCGTCGAGTTTGTGCTCTACCACGAGCTCCTGCACGTCGTCGTGCCCCCGAGCCGCGGCGCCGGGGGCCGCCGGGAGATCCACGGCGATGAGTTCATGCGCCTGGAGCGCCGCCACCCGCGCTTCCGCGAGGCGATGAGCTGGGAGGCCCAGAACATCCGAGGGCTCTTGGACCGCACGGCCCGCCGCACCCGTCGGCTCGCCGCCCGGCGCTGATCCGCGTCAGGACCGCGCCCTCGGCGGGCCGCCGGTCCGCTCCTCCGCCGGGTTATATCGGAGACACAAGCTCCCCGCGCGCCCGCGCCATCCCGAGGCCCTCATGTACAAAGCCAGCCGAATCCTCGTCCCCGTTGACTTCTCCGACGTCGCCCGCGCGGCGATCTCTATGGCGATCCAGATCGCCGACCGCCACGGCGCCGAGCTGATCTTCTTGCACGTTGACGCCGGCCTCGAGAAGCAGATCGAGTCGGAGATCCTCTACTCGCCGGAGTCCCACGGCTCCGAGGCGAGCATCCTCTCCCAAGAGGCCATGCTGAAGGCCGCCGTTGACCTGGAGGTCACCCGCGCCGCCGAGGGCGGCTCCCCGGTGAAGCTTGGCCGCGTGCGCACCATCATCAGCGGCGGCGACCCCGTCGGCGTGGCGCTCCAGACCATCGACGCCGAGGGCGTGGACCTCGTCGTCATGGGCACCCACGGCCCCCAGGGCCTCAAGGGCATGATCCTTGGCTCCACCGCGGAGCAGCTCGTCAAGCGCGCGAGCTGCTCGGTCTTTGTGGTGAAGCCCACGGGCCTGCCCTACCTCCGCGACTGAGCGTCGCTCAGAGGCCCACGAAGGGGTCCTCGCCGAGCAGCTCCATGACGCTCGCCGCGCCTTTGACGTCGGTGAGCGTCAGCGTCATCGGGCCGATCTTGTGCTCCGTCGAGACCCAGGCCCCCGTCGAGAGCTGGGTCCAGCCCGCCCAGGTCGCCTCCAGGCCGCCGATGGGGATGATGCTCACCCACATACGCCAGGCCTTGGGGCGGCCGTCGGGGCCGGGGATCCAGAGGTAGCTGTCGCCCGGGGTGAGGCCGCCCTGGCGGTACTGCACCATCACGCCTTGGCCGCCCTCCTCCAGCGGGACGAGGATACGCACGGTGCCCTCGTCGAAGGCCTTCACCACGGGGTTGAGCCAGAACGAGTCGTTGATCCAGGCCGCGTAGGCCGACTGGATGAGCTTCTCGGTCTTCTCCGGCGGGGCCGCCTCGCCGCGGATCGTCGCGACGCCCTTCATCGTCGTGAGGCTGTAGCGCACGACCGTGTCGCCGCCGTCGCTCACGAGCTGGTGCATCGTGCGCTGGCGGTCCCAGAGGTGGGTGTGGCGCCCGGCGAAGTTCCAGGTCACCGCGCCGGTGCGCTCCCAGGCCTCGCCGTCTACGGCGGCGATGAGCGCCCGGGCCGCGGCGTCGGCCTCCGCCGTCGGCGCGCCGTCTGGCAGAGGTCGAGAGAGCGCGGCGCGCCCGACGCCGAGCACGATGAGCAAGGCGCCGAACAGGCCGAGGGCGAAGAGCTTGAGCTTGGACCGCATCACGAACACTCCGGGGCTGCCGTGAGAGCGTATCCCGTCTGTCGCCCGCCGCGCCTTCGGCCTCAGCGCACGCCGAGGTCCAGCGTCGCCTGCATGCCCTCGGCCGGGCTGCCGGTGACCGTCGCGAGCTGCGCCTCGACGCCGTCCTTAAACACGCCGTCCGAGGCCAAGGTGAGCCGCGAGAAGTTGCTGACGCTCGTCTCGTAGCCCGCGACGGCGTAGACCTCGTCGCAGGCGTCCTCGGGGAGCGCAAGCTGCGAGATCAGGACGGCGTTTGAGGCGTTGGAGATGTCGTCGAGGCTCTTGAAGATCTCGAAGTGCATGTGCGGCCAGCGGCCGCTGTAGCAGCCCGGGAAGACCGTCGTGAAGGTCACCCAGCCGTCGGCGTCGCTGACCTGCACGCCGCGCAGGTAGTTCTGGTCGGGCTCGGTGTACATCGAGTACTGGCCGTCTTGGGTGGCGTGCCAGAGGTAGACCGCGTAGCCCGCCAAGGGCACGCAGCCGCTCGTGGCGTCCACGACGCGCAGGCGAACCTTGAGCTCAACCCCTTGGGCCGTGCCGGTCAGCTCGCCGATGCTCGTCCGGATGTCGCTGCGCACGACGTCGTCCAGCGCCAAGACGTTGGCGCCGTTTGAGCCGTCGCCGGGGAAGGGCCCGGCGGTCTCCCGGGGCAAGGCCTCGCAGGTCTCCGCCGCGGAGTCACCTCCGCTGGAGTCACCGCCGCTGGAGTCACCGCCGCTCGAGTCACCTCCGCTGGAGTCACCGCCGCCGGAGTCGCCCGTCCCGTCGCTGTCCCCGCCGACGCTGTCGCTCCCGCTCTCGTCGCCCTTGTCCCCGGCGCAGCCGACCAGAGGCGCCAAGGCCGCGGCGCCGAGCCAGAGGAGCACCTCACGACGGGCGGGGTTCACGCCCATCTGTTTGAGGTCGAGCTGGAGTCCAGGGTCATCGTGTGGGTCAACCATCGCGCCTCCGTGCTGCGCCGCCAGGTCGGCTGGGCGCCTCTCCACCATCATAAGCTGCCCTCGCCGGGTCGCCCGCCCGG
>JAKLKD010000199.1:0-1519 GCA_023150845.1 Myxococcota bacterium | reverse complement strand
ATCCTCCACGGAGATCCCCGATGAAGCTCTACGCCGAGCTCGCCGACTGGTACCCCTTGCTCACCCCCCTGCAGGACTACGTCGAGGAGTCCGCGGACTACATCGCCGCGCTCCGTGGCGCCCTCGGGGACGCGCCGTTCCGGCTCTTGGAGCTCGGCGCGGGCGCTGGACACAACGCCCACTACCTCGCGCCGCTGACCCGTGAGCTGGCCTTGGTGGACCTCTCGCCGGAGATGCTCAAGCTCTGCGCCGAGACCTGCCCCAGCGCGAGCCTACACCTCGGCGACATGCGCACCGTGCGCCTGGGCCGGGAGTTCGACGCCGTGTTTATCCACGACGCGATCTGCTACATGCTCAGCGAGGACGACCTCCGCGCGACCTTTGAGACCGCCCGCGCCCATCTGCGCCCCGGCGGCGTGCTGCTCATCGCTCCGGACTACGTCACCGAGACCTTTGAGCCCACCGAGGAGGTCGGCGGCAACGACGGCGAGGGCCGGGCGCTCCGTTACCTCGGCTGGGTCTGGCAGCGCCCCGACGAGCCCAATTGTTACGTCGTGGACTACGTCATCGCCACCCGCGTCGGCGACGCCACCCCCGTCGTACACCAGGACCGCCACATCGAGGGCGTCTTCCCCCGGGAGACCTGGCGCCGCCTGCTCCACGCCGTAGGCTTCACGCTGGAGGCCCTCCCCCGGGCGAACCCCGACGACGATCGGCCCCTCGACCTCTTCCTCGCACGATTGGTTGGTTGACCAACCTACACGAAGGCGGCGCGAACCGCGGGCCTGCTGAGCCGGAAGTATCCGAAGATCCCGACGATGAGGTTGAGGGGCCAGCAGCCCACGAAGACGCAGCAAGGCAGGATTAAGAGCACACAGGCGAAGACCGCGTGGCCGTGGCCCTCCAAGACCCGCGCCCGCCAGCCCCCGGTCAGCACGACCAGCGACAGCAGCCCCTGCACGGCGGCGACGAGGACCATGGCCGTGGAGCCCAGCTCGTCACCGCCGACGGCGCGGCTGAGGTCACCGCTGGCGATGGAGAACAGGCCGACGAGGCCCAGGAGCACTGAGGTCACCGCGCCCATGAGCCCGCAGAGGATGAGCCCCCAAGCCGCCCAGGCGACCTGCTCTTCGGCGTCGTGGGCCTCGGGGTTCTCGACGCCGAGGCTCACTTGAGCACCGCGTCGATCCACTCCACCGCGCTCTCGTCCTCCGCCACGCTCAGCCCCAGGCGCAGCCGCTGGCCGAGGCGGTAGGCGTCTACGGCCGCGATGACGGGCAAGAACGCGCCGACACAGAAGAACGAGAGCACCAAGGTGCCCAAGGCGAACCACATCGCCTTCACACGCTGGCCCAAGACGAGGTACCCCAAGGCGCCGAAGCCGAGGAGGTTCATCGCCGCGAGCGCCGTCGGGGACCAGACGCGGTTCACTCAGAGCCCTGGGAAGTTGACGTAGAACGGCATCAGCGAGGCGACGCCACCCTCGGGAGCGTAGATCGTCACCGTCTGTGAGGTCAAG
>JAKLKD010000198.1 GCA_023150845.1 Myxococcota bacterium | reverse complement strand
CCGTTGATCGGCCCCGGGCGGCGCGGGTTGCCGGGCCCGGTGAGCTCGGGGTCTTCACCGACGTTCTCGCCGCCGTTCGCCTCACGCTGCTCACGGAGCTGGCGGATGCGCTCACGGCGCTCAGCGAGGCGCTCCTCGCGGCGGCGCTTCCGCTCCTCGGCGTCCATCGGCTCGGCCTCGCCGCCGCCGTCGCCGCCCATGATGCCCTCGCCGCCCGCGGCGCCCAGGGGCCCCGCCACACGACCGCGGCGCGCGCCCTCGGGGCCACAGTCCGGGGAGTCCAAGGTGCCGGCGCAGGTGAAGTGCAGCACACCTTCGGCGTCACGGGCCTCTTTGACGCCCGGCGCGAGGCGCGCGAGCTTGTCGAGCTCCTCGGCGAGCTTGACGTTGAAGTCGAGGCGCAGGCGGCTGCGGCCCAGGGGGCTCTGGAGCTGCACCTCGCCGTCGATCTGGACCTGCACGAGGTCGGACACGAAGCTGCCCTTCTTGACCTTGGCGCGGCCCTGCTCGACGTTGAGTGAGAGCACGGCCTCGGAGAAGTTCGCCTCCCCCAAGGTGAAGCCCATCAGCGACGCCTCGCTCATGCGCAGGCCGTCCACCTCAAAACGCACCTTGCCCGTGGTGTTTTTGGCCTCCTCGGCGTCGATGGTGAGGTCGATCCGGGCGCGCATGGCCCCGGCGAGCTTCGCCTTGAGGGTCTCCCCGTCGACGGGGAGCTGCTCCAGGTTGATGTCGGTGCCGAGCACGTCGATGCGGGTGATCGGGCCGGACTGGGAGACGACGCCGCCGATGTCGCCGTCGTAGAGGTTCGCCGCCAAGGAGAAGGTCGGCGCCCGGGAGATCAGGGTCGTGAAGGGCTTGAGGCGCGCGGAGACCTCGGTGAGCTCGACGAGCAGGCGGTAGGGGTCGGCCTCGGGCTCGGCCTCGGGCTCCTCCCCTCCCCGCTTGCGGCGGCGGGGCTTCGGGGCCTCCCGCATCAAGACCTGGGCGTTCTCTAAGGTGAGGCCCGTGCCCCACCAGGGCGAGACGTCGTCCATCCGCAGGGCGTACTGGCCGCCGCTGAGCGCGTCGACCTGCTGCACCAAGAAGCTCTTGGCGGCGTCGCTGGGGAAGGTGAGCCGCAGGCCCAGAGAGAAGAAGACCGCGCCCCAGGCCGAGGCCATGACGGCGAGGATCACCCGTAGCTTCCAGTCCATCTCAGCCCTCCTCTGCCGCCGGGGCGGCGGCCTCACCGCCGGGGGCGGCCTCTTCCGGCGGCGCCGACTCGACGAGCCGGTACGTCGCCACCTCAAGCTTCACGTTGAGCCGCTTCTCGCCGCTCGCCACGACGACCTTGATCGCCGTGTTGCGGATCTGGAGGGGGTAACCGCCGCCCTCCAGGGCGTAGAGGAAGTCGCCGAGCTGCTGCTGGGTGATGCGCTGGACCTCGACGGTGTGGGTCTTCGTCTCTAGACCGTCGGTCTCGTCCGCGCTGATCTCGCGGATTCCTTGGAGGTTCTCGCGGATCTGGGCCTCACTCGCCGCCTTGTCGACGAAGGCGGAGAAGTTCTGCCCCTGGGACTCACGCATCTGCGCCTCGATGGCGCTGAGCTGCTCGGTGAGCGCGCGGTGCTGGGACTCTTCGTCCCGGGCGAAGGTGAGGTCGGCCCGGGCGCTGGCCAGGCGCTTCTCGCGGCCGTCCATGTCCCGCTTGAGCAAGAACGCGCCGCCGCCCACAAAGAGCAGCAGCACAAACACGAAGAGGCCCGCGGCGAGCTTCCGATCCCGGGCGGACATGCTCTCCAGCGTGGCGTCTACGCGGGCGGTCATGGGGTCGAGTGCGGCGCTGATCCGCGACATAAACGTCTGAAGCTTGTTCATCAGCCCTCCTCCCCTTCGACGCCTTCGGCCTCGGGCTCGCCGAGCGGGATGGTCATCGAGAAGGAGACGTTGTCGCCCGCCTTCTTCTCATCACCCTTTCTCGCCTGCTTAAACCGCTCGAAGCGCTGGAGGGCCTCCTCGATCTTCGCGGCGGACTCAAAGCCGTTCGTCTCGGCCTTGAAGCTCACGGCCTTCGCCGAGAGGCTCATCTCTTTCACGTCGATGACGACCTCGGGGTGGGCCGGGAGCTGCTCGGAGATGTCCTTGAGTAAGGTCAGCACCGGGGGATCCTGGCCGACGACGGCGGAGAGCGCCTCGACCCGCGCCCGCAGGGCGTCGTTCTTCTCGACGAGGATGGTGCGCGCCATGCCCGGCTGCTTCGCGCGCTCCTCGGTGACCTCGGGGAAGGCCCCAGTGATGAGCCCGGCGACCTCCTCCTGCACCGCGTCGGTCTCCTGGGCGAGGCCCACGGCGCGCACGGCGAACATCACCAAGGCGGCGGCGGCGAAGAAGCCCACGGCGACCAAGGCGTACCCCATCGCCGAGCGCAGGATGGCCACGTCGCCGCGGAAGGCGAACTCTCCTTGGCGGAACGACAGGATCGCCGTGCCCAAGGCGGCGCGCTGGGCGACGGCCTGGGCCAAGGCGAGGCGCGGCGCGTCCCCGGCCACGGCCAAGGTGCCGCTCAGCTCGACGAGGCGGACGGGCACGCCGAGGTCCGCGGCGAGCAGGTCGGGGAGGCCACCCAAGAGGGAGCCGCCGCCGCAGAGCACCAGCTCGTCGATGCCGACGCCCAGCTCGTCCTCCAGGCTGATGAGGGAGCCCCGCAGCTCGGCGAGCCAGGGGGTGAGCCCCTCCCGCAAGGCGGCGAGGGCCTTCTCCAGATCCGGCGGCGCGGTGAGCCCCGACGGCGTCACCTGCTCCTCGGGGGCGGTGATGGAGATCGCGCCGGGACGGCTCGCCCCGCCGAGGTGCAGGCCCAGCTTGAGGGCCTCGGCCTCCTCCTCGGGCAAGGTGAGCGCCTGGGACAACGCGACGGTCAAGGAGCCGCCGCCGAAGGACAGCGCCCGGGCGCCGAGAGTCTGGCCGTCGCGGGCGACGGTGAGCAGGGTGCGGGAGTGGCCGATGTCGACCACGGCGGTGACGCCGGGCCCCCGGGCGAGGGCGCCCAAGGCGTCGGAGTCGAGCATCAAGAGGCGGGGGTCTACGTCGATGGCGTCGAGGCCACCGAGCAAGGCGCCGACCTCGGCCTTGGGGGCCAAGGCGGCGAAGACCCGAGCGCCCGCGCCGCGCAGCTCGGAGATGCGCCAGTCGAGCAAGAAGTCGGCGAGGTCGAAGGGCACGAGGCCCTCCAGCTCGAAGGGCAAGGCCCGGCCGATCTGCTCCCGGTCGGCGAAGGGCATGTCCACGAGGCGCACCGAGGCGCTCTCGGCGCCGAGGGAGGTCGCCCACACGGCGCCCTCCTGGGGGCCGAGCTCCTGCAGGAGCGCGTCCAAGGCCGCGAGCCGGGCGCCCAGCGGTGAGGGCGTCGCCCCCGACACGGCGACGGGGCGGCTGCGCTGCTCCAGGCTCTCGCCGCGCCCAGAGCGCGCGCCGCTGAGCACCAGCTTGACGCTGGAGGAGCCGAGGTCGATGGAGATCACGGAGGCCATACGCTTGATTCCTTGGGGTCTACTCTACCCGCCAGTAACGAATGCGGCCCTGGGCGGACGAGGAGAAGTCATAGACGGCGGTGATCGACGCGCTGGTGTCGCCCACCTGCCCCGTGGACGTGACGGTGAAGACGCTGCTCTTGAACTTGATCGCGCTCTGGAGCTTCTGCTCGTCGATGAGGCTGAGGCCCTGGTTCTTGATCCAGTCGGAGAAGTCTTTGGGTTTGCTCGGGATGAGGACGGAGCTGTCGAGCTCCCACTGCTGCAAGAGCCGCTCCAGCTCAAAGTCCGACGGCGCCGGGGTGACGTGGGTCTTGATGAGCGCGCCCAACATCTCCGGGCTCGCCGTGAGCAGGTTGATCTTGCCGTCGCCGTAGAGCGTGAGGTTCGCCCCGAAGCGGTCCATCACGTCGTCTTGCCAGCCCTCGACGAGGCGGATCTCCTCCATCGTCTCAAAGGGGCCGTTCTTGGAGAGGTACGGCGGGTCAAACCGTTGGTAGAGGCTGTCCTCGTAGCCGCCCTGGGCCGTGCAGCGGGTCGTGTCGAGGTCGATCCAGTCCGTGAGGTTCGCGATGAGCTCCCAGCGGTCGAGGTTCCGCTCGTAGAACCACTGGTCGTTCTCTTGGCCCGACATCAGGCCGAAGAGGGCCTGGGCGATGGGGTCCTGCTGGAGCGTCGTGAAGCTGCACACCCCGGCGTCGCAGCTCTTGCCCAGCATCGCGACGTTGATCTTCTGCTCTTCGTCGGTGATCTCCGCGTAGAAGTCACCCTCAAAGTCCAAGAAGCCCTTGTCCGAGAAGCGGCTCTCCGCCCGGCTCTCTTCAGCGATCTCGTCGCTGACCTTGCCCGCCTGGGCCATGGCCTTGACCTCTTCTTCGTCCACGGAGCCGCCGCCCACCAACAACATCCGCATGAGCGGCGTGTTCAGCGGGGGGATGAGCTGCCAGAGGGCGCCGAAGGTCGAGGGGATGCCCTGGTCAGCCATCTGGCGGTCGGCGATGAGGATGAGCTGGTAGAGCCCGACGCCGCTGCGCGCGAGCCAGTACGCCGCGGCCTCGTCCCGGCCGTGCGCGCTCATGACGAGGCGCACCCGGGCGGTGTAGTTGATCTCGGTGACGAGGATGGTCATGAAGGCGATGGTCGTGATCGCCATCAAGAGCGCGATGCCGCGGCGGCTGCCACGACGCCGGGCGGCGCCATAAAACGGGTGCCCCCGCAGGCCGCGCGGGAGGGTCAAGAAGCGCCAGACGGCGCGAAGCGTCGTCATTGGGCCGTCCCCGGCACACACTCGGCGCGTTTTCCGTACTCCAGGATCACCGTCGTCGCGAAGGCGCGCTCGATGGTGGCGCCCTCCTCAAGGGGATCGTCCATGAGCATGATGAGCACGAGCTGCACGGCCCGGGGCAAGGAGTTTGTCTGCCCCGACTCGATGGAGAGCGTGTCCCAGTCGTCCTGCCACTCGCAGGTCGTGGAGTTCAGCGAGCGCACCTGAAACGACTTCACGCCGTAGGCCAAGGGCTGAATCGGGCCGCCCTTGTCAGGGAGCTGGTCGATGCGCTGGGCCTCCCGCATCAGGAGCACCTGGGCGCCGCGCCGGTTGGGGTCGGGCTCGCCCCAGATGGTGATCTCCGTCTGATCCGACTCCCGGGTGTTCCGATACAGACGCTGGTGGGCGAGGCTGTTGTACCAGAGCGTGTCGACGGGGCTGTTGTCTTCGGTGATGAACACCGTGCGGAAGGTGTTGATCGTCGTCTGGTTGCTCGTGAGCCAGGCGAGCTGCAACGAGCGGGTGATGCGCTGCAAGGCCACCCGCGCGGACTGCTGGAGCTCATCCTCGGCGTCGAGGGTGTCCCGGGCCTGAACGGTGCTGGCGATGGACTGCCAGGCCATGACCCCCAGCACCGAGAGCACAGAGATCGCCACCATGACCTCCACCAGGGTCATGGCGCGGCGGGCGAGGCCGGATCGGCGCTTTGTGGGGCGGGTGGTCATCGTAGCCCGTCACAGCCGACGCCTACGGGGCCGTCGGTGCCTTGGTCGCCGGTGACGACGTTGGCCTTGGGGTTGATGACGTGGGTGACGAGCTCGACCTGCTGGTCCTCGTCCTCGTTGTCGCCCCACCAGACGATGACCCGAACCTCCCGCATAAAGGGCGAGAGCTGCTCGGTGAGCATGTCGTTGGAGATGCCGAGGTCCTCCAGATCCGCCTGGTTCTGCTGGGGGTCAAACCCAGACGCCGACGAGCCGCTCTGCTCAGCCTCTTGACCTCCGCCGGGCATGAGCCCCATGCCCTCCAGGTCCCCCATCAAGGAGCCGACGTCGCCGCTGATCTCCAGCTTGACCTCACGCACGGTGTAGGCCCAGCGGAAGTCCTCAAAGGCCTCCTCGTTGAGCTTCTCTAGCTCACCGTCGAGGCCCCCGGCCTCGTAGCCGCCGAAGATGCCGTCCTCAAAGTCGCCCTCGGCCTCGATGTCCTGCTCTTGGATGCCCGCGGACTCCAGACACAAAAGCGCCTGGTTCATCTTCTCTTGGGCGAGCGCCGTGGCGGTCATGATGCGGTCGGACTCGGTCGTCATCATGATGGCCGTGGACTGGCTGTCCACGAGCACCACCATCGCCGTCACGAGGATGCCCAGGGCGACCATGACCTCTAGGATGGTGAAGGCGCGGCGTCTCATAGCTGGTCGAGCTCCGGGCCCTCGTCGGGCAGCCAGCTCGTCGCGTCCTCGGGGCGACGCTCCTCCTCCGTGATGTTCACCCGACCAGACACGGGCTCCACCTCGATGGTGTAGCCCTCCTCCGGGTCATCTTCAGACACGATCCGGATGAGCGTGTACTCGACCGTGCCGTTGGGGAAGATGTAGGTGTAGGCCATCGTGCCCAGCTCACCGTCCTCCAGGGGCTCCTCCTCCAGGTCTTGGGAGGGCGCGACGGGCTCGGTGTACTGCGGTGTCCAGACCCAGCCGAAGATGGTGCCTTCAGGGAGGCTCACCGGGCCCAAGAGCGCGGGGTCGGCGAGGCCCGCCGCCCGGTTCGCGACGTCCCCGCCGCTGCCGGGCGCCGCGGGGCCGCCGTCCGAGGGGGGAGGTGGCGGAGGCGCGCCGTCGGCGCCCTCAGCGTTCTCGGCGTTCTCTCCGCCGCCGGTGAACAGCGCGCTGATGCCCTGAAAGCTCAGGAGCCCCGCGTCGTCCCCGTCTTCAGCGAGGCCCTCCTCACGCTCCCGCTCCGTCGTGGAGGCGAGCTTGTCCTCCAGCTCATCCTCATAGGCGAGGCGCTCCTCCGGCGTGAGGAAGATGAGCGTGCGGGGGTCACCCACCTGCACCTCATAGGTGCGCCGGTCGAGATCAAACGCGATGCGGAAGGTGACGTTCCGGAGCGCGGCCTCGTCCCGCAGGTACTTAAACGTGATCCCGAGGTTCTTCGCCGCCGCGGACTGCTCCATGAGCATGAAGCCGCTGACCGCGGGCATCGCCACGGCGCCGATCATCAGGATGATCGCGATGACGACGGCGATCTCGATGAGCGTCATGCCCCGCCGCCCACGGCCAATCCCGCCGCGACTGTGCGCGGGCTGGGCCGTGAGGGTTGGCGGGGCGAGGCTCATCAGTTCTTGATCTCCGACGACTTGATGTCGGCGTCTACGTCCTCACCGCCCTCGACGCCGTCCGCGCCCAGAGAGACGATCTCGTAGCCCCGGCCGCTCGCCGTGTAGATGAACTCATTGCCCCAGGCGTCCTTGGGCACCTCACCGTCGGGGAAGTACTTTGAGGCCGCCGAGAGGCCCTCGGAGGAGCTCGGGAACTTGCCCTTCTTCGCGGCGGCGTACAGGCCGAGGCTCTTGTCGATCTGCTGCATGGTGAGCTTCGTCGTCTCGACGTTGGCCTGGGCGAAGCTCTGGGCCACCTGGAAGCCGACGATGCTCATCATCGTGCCGATGATGGCGATGACGACCATGATCTCCACCAGGGTCATGCCCCGGCGACGGCGCCCCAGCGCGCTGGCGAGGTTCTTTCGCATGAGCTCTCTCCTTTGATTGAGTGAATGGTTGAGACGAAGAGGGAGGTCCGCTCACCGCGCGATGGCGGACATGTTCATCATCGGGAGCATGATGGCGATGGCCACGAAGGCGACGATGCCGCCCATGGCCAAGATAAGCACAGGCTCGAGGAGGCTCGTGAGCGCGCCGACCATATTGTCCACTTCGGCGTCATAAGCGTCGGCGACCTTGCCGAGCATCGACTCCAGCTCACCCGTACGCTCGCCGATGGCGATCATATGCGTCACGATCGGCGGGAACTGACCGCTGGCCTTGAGCGGCCCGGCGAGGCTCTCGCCCTCGGTGACGTTCTTGCTGGCCTCGACCACGGCCTTCTCGATGACCTTGTTGTTCACGACGGTCGCGACGATGCCCATGGCGCTCAAGATCGGCACGCCGGAGCTCAGGAGCGTCGACATCGTGCGGCAGCAGCGCGACACGGCGACGAGGCGGTTGAGGCGCCCGAAGATCGGCAGCTGGAGCATGTAGCCGTCAAACTTGAACCGACCCTCGGCCGTCGCCAGCCAGCGGCGGAAGAGGTACACCGCGCCCGCGCCCAACACGATGAACAGCCACCAGTAGCCGGTGACGAAGTCCGACACACCCAAGAGCGCCCGGGTGATGAAGGGCAGAGTCTCGCCGAAGGTGTCAAACACCCGGCGGATCTTGGGGATGACGAACACGAACAGACCGAGCACGATGCCCAAGCCCACGAGCGTCATCAGCACGGGGTAGATCATCGCCGAGATGAGCTTGCCCTGGAGCTTCACCTGGCTCTCGGTGTACTCGGTGAGGCGCAGCAGCACGACGTCTAAGGCGCCAGAGGTCTCCCCGGCCCGCACCATGTTGACGTACAGATCGGAGAAGATGTCCTTGTGGTCACGCATGGCGTTCGCCAGCGTGCTGCCCTCGTTCACCTTGTCACGCACCTCAGCGAGCACCACGCGCAGCTTGGGGTTCTCCACCTGGTCGATCATGGCGCTGAGCGCCTCGACCATCGGGATGCCCGCGCCGACGAGGGTCGAGAGCTGAGAGGTCAAGGAGGAGAGGTCCTGGGCGCTCACCCGCTGGAAGTACTTGGAGAAGTCGATCTGTATGTTGATGCCTTTGCCGCGCACCCCGCCGCCCTTGGCGTTCTGCTCGACGACATCCGTGGGGAAGATCCCCTGCTTACGCAGCTTGGCCCGGGCGTTCTTGGCGCCGTCCGAGTCGACGGCGCCCGAGACGGCCTTGCCCGCGGCGTCAAATCCTTTGTATTCGAAGACGGCCACAGCTTACTCCAGCGCGTCTTCCTGGGTGATTCGCATGATCTCCTCAAACGAGGAGGCCCCTTCAAACACCTTCCGGATGCCGTCATCCCGCAGGTTCTTCATGCCGTTGGCCGAGGCGGCCTTGCGGATGGTGCCCGCGTCTTTGCCTTGCATGACCAAGGCGCGCACGGTGTCCGTCACGACGAGGATCTCGTAGATGCCGGTTCGGCCCTTGTAGCCCGTGTTCAGGCAGGCCGCGCAGCCCTTGGCCCGGTACACCGTCTGGCCGACCAGTGAGGCCCGGGTGAGGCCCAGCTCGCGGAGCTCCAGGTCGGTCGGCTCGTAGGCCTCCTTACAGCTTGGGCAGAGCCGACGCACGAGGCGCTGGGCGAGCACCATCAGCAGGGAGGACGCCACCAAGAAGGGCTGGACGCCCATGTCGGTGAGCCGGGGGAAGGCGCCCGCGGCGTCGTTCGTGTGCAGCGTGCTGAACACGAGGTGGCCGGTGAGGGAGGCCTGCACGGCGTTGTCCGCCGTCTCCTTGTCGCGGATCTCACCGACGAGGATGACGTCGGGGTCCTGGCGGAGGTGGGCGCGCAGGGCGCTGGCGAAGGTGAGGTCGATCTTGGGGTTGACCTGGGTCTGCCCGACGCCGCGCAGCTCGTACTCAATCGGATCCTCGATGGTGAGGATGTTGAGGTCCGGGGCGTTGATCTCGGCGAGGGCCGAATACAGCGTCGTCGTCTTGCCCGAGCCCGTAGGACCGGTGACCAGGATGATGCCGTGGGGCTGCTGGATGTAGCTGCGGAAGGTCTCCAGGTTGTCCTTCGCCATGCCGACGGCGTCCAGTGAGAACACCGAGCCCTTCTCCAAGATACGCATGACCACCCGCTCGCCGTGGCGCACGGGCAAGGTGGACACGCGGAGGTCCACCTCACGACCGGCCATACGGATGCGGATGCGGCCGTCCTGGGGGATACGCTTCTCAGCGATGTTCAGCCCGGCCATGATCTTGATACGCGACACGATCGAGGCCTGCAGCCGGGGCGGCGGCTTCACGATCTCATACAGAACGCCGTCGATCCGGAAGCGTACGTTCAGCTCCTTCTCAAACGGCTCGATGTGAATGTCCGAGGCGCGGTCCTTGATGGCCTGGGTGAGCAGGGTGTTCACGAAGCGGATGATCGGCGCCTGGTTGGGATCGTCGAGGATGTCGTCTTGGAGGTTGAGGTCGCCTTCTAAGTCGCCCTCTTTCTCCTCACGCACCTCTTCTAGCACCGCCGAGGCGCTGCGGGAGGCCTTGTCAAACGCCTTGTTGATGGCGTTTCGCAGCTCATCCGCCGGGACGAGCACGGCCTGAATCGGCTTACGCAGCATCACCCGCAGGTCGTCCGCCGAGGGCAAGGTTGCCGGGGACGCGATAGCGACGAGCACCCGGCCGTTCTCCTCCCAGAGCGGCAAGAAGCCCTTCTCCCGGGCGAGGCCGAGGGGCAAGGTGCGCACGACGTCGAGGTCGAGGCGTTCGAGGTTGATCGTCTCCATCACCGGCAGGCCGCTGATGACGCTCAGGCTGTGCGCCAAGGCCGACTTGGACAGGCCGTCAGCGCGCTGATACGCCTCCAGAAGCGGCAGCTCGTTCTTGGTCGCGAGGCCTTCAGCCTCCTTCACGCGCTGGGCGGTGACCCCACGCTCGACCAACAGCTCGGAGAGCTCCCGGCGGCGAATGCTCACGGCGCCTCCTCATCGGGGAAGGTCGCCTCATCGGCGGGCTCACCCCCGTCATCGGTGGGCTCAGCGCCGACGCCACCCTCGCTGGGCGGGGCCGCGGGCGCGTCGTCCAAGGGCGTGTAGCCCGCGTCGTCGATGCGGCTGCGGTACAGCGAGGGCTCGTCGATGATGTTCATCGAGTGGCCGAGCAGGGTGTTCAGCGCCTCGACCTGCTCCAGCTCCGACTTGCCGTAGAACCGGCGCAAGAACTCCTCACGCTGGGCGACCTTGATGCGGTACACCTCCTCCAAGTCCGCGGGCTCGTCGATGACGTGGGGCGTGAGGAAGATGAGCAGGTTCGTCTTGCGGGTGGACTCGCGGCGGCCGCGGAAGAGCGCGCCGACCAAGGGCAGGTCGCCCAAGAGCGGGATCTTCGTCTCGACCTGGGTGGAGGTCTGGCCCATGAGGCCGCCGATCACCACGGTCTGGTTGTCGCGGACAAGCACCGTCGTCTCGGCGCTGCGTTTGGAGGTGATGAAGCCCGCGGTGGACACGTCGAGGCCCTGGGCGTCCTCCTCGATCTCGGAGACCTCCTGGAAGACCTCCAGCGTCACATAGTCGGACTCGTTGATCTGCGGCGTCACCTTGAGGGTGATGGCGACGTCTTCACGCTGGTAGGTGACGAGCGGGTTGTTGTTGGAGTCGCGGCCCGACGCCACC
>JAKLKD010000197.1 GCA_023150845.1 Myxococcota bacterium | reverse complement strand
GGTTTGGGGGAAGGGGAAAAGTCATCCGGACGTGTCCGGACGGTCTGGCGCCACCCTCACCCCCTGAGCCGCCCCTTCACTCCACCAAGGTGTACTCCAGCACCAGCTCCTTCTTGTTCCGCCGGATCTTCACCCGCAGCTTCTTCTTGTTCCGCAGCTTGCGGTAGGCCTCGACGGCCTGGCTGATGGAGGTGACCGGCTCCTCGTTCACCGAGAGCACGGCGTCGCCGCCGCGGAAGCCGAGGTAGACCTCCGCGGCGCGGGGCTGGGGGGCGATCTGAAGCTTGAGCACACGCAGGTTCTGCAGCACCGTCAAGGTGCCGGTGGTCTCGGGAAGGTCAGCCATTGGGGCCTCCATGCGGGTTCCCCCCGGGCTACACGCCGGGGCGGCACCATCACAGCCGAGGGCGCTGAGGGTGCGGCGCAAGACTCGCGCGGGGGCGCGCGTGGGGTCGTTCATGGGGCGCGTGGAGCCGCCCGGGGGCGCGCGTGGACGGGCTCGTGAGGCGCGTGAGGGCGTGTGAGGGCGCTTGATGCTGGGCTCACGCGGTGTGTGAATGCGTCCGATGGCGCCTGATGACAAGTTCATGAGGCGCGTGAGGGCGTGCGATGGCGCTTGATGCTGGGCTCATTAGGCGCGTGAATGTGTCTGAGGGCGCTTGATGACGGGTTGTTGGCTCCTGCGGCTGGTGTTGGGGGAGCGTGAGGCGGTGGACGTGCTAGGGCGTTAAGGGGCGGGGGATCGCCGGGAGCACGAATGCCTGAGACTCTGCTGTTCATCGGACCCAAGAGCGCCAAGGCGCTGATCGACGAGCTTCAGCGCCGCGTGGAGCCGCTGTTGCGGGGGCGGTGGACGTTCGATCAGCTCCTTGTTGAGCCGCTCGCGGATGGAGAGCTGGGGGAGGCTGACAAGGAGCGGGTCAAGCGGCGCTTAGGCCGAAAGGACTGGCCGCTGCCGGTGGTGGTGTGGAATGAGGGCGGGGCGGCGCCTACTCTTCCGTGGTGGTCAGGCGAACCAAGTCCACTCCATCAGGTTTACCGCGACGTATGGACGCCTGACAGTCTCTCTGAGATCCTCAACGTGGAGCGTTTTGAGGAGGCGTGTGTCGGGGTCAACGTGGCCCCCTACGGCGTGAAGATCGGCGGCGCAGAGTACAGCCCCGAGTTTCCGCATCACCCCCCGCTTATCGCTGACGACGCTTGGAACATCGCCGCCTCTGTGCTCGCGGAAGAGATTCAGCAGGCGCACAAACAGCCGCTGCGCGGAGTCGAGATCAACGCCTTTGGCCCCTTTCGGGAGCTTGATCTCACCTTCTGCTCCGGGATTAACGTGCTCTTGGGCAAGAACTCCACGGGCAAGAGCTGGCTGATGAAGCTGCTCTACGGCGCTCTGCGCGCGTCGAAGCCCGATGGAGATGGGCTCACCGTCGCCGAGCGCCTCAGGCATCGCCTCGCGAGGCTGTATCGCCCGGATGATGGTCGGGTCGGTCGCCTCGTGAAGCGTGGCAAAGGTCGGGGGCAAGCGAGCGTCGTGATCAAGCAGCGTCCCCACACACTGCGGTTCTCGATCAGCACACGCGATCAACTAAAGGTCGTTGAGGCGCCGCCTGGGGACCATTCAGATCACTACACGCTCAACCCCGGCTCCCCCGTCTACATCCCCTCCCGCGACGCCTTGGCGCTCTACGAAGGCTTCATCAGCACCTACAACGGCCGTGAGCTCTCCCTCGACGAGACCGTGTACGATCTCTGCGTCGCGTTAAGCGCGGCCCCCCTGCGCGGCCCCCGCTCCGCCTTCGCCAAGAGCACCCTCGACGAGCTTGAGCGCACGCTCGGCGGCTCCATCCGCCTCAAAGGCAACCGCTTCTACCTCGTCTCCAACGACGGCCAGGACGGCTTAGAGGCCCACCTGCTCAGCGAAGGGCTCCGTAAGGTCGGCACCTTGGCCCAGCTCATCACCAACGGCACACTCCAACGCGGCAGCGTCCTGTTCTGGGACGAGCCCGAGGCCAACCTCAACCCGACGCTGATCGTGCAGATGGCCGAGGTGCTGCGCCAGCTCGCGGCCTTGGGGGTGCAGGTGTTCTTGGCGACACACGATTACCTGCTCACCCAGCGGCTCTCGATGGAGGTCGAATACAAACAGACCGAGGTGCCGCTGCGGTTCATCAGCCTTTACCGTGACGAGGAGGGTGAGATCTGCGCGGATCAAGCCGACACCCTCGTGGGACTCACCCAAAACGACATTCAGGAGGAGCACCGCCTGCTGTACGAGCACGAGCTGCGTCTCGCCGCGTCTTTTGACCAGTGGGGCGACGCATGACGATCATCGAGGAGGGCCAGCAGCGTCTGACGTTTGACGACACTTGGCAGGTGGTCAAGTTTGATGAACACGTCCAGCACAAGACGCGCGCGGTGAGCTTACAGGGCGAGGTCGAGCCTGGAAAAAGAGTCTCGACGAGGGCGGTGGACATCGTCGCTGTGCGCAAGGGCCAGCTCTACCTCATCGAGCTCAAGGACTTTCGCCTCGCGCCGGGCGTCAACCGGCACCGTTGGCTGAACGAGGGCTGCGGGCTCCGCGTGGAGGTTCCCGCTAAGGTGCGGGACACCGTGGCCACCCTCGTCGGCGCCCTCCGTCATTCGGACTGTGACGACCTCCGCCCGATGGCCCGGGCGCTCTTGGGCGAGGGCAAGCTCAAGGTCGCGCTGCTCTTGGAGACCGGCTACGCGCCCAACCCCAACGCTCGCAACCCCAACGAGCGGCAGTTCGCTAAGCTGATGATGAACGAGATGAAGGAGCGCCTCTGCTTCTTGGACGTGCGGCCGCTGGTCCTCGATCAGACTAACCTCACACAGTTCCTCCCCGGCCTTACAGTGACGAATCTCCCCGGCGCCACCCTCTCGCCGTAGCCCCGGCGCTCACTCCACCAAGGTGTACTCCAGCACCAGCTCCTTCTTGTTCCGCCGGATCTTCACCCGCAGCTTCTTCTTGTTCCGCAGCTTGCGGTACGCCTCGACGGCCTGGCTGATGCTCGTGACCGGCTCCTCGTTCACTGAGAGCACGGCGTCGCCGCCGCGGAAGCCGAGCTGGTAGAGGTCGTTGCCGCAGCGCACACGCAGGACGCGGAAGCCGAAGTTCTCGCCGTCCTTCTTGAGCCAGTGGGTGTCGGCGAGGCGCTGGGCCTTCACGGGGCTGTTGGAGTAGTCGTCGATCAGCGCGCGCTTGACCTGGTACTTGTTGCCGCCCAGGGGGGTGATGTCGGGGTTGTCGGGCAGGCAGTCTTGCTTCTTGCTGCCCTCGCCGTCTTGGGTGGGGCCCACGACCTTGCCGCCGCTCGGGGTGCCCTCGCCGCCGTCGCCGCCGCCTTGGGGGTCGGGCTGGTCCTTGGGCACGGGCTGGGGCTTGGCCTTGGGGTTCACCACGGCGAGCTCGGCCTCCTCCACGGCCTTCTTCTTCGCCTCGGTCTCCAGCGACTTGGGGGGCTTCGAGAGGGTCTCGGTGACCTCACGCACCCGCTCCGAGGGGTCGGGGAAGGGCGTCAACGACATCGACGCCATGTACTCGACGGCGCGCTCCTCCGGGGGCTCGTCCACCTCAAAGTCCGGGTCCACCATCGTCGAGAGGAACGCCACGAGGATCGGCACCAGGTAGGCCGAGAGGGAGATCAGGATCGAGAGGAGGGCGTAGAAGATCGCCTTGAGGCGGTTGCGCACTGCGGGGACGGCTCCGTGGCTGTGGCCAGCTTATCCCCGAACCGGCGCCTTGGGGGAGGGGGCCACGAGCCTTCGTCCGCCGCGCGGGTGTAAACTTCACCCGATGCCTCACCCAAGCCTCGAAGAAGCCGCCGCCAGGATGCCCGAGCGCAGCGGCGTGTACCTGTTCCGAGACCAGAACGACCGCGTGCTCTACGTCGGCAAGGCCAAGGTGCTCCGGGCGCGTGTGCGCCAGTACCTCGCCGGGCACGATCCCCGGGCCATGGTGCGCCTCTTGGTGGAGCAGGCCGTCACCGTCGACGCCGTGCTCACCGACACCGAGAAAGAGGCGCTCATCTTAGAGAGCACCCTCATCAAGCGGTACCTGCCGCCCTACAACGTGCGGCTGCGCGACGACAAGCACTTCCTGCACCTGCGCCTGGACATGAAGCAGCCTTGGCCCCGCTTTGAGCTGGTGCGAAAGGTGCGTGACGACGGCGCCCGCTACCAAGGCCCCTTCTCCAGCGCCCAGAGCGCCCGCTCGACGCTCACCTTCTTGCAGCGCGCCTTCCCCCTGCGCACCTGCACCGACCAGGTGATGAAGGGCCGCGCCCGCCCCTGCCTCTTGCACCAGCTCGGCCGCTGCGTGGCGCCTTGTGTGCCCGGCCACACCACCCCCGAGGCTTACCGGGAGCTCATCGACCAGGCCCTCTTGATGGTGAGCGGCCGCGACCAAGAGCTCATCCAGCGCCTCAAGGACCGCATGTTCGCCGCCGCCGAGGGCGAAGACTTCGAGGAGGCCGCCCGGCTGCGGGATCTGGTCAAAGAGATCGAGGGCACCCTCGAGCGCCAGAAGGTCGCCGACCCCGACCTCGCCGACCGCGACGTCTGGGGCGTGTTCTTGGAGGGAGACCGCGGCGTGGCGGCGATTATCCCCGTGCGTGAAGGCAAGATGCTGGAGCCCGAGTACCTGGAGTTTGACGACGCCCCAGGGGAGCCCGGCGAGCGCCTGTCGTCGTGGCTGAACGCTTGGTATGGCGAGGGCGCGCTCATCCCGCCGGAGATCCTGCTGCCTCTGGAGCCCTCAGGCCTCGACGCGCTCACCGAGGTGCTGCGGGAGCGGCGCGGCGGGGCGTTCCGGGTGCGCCTGCCCCAGCGCGGCGAGAAGGCCCGGCTGCAGCGCCTCGCCGCCGACAACGCCCGGGACCGCTTCCGCCGCCGCAACGACGTCGCCGACCGCCGCCGCCGGGCCCTGGAGGAGCTGGCCACCCTGCTCAAGCTCCCCGAGCCGCCCCACCGCATCGAGTGCTTCGACAACTCGAACTTCCAGGGCACAAACCCCGTGGCGTCCTGCGTGGTGTTCATCGACGGCGCCCCGGAGAAGAAGCACTACCGGCACTACAAGATCAAGACCGTGGTCGGCGCCGACGACTTCGCGACGATGAACGAGATCCTGGAGCGCCGCTTCCGCCGGGCCGCCGAGGAGGGCGTGTTCCCTGATCTGGTGGTGGTGGACGGCGGCAAAGGCCAGCTCTCCGCCGCCCGCGCCGCCTTGGCCGAGCTGGGCTTTGAGGACCAGCCCATCATCGGCCTCTCCAAGCCCCGCACCGAGCGCCGCAAAGGTGAGCACGACGCCGTGGACAAGATCGTGCTCCCCGACCAAGACGAGCTCGTGCGCCTGCCCGACCACGACCCGGCGCTCAACCTCCTGCGCCAGCTCCGGGACGAGGCTCACCGCTTCGCGATCACCTTCCACCGCCAGGTGCGCAAGACGTCCACCTTCACCTCGGCGCTGGACGCCTTGCCCGGCGTCGGGCCCACCCGAAAGAAGGCGCTCTTGCGGCATCTGGGCAGCATGAAGGCCGTGCTCGCCGCGGACCTGCCCACCTTGGCCGAGGTGCCCGGCATCGGGCCCCAGCTCGCCTGGGGCATCTGGTCGGCCCTGCACCCTGATGAGACCCCCGCCGACAACACCGGCGCCGCTACCCCGACGACGCCCGCGCCCGCCGCGCCCCAGGAGCCCTGATGTTCTCCGCGCTCACGCTCATGGTCGCCCTCATCTCCCAAGCCGCGGCGGGAGAGTGGACCGACGACAAGAAGCTCGTGCTCGGCGACCTCTGCCTCAACGAGCACGCCCCCAAGGTGAGCGACAACGGCGAGCTCCAGGTGCGGTTCTGCGCCTGCTTCATCGAGGAGGTCACCGCGGCGGTGCCGCCCGAGGGCCTCAGCGCCCCCGAGGCCCCGGCGACGCTGAACGAGGCCGACCGGGTCTGCCGCGCCCAGCTCCTCACGCCGAGCCCCGGGGACGCCCAGGCGCCCGCGGAGTCGTTCACTGAAGAGGACAAGGTGCTGCTCCGCGACACCTGCCTGAGCACCCAGGCCGCGCGGCCCGACGTAGAGAGCTTCTGCGCCTGCAAGACGGAGCTGCTCGTCACCCGGTCCACGCCGAGCCAGCTCGTCTCGGCCTTGGGCCCGGAGCTCGCCGCTGAAGCCGACGCCGTCTGCGCCGACGGCGCGCCGATGGGCCCGCTCTTGAGCGGGGAGCCGGTCCTCGCCGTGCTCCCCGCCGACGCCCAGGTCACCGCGGCGCCCGAGGAGCCCGCCGTCGAGCCCCCGGCTGAGGACACCCCGCGGGTTCGCCCGCCCAAACACACGGCGCTCTACGGCAGCTTCACGAGCGACCTGCCGTCCCAGGGGCTCCGCCAGAACTCCTTGGGCCTCGGCGTCGCCCGGATCGGCGGCCGCTTCTCGCCCGCGCTCATGCTCAGCCACGAGCAGTGGACCGACTTCGACGCCTGGCGCCTGGAGGCCCAGCTCCGGGTGCGGGCCTTCGGCGCGCCCTTCGGGGACCACTTCCGCCTCGACGCCAAAGGTGTCGTCGGCTTAGGAATCGGCGCGAGCTACACCGGGGCGAGCCTCGGCGCGGCCCTGGAGCTCACCCGGATGCCGCCGGAGAAGCTCGGCGTCGGCGCCTTTGTGCAGGTCACCGAGCCCTTCGGGTACGGCGAGCCCGACACGAAGCGGGCCCTGCGCATGGGCGGGACCATCCTCGTGGCCGGGGTCATGGTCGGGTTCTAAGGGGTCTCGGCCTCGTCGGCCTCGTCGGCCTCAAAGGGCGGGGAGCCCGCCTGCACCCAAGCCGTGTAGGCGGGCAGGAGGCTCGGGGCGTCGGTGGGTTCCAGCGGCGCGGTCTCGACGATGAGCGTCTTGGCGCGTCGGCCCCAGACCACGCAGCCGTCGGGATCCCGGGCCTTGGCGTTGGCGCGCACAATCACCTGGCCCGTCGGGGGGCAGAACCGGGCGGGGTGCCGGTCGTCCCAGGTGAGCAGGGGCAGGTCGGCGCGCTCGTCGTAGGTGAAGGGCACGACGAGGTTCAGCGCCTCCCCATCGACGACCAGGGCGCGCTCTCCCAGGGCCACCCGGGGCAGCAGGCTCTGGGGCTCGTCCCCCGCGACCCAAGAGGTCACGAGGCGCTCCAGGAGGCTCTCTTGGCCGCGCAGGTCATGCAGGGTGACCTCACCCGCCCCAGCCTTGAGCTCAAAGGTCCAGGTGACCCGGCGGGGCTCGGGCTCCTCACAGGCCGTAAGCCCGAGGAGCGAGGTGAGGGCGACGAGGCGGAGGCTCGGCGTGGGCCTCATGGGGTCTCTCCTTGGCCTTGGCTCCAGGCCTCCTCGACGGACAGGGCCTTGGCGCCGACCTGCTCAAAGAGCGGCGCCCAGCGCTCGGCGATGGTCACCAGGGCGTCGAGGGCGTCGGCGGCGGTGCTGTCCGAGGTCAGCGGCGTCCAGGCGTGGCGCAGGCGCAGCTCCCCGGGCATCAGGTCGAGGTGGGCGGAGTCCAAGGTGCCGTTCACGGCGTTCGCCAAGGCCATGAGGTCACGCTCCGAGGGGAGGGGCGCGGCGAGGGGCACGGTGAGCACGACCCGCACCCGCTCCTGCTCCAGATCGACCCGTAGGCCCCAGCCCCGGGCGTCGAGCACGCCGAGGTAGACGCCCTCCTCGCCCTGGGACCAAGACTGCAGGGGCGGGTCGATGGCGGCGAGGCTGCGCTCGACGGTGGCCTCGGCGTAGCGGTCGAGGCGGGGGCCGAGGGAGTCGGGCGTCGGCGGCGTCGGCCCGGCGAGGCGCCCCCGCTCATGCTCCAAGAGCGCGCGGGTCGTGAGGCGCAGGGCGGTCTGCTCCTCCTCGGTGAGGGACACGACGCCCAGGCCCATCAGCGGGGCGACCGCGACGCCGAGGCGCAGCTCCTCGCCGACGTTGAGGGTGGCCTCGGCGGGGGCCTCGTCCCCCGGGGCGCGGGTCTCGTCGAGCACGGCGGTGAGCAGGGTGAGGTAAGCGGCGCGCCAGCGCTCCGGCGCCCGCCCGGCGGCGATGAGGGCGTCGAGGGCGATGATCCCGGCGTCCGTCGCCATGACCGCCTCGGCGTAGAGCTCGTCCTGGCGCAGCGTCCAGCCCTCGCTGGCCGTGTACCCGGCGACCTCTCGGGCGAGGCCGACCAGCGCCCAGGCGGCGACGCCGTCCACGAGGGTCTCGTCGCTCAGGCCGTGCAAAGCGACGGGGCGCCCCGCCCAGCTCATCGTCCAGCGGCTCATCAGGGCGCGGGCGTCTTCAGCGCTCCCCAAGAAGCGCGGCGCGACCAGGGCGCTCTGAAAACGCCCCGGCGCGGGCACCCGGTCGTCCAAGGAGAGCGTCGGCGGGACGCGGCTCGGCGGCAGGCCCCCTTGGGTGAGCAGGGCCCGCCAGGCCTCCTCTTCAGTCTGGAAGGGCATCGCCCGGGCGGGGGCCGGGGCCAGCTCGGCGAGGGGGCGCAGCGTGGCGTCCCGGGCGGCGCAGGAGACGAGGAGGAGCCAGAGCGTGGTGGAGACCATGCCGAAGTTTACCGCGTGGACCGCCGTCTTATTGCTTCAGGGCCTCAGCGACGGCGGGCGCGACCAGGGTGGCGAGGGCCCGGTGCCCCTCCACGGAGTAGTGGAGCTGGTCCAAGAACAGGCGCTCGGCGGGCAGGTCGATGCCGTCGGCCCGGGGGAGCCCCGCCTCAGCCTCGACGAGCCGCGCCCCCGTCGCCGCGGCGACCCGGCGGTAGACCTCCACCACCTCGGTCGGCGCGCGGATCGACGACCAGTCGCGGTCGCGCACGGCGCGGTAGGCCTCGGCGGCGGCCTTGGGGTCGCGGCGGCGGAGCCCCTCGGCGGCGCGGAACTCGTCGTTGAGGCAGCGCTCCGGCGCGCAGGTCTGCTCCGCCGGGGGGTGCAAGACCGACGAGGCCGGGGACACGAGCACGACGTTCACGCCCCGGTCTTCGCAGGTCTCGACGATGGTGTGGAGGTTGTCCTCTAGGCCGTCGAGGATCTCCGCCTTCTCCCCGGCGCTGAGGATCGGCACCCCAGCCTCCTCTTGGCGGCGCCCGGCGCCTCGGCTGGCGAAGCGGTCATCCAGCAGCGTGAACAGCCGCAGGCCCATGAGCGCCACGCGTAGTCGGGAGAGCGCCCTGAAGCCGCCGCCCGCGAAGCGCGCCCGCATGAAGGCGTTGGCGAAGTCGTTGTGCCCGACGTAGACGACCACGACCTTGTGCGTGAGGGCCTCGGCCTCCCGCACGACCTGCACAAGATCGTTGGAGTCGAGGCCCGGCGAGCCCAGGTTCACGGTGTCGGCGCGGAGCAGGTCCCCGACGACGGCGGGCCACTCCTGGGGGCGCGGCGGCACGCCCTGGTGCACGGAGCTGCCGCCGACGAACAAGGCGCGGGGGTGGGGCACGGCGCGGGGCGCCCGCACCGGGGCCTCGTCCTTGAGGTGGTGGTTCACGATGACGTCGTCGCCGTCCACATGCAGGTAGGCGTCCTGGCGCTCCACGCCCATCATCGGCCTCGGCGCGCCGTAGACGAGGCGCGCGAGGCCCTCGGCGCCCGCAAAAAACACCAGGGTCGTGATGAGCGCGAGGCCCGCCGCGCGTGTCGCCTTCATGGCCGCTCCTCCGCCGAGAGTCTACCAAGCGCAGGGCCGGACCGCGCGCCCGGTCCCTGGCGGCGGGATCCTCGGGCCGTTACCCAAGGCGCCCCGCTGGAGCTGGAATGAACGTCGTCCTCCGAATCGCTGAAGAGCTTGTCGTGAACCCCCGCCAGGTCGAGGCCGCCGTGCGGCTCCTCGACGAGGGCTCGACGGTGCCGTTCATCGCCCGGTACCGCAAAGAGGCCACGGAGGGCCTCGACGACGTCCAGCTCCGCCGCTTGGAGGAGCGCCTCCGCGCCCTGCGCGCCCTGGAGGCCGAGCGGGAGCGGGTCATCAAGGCGATTGACGAGCTGGGCAAGCTCACCGACGAGCTGCGCGCCCAGCTCATGGAGGCTGACAGTCTCGCCCGCCTGGAGGACCTCTACCTCCCTTACCGCCAGAAGCGCCGCACGAAGGCCCAGATCGCCATCGAGGCGGGCCTGGAGCCCCTGGCCGACGCCATCCTGGCCGACCCCTCCCAGGCCCCGGAGTCCTTGGCCGCGCCTTACGTCAACGCCGAGCGCGGCTTCGCTGATGTCCGCGCAGTGGTCGAGGGCGCCCGGGAGATCCTGCTCGCCCGGGTCGCCGAGAACGCCGACGTGAACGAGGCCATCCGGGCGCACCTGCGTAAGCACGGGCGCGTGCAGTCCCGGGTGCGTGAGGGCAAGAACGACCCGGCGTCCCGCTTCCGCGACTACTTCGAGGTGGACGAGGCCCTGGGCGCCATCCCGTCCCACCGCGCCTTGGCGATGTTCCGGGGCCGCGCTGAAGAGGTGCTCAACCTGGAGCTCATCGACGCCGAGGGGGCGCAGCCCACCTTCGGCGAGCGGGAGGTCGCCGCGCGCTTCGGCTGGTCCGACCACGGCCGCCCCGGCGACAAGTTCATCGCCGAGACCGTGCGCCTCGCCTGGCGCGTGAAGCTCTCGATCCGCGCCGAGCTGGCCTTGCTCAACGAGCTGCGCGCCCGGGCTGAAGAGGAGGCCATCTCCGTCTTCTCCAAGAACCTACGCCAGGTGCTCCTGGCCGCCCCCGCCGGGGCCCGGTCCACCCTGGGCCTCGACCCGGGCATCCGCACCGGGGTCAAGGTGGCCGTCGTGGACGGCACAGGCCGGGTCTTGGAGACCACGACCGTCTACCCCCACCAGCCCAAGAACGACTGGCAGGGCGCGCTCAAGACCTTGACTGTGCTGGTTCGCCGTCACGACGTCAGCCTCATCGCCATCGGCAACGGCACGGCGAGCCGGGAGACGGACAAGCTCGCCGCCGAGCTCATCGAGGCCCTGGGCCCCGACGGCGCCAAGGTGACCAAGGTGGTGGTGAGCGAGGCCGGGGCGTCGGTCTACTCGGCTTCAGAGCTCGCCTCGGACGAGCTGCCCGACCTCGACGTGAGCCTACGCGGCGCGGTGTCCATCGCCCGCCGCCTGCAGGACCCCCTCGCCGAGCTCGTGAAGATCGACCCCAAGTCCATCGGCGTCGGGCAGTACCAGCACGACGTGGACCAAGGTGACCTCGCCCGGGCCCTGGACAACGTCGTCGAGGACTGCGTGAACGCCGTCGGCGTGGAGCTGAACCTCGCGAGCCCGACCCTCTTGCAGCGTGTGGCGGGCCTCACCCCCAGCCTCGCCCGGGGCATCGTGGCCTACCGCGACACCCACGGCCGCTTC
>JAKLKD010000004.1 GCA_023150845.1 Myxococcota bacterium | reverse complement strand
CCGGGGCCGGGGGCGGCGTCGGCGCGACGGGCGGGGCGACGGGCGGCTGCGGGGCGACCAGCTCAGCCTGGGCGGCGGGAGGCGTCTGCGGCGTGGGGGCCTTGGTCTCCTCGACCACGGCGATGGCCTCCTCAAGGCGCTTGCCGTCCGACATACGCATCGCGCAGGCGAAGGCGTCGGCGGTGAGCAGGGACGAGACGACGAAGACGAGGAGCGCGCGGATCATGAGGACCTCCAGTGGACTGAGCCGACCTGACAACGACACACTCGGACGGTTCCTTACAGGGCGTGATGAGGCGCGCTGAAAAAAAGATCCTCAGCCCTCGCTCTCGTCGTCGTCCTCCTCCTCTTCGCCGTCTTCATCCTCGTCGTCGTCACCGTCGTCGCTGTCGTCGCCGTCTTCGTCGTCGAGGTTGGAGTCGTCGTCGTCGTCCTGCTCGTCGTCGAGGTCGGAGTCATCGTCCTCATCGAGCTCAGAGTCGTCGTCCTCGTCGAGCTCGGAGTCGTCGTCGTCCTCCGCCTCGGAGTCGCTGTCGTCGTCGTCTTCGTCCTCGGAGTCGCTGTCGTCGTCGTCCTCAGGCTCCTCGGCGTCGGTGGCCTCGCCGTCGGGCCAGCCCGTGGACTCCTCCTCCAAGAGCCGCAGCACGTCCTCGTCCTCCTCCTCTTCGCCCTCGCTGGACCAGCCGCGGCGGCGGCTCCAGCGGGTGGGCTCGGCGGCGGAAGGCACGGGGAAGGGCTCGTCGTGGTAGGTGGACCAGCGGGCGCGCAGCTCTTGCAGCGCGCGGTCCCAGCGGGCCAACATCGGCGGGATCGCGAAGGGCACCGCCAAGGCGTCCACCTCTTCAGCGACCTGGGAGATCACGCTGTCGGGGCAGAACAGCTCACGGGTGTAGATGCCGAGGGCCGCGCCGTGCTTGTCGAAGTGTACGGTGACCAGGGCCTCGGTGTGCTGGAGCACGTCGAGCATCGCCATGGGCTGAAAACGTTTGACCGGGAAGGCCGAGCCGTCGCCTTGGCTGGTCAACAAGAACACCGCGTCGTCGAGGGCCTTCGTGGGCTCGACCCCGGCGGGGAGCACGATGAGGCCGTCGATGAGGTCCTCGTTGACGAGGCGGCTGAGCTCCGCCGGGTCGTCGATGAACGCGCGCCAGCGGCGGCAGACGTCGTGGAAGGCGCCGCCGCGGCGGGGGGCGCGGAACCAGGCGTCGTCGTCGTCGGGGACGTAGTCGGGGATCTCCCCCTCGTAGCCCTCCTCCCGGAAGGCCCAGAGGCGGCGGCCCGGGAACAGCCCCTGGAGGAGCACCCCCGGCTCGACCTGGGCGCAGGCGAGGCCACGGCGGGCGTCGCGGGCGGAGTCATCGCTGAACTCCGCGCCGGAGAGCACCAGCCGGTAGAGGGAGACGGGGCCTTCGGGATCCCAACCGGGGATCCAGCGCTCGCGGCCCCGGCAGAGGCGGCCGGGGGAGGAGGGGTCGAAGGGGCTGGCGGAGTAACCCAGGGCGCGGACCATACGCTCGGCTCTATCGTGGGGAGGGGACGCGGGCAAAGAAGCCGCGGACTTGCTCTAAGGCGAGGGGTCCGCTAAGGGCGCAGACCCGCAGGAGGGGCCGATGTCCCAGCGCTTCACCATCACCACGCCCATCTACTACGTCAACGACGTGCCCCACATCGGGCACAGCTACACGACCATCGCCGCCGACGTCATCTCCCGCCTGCACCGGATGCGCGGCGACGAGGTCTTCTTCCTCACGGGCACCGACGAGCACGGCCAGAAGGTGCTGGAGGCCGCGAACCGCCGCGGCGTGACCCCGCAGCAGCACACCGACGAGCTGCACCTGCGCTTCAAGAACCTCTGGGCGCGCCTCGACGTGCAGTACGACGACTTCGTGCGCACCACCGACGCCAAACACCAGGCCGTGGTGCGCCGGGTGCTCCAGGAGCTCTACGACCGGGGCGAGATCTTCCAGGCGACCTACGCCGGGTGGTACTCCACGGCGGCGGAGCGCTTCTGGACGGAGAAGGACCTCATCGACGGCAAGTGCCCCGAGTCCGGCCTGCCCGTCGAGTGGGTCGAAGAGATGAACTACTTCTTCCGAATGGGGCGCTACGCCGACCAGCTCCGGGCCTGGCTGGAGGCCCACCCCGACTGGGTGCGGCCGGAGTCCCGGCGCAACGAGCTCATCGGCGCGCTCAAAAAGGACGTCGGCGACCTCTGCATCTCCCGGCCCAAGTCCCGGATGTCGTGGGGCATCCCGATGCCCTTCGACGAGGACTACGTCACCTACGTCTGGTTCGACGCCCTGCTGAACTACGTCTCGGCGACGGGCATCCACGACGACCCGGCCGCCTTCGCCCTGCGCTGGCCCGCGGACTTCCAGCTCCTCGGCAAGGACATCCTCACGACCCACACGGTGTACTGGGGCACGATGCTCTTCGCCATGGGGCTTGAGCCCGCGCGCTGCCTCTACGCCCATGGCTGGTGGACGGTCGAGGGCCAGAAGATGAGCAAGTCTCTGGGCAACGTCGTTGACCCGAACCTGCTCGTGGACGCCTACGGCCCCGACGCCCTGCGCTACATCTTGATGTCGGAGAAGGCCTTCGGCGCCGACGGCGACTTCTCACACAAGGCGTTTCTGCTGCGCTACAACGCGGAGCTGGCGAACGACATCGGCAACCTCGCCCACCGGGCGATCTCGATGACCGAGAAGTGGCTCGGCGGCGTGGTCCCGGCGCTTGACGCCGACCGCGACGAGGACCACGCGCTCTCGGCGGCCTCGGCCATGGCGGTCAGCCGGTTCATGGAGTCTGTGGACGCGCTCGACTACCGCGGCGCCGTCGAGGCCCTGGTGACCTTGTCGTCGGCGGGCAACAAGTACATCGACAGCATGGCGCCTTGGGCCCTGAACAAGGCTGGGGACACGGCGCGCCTGGGCGGCGTGCTGCGTCGCACCCTGGAGCTCTGCCGGGTGGTGGGCACGCTGCTCACGCCGTTCTGCCCGAACAAGGGCGCGGAGCTGCTCCGCCGCCTGAGCGCCGGGGAGCCCCGGCTCACCGACGACCTCGCCCAGCTTGACCGGCTGGCCGAGGGCGGCGCCTTGAGCCTCGGCGAGCCCCTGTTCCCCCGCCTGGACGAGCTGCCCCCGGCGATCCAGGCCGCGCTGGAGAAGGCGAGCGAGAGCGCCGCGCTGCGGTCGCTCCAGGTCCACGCGCCGATGCCGACGGCCAAGGCCGAGAAGCCGCCCAAGGCCGAGAAGGCGGCCAAAGCCCCGAACCCCCCTGCCAAGGCGGCCCCCGCCGCCCCTGAGGTCAAGATGAGCGAGACGACGACCAGCCCCGAGGCGAGCGCCCAGATCGTGTACGACGACTTCGCCAAGGTCCAGCTCCGCGCTGGGCGTGTGGTCGAGGCCGCCCGCCACCCCAACGCCGACCGCCTGCTCCAGCTCAAGGTGGACGTCGGCGAGGCCGAGCCCCGCACCATCGTCGCCGGGATCGCCGACCGCTACGCCCCTGAGGAGCTCGTCGGGCTCCAGGTCGTCGTGGTCGTGAACCTCAAGCCGGTGAAGCTACGCGGCGTGATGTCCCACGGCATGCTCCTCGCCGCGGGCGGTGAGGGCGTGCGCGCCATGGTGACCACGACCGAGGCCATCGAGCCGGGCACCATCATCCGCTGAGCCCGGCGGGGCCTCGGGCTCAGGCCCGCACGATCTCCGGCGGGATGCGGCCCAGCCGCCCCGCCCGGAAGTCGGCGTAAGCCTCACGGAGCTCCTGCTCGGTGTTCATCACGAAGGGGCCGCTCCAGGCGATGGGCTCGTTGAGCGGGCGCCCGCCGAGGACGAGGGCCTGGGCGGGGCCGTCGGCGGACAAGGTGAGGTGGTCCCCTTCGCCGAGCACCGCGAGCTGCCCGGCGTGGAGCTCCCGCCCGGACACCCGCGCCGTCCCGTCGAAGACGTAGACGCCGACGCGGTGATCCGCGGGCAGGGGCAGCGCCACGTCGGCCCCGGCGTCGAGGCTCCAGTGGTGGTAGAGGATCGGCGTGCGCGTGGCGATGACCGCCTGGGCGCCGAGGGCCTCCCCGGCGATGACGCGGACCCGGGCCTTGCCGTCGGGGGAGCTGGCGCTGGGGATGGTCGCGGCCTTGATCTCTTGGTAACGCGGCGCGATGCGCTTCTCGGCGGCGGGGAGGTTCACCCAGAGCTGGAAGCCGTGCATCCGCCCGCCCTCCCGCTGCATCCGCCGGGACGGCATCTCCCGGTGCACGACGCCCGCGCCCGCGGTCATCCACTGGACGTCGCCGGGGGACATCGAGCCGGCGTGGCCGGAGGAGTCGGCGTGCTCGGCCTCGCCGTCGAGGATGTAGGTGACGGTCTCGAAGCCGCGGTGGGGGTGGTCGGGGGCGCCGATGGCCTGCCCCGGGCCGTAGTGGACCGGGCCCATCTCATCGAGCATGAGCAGCGGGTCGAGCTGCGCGAGGCCGCGGCTGGGGAAGGGGCGGCGCACGGTGAAGCCGCCGCCCTCTTGTTGGGTGTGGGCGGTGATGACGGAGACAACGGGTCGAGGGGACATCTGCACCTCGGAGAGGGGATTTGTTGAGGGGATGCCGATGGCGCCCCGAGGGTTCAAGGGCCTGGATGTGGCCTCCGGGGCCCGGCGTGGATCCTCCGCAGAACCCGGCGGGGCCTGGCGTGGTCCAGGGCGGTGGCGCTTCGGGGTCCGGCACGCGCCGGGGCCGCGGGGAGTGTATGGAGGCGGTATGCGATCGTGGCTCTCCTTGACCCTGCTCACCGCGACCTTCGCCTGCGGCGCGAGCCCAGCGGCGCCCCCAGCGCCCACACCCGCCCCGCCGCCCGCGGGCCCCGGCTGCCCGGAGAGCGTCGACGCCCTCTCCTTGGGCGGCCTCACGACGGCCGCGGCGCTCAAGGGCCCGGCCTTGATCGTCGTCGAGAAGGAGGCGCGGCGCCTCGGGCTCTACCGGGGCGGCGCCCTCGTCCACCTCGACGGCGCCCCGGCCTGCTGGCCGGTGGCCTTGGGGATCACCGACGCCGGGGTCTACCCGCCGGGGCCGAAGGTCCGCCAAGGGGACCGGCGCACCCCGGAAGGCCTCTACGCCACCTCGGACAAGCCCTGGTCGAGCTTTAAGAACGCCATCGCCGTGCATTACCCCAACGCCAACGACGCCGCGGCCGGGCTCCGCGCCGGGCTCATCAGCCAGGCCCAGCACGACGCCATCGTCGCCGCGGTGAAGGCCGGGAAGAAGCCCTCCCAAGAGACGCGGCTGGGCGGCGAGATCCTCATCCACGGCGGCGGCAGCGCCGCGGACTGGACCTGGGGCTGCGTCGCTCTGGACGACGACGAGCTGCTCACCCTGCGCGCGGCGCTGCCTCCGGGCATGGTCGCCGAGGTGCTGATCTTGCCCTGAGCGTCAGCGGACGCGACGGGCGGGGCCGAGGGCGCAGAAAAGTCATGTCTTGCGCAGTCTTGGCTTGGAAAATTGGTCCCCTCACGCCAAAATAGTCCCGTTCAGGCGCGCAGCGCATCCGAAGAAGGGAGCTGGGTATGAGGCACCAAGAGAGCACGAGCCAGGGCAAGGTCCGTCAGACGACCCGCCCGGTGGCCCAGAGCGACAGCGCCCGCGAAGACGCCCGCGCCCAGAGCGCAGAGTCCTCGCGCGGGCCTGTGCTCGGCAGCCTCAGCGGCGCCCACGACCGCCTCGGGAACGGCTCCATCAGCGAGCTGAGCGCCCAGGTGCGCCCGGAGAGCCCCCGGGAGCTCTACGTCTCCCAGCTCCTCGCCTTAGAGACGGCCGTCTCGACGGACATGAGCGCGTACCTCCCCTGGAACGCCACTCTGGACTGGATGCTCTTCGTGGACCGCTGGTATGGCCTGCTCTTTGAGAGCCAGGCCGACAGCGCCGTCGAGAGCGTCGGCCCGGCGATGGCGGAGCCCGCCTTGGCGCGTAAGCCCCTCGGCGGCGCCGACCCCCGCTCCCCCGACGGCCTCGGCGAGTGGATCGACGCCCTGCGCGCGTCGGGCGGCCCCGGTCGCCCGCTCAGCCCCCAGGAGCGCGGCTTCTTGACCGAGGTGCACGGCCGCGCGCTCCCCAACATCATGATCCACGAGGGCGCCGTCGCCCGGGCCGCCGCCACGGCGGTGAACGCCCGCGCCTTCACCGTCGAGACCGACATCTACCTCGGTGAGCCCGCGAGCCTGGAGACCGCCGAGGGCGCGTCGATGCTCGCCCACGAGTCCACCCACGCCCTGCAGCACGTCGCGGGCCGGGACCGCAGCATCGCCGGGCAGATCAGCCGCCCCGGCCAGCCCTTGGAGGTCGAGGCCGAGGCCCGCGGCCGGGACGCCCTGCGCGTCTGGGAGACCCGCGGCGAGGCCTGGGCCTTCGAGCCGCCCCCGGCGACGGACTCCCGCGGCCAGCTCATCGCCGAGCTCATGCGCGCCCAGCTCCCCGCGCCGGGCCCCGCGCCCGCGGGCAAGGTCGAGGCCCAGGTCGAGGGTGTGCTCGTGGCCGAGGCCCGGGCGAAGCTCGACAACCTGCGCTTCTCCGTCGAGCTCGACGAGCAGCTCTCCGACGAGGAGCGGGCCGAGCTCCTCACCGAGCTCGACCGCCTGCACGTCGGCGTCGCGACGGACCTCCGCCTCAGCGCCCGCATCGCCGAGGTGAGCGCGCCCCAGCTCCTCGCCCAGCTTGAGCGGGTGCTGCCCCCCTACGTCGGCCTCGCCGAGCAGGTCGAGGGCCTCACCAACGCCGTGGCCTCCGACGAGCAGCAGGCCGTCGGTGACGCCTTGGGCGGCCTCGCCGAGCCCACGGGCGCCCGGCTCCAGACCATGATCCGCAGCCTGTCCTCGGCCTTGGGCCTCGGCCCCGTCGAGGTGCACCTCGGCGAGGAGGGCGCCGCCCGCGCCCGGGCCGCCGGGACCCGCGGCCTCATGGAGGGCGGCGAGGTCTTCCTCGACGCCGCGCGCTTCGACGCCAACTCCGCCGACGCCCGGGGCCTCATCGCCCACGAGCTCACCCACGCCGCCCAGCTCCAGCTCGACCCGCTCTCGGGCCCCGACGCCGGGCTCTACGCCGAGGCCGAGGCCCACGTCGCCGCCGAGGCCTTCGCCCGCGGCGGGGCGCTCCCCGAGCTCCAGGCCGGCATCCCCCAGGGCCACGTCGCGGCTGAAGGTGACCTCGGCGGCGCCGAGCTGCAGGGCCTCGTCGCCAACCTGCGCGCCAAGAACACCGAGAACATGGCGGGCACCCCGGTGCCGCCCACCCCGGCGAACACGGCCACCACGAACGCCAGCGAGGACGGCGCCCAGAAGCTTGAGCAGTACCAGGACGGCGTAGACGGCGTGGCCGACCTCATCGGCGACCTCGACGCCTTCGATGAGCTCTGCGAGGCCTGCGACGACGGCGAAGACACCGGCCCCTCGCTCAGCGCCGTCAAGGGCTCGGACTCCTACAAAGACCTCACCCGCATGTGGCAAGGCGCGAAGGAGGGCGGTGAGCAGTCCGGCGCCATGATGTCGGCGTTCAACAGCGAGTTCAGCGGGCGCGGCTTCTGGGGCTCCACGGAGCAGGCCTTCAACCTCGTCTGCTCCAACGCCAAGGCCGACGCCAAGCCCGAGCCCCAGGCCGCCGAGGCGAGGACCCAGGCCAACGAGGCCGAGCAGAACGCCACCGTCGTCGCGAACGAGGTCGCCAACGAGGAGGGCGGTGACGTCAACCAGGGCACCGGCCCCGAGGTGACCGCCCCCAACGCTGGGGTTGACCCCGCCATCGCCGCCCAGCTCGACGCCTCGGTGCCTGAGACGCTGCCGCCCATCCAGTCCTTCGAAGACATGAAGGGCATCACCGACGAGCAGGTCAGCGCCATCGTCGATCAGCTCGACTACCAGCGCGCCTTCTCCGAGAACACGCCGGGCATCAAGTCGAGCCGCACCCCGCAGATCCTCGAGACCTTGGCCGACAACTTCGGCGGGTCGTTCTTGTCGAGCTTCACCGACCAGGCCGTCGACACCCTCGTCTGGGACAACATCGGCTGGGCCGCGGATCAGGGGCTCAAGTCGCTCTCCGGGGGCAAGCTCGGTACCCCGATGATCGGGCCGCTCATCGGCCTCGCCCAGAACCCGCCGTGGACCGCCGGGGCCTGGGGCGGTGAGCAGTTCGGCAACGTCTTCGGGAAGGACGGCCAGCAGGGCTCCTTGAGCCGCATGGGCGACTCCTGGAGCCGGATGGGCACCGGCGCGACGACGACCGACAACGTCGGCCTGTTCTGCGCCTTCGCCGCCGACCTCTTCGGCACCCTGCGCGACTTCCTCGACGGCCTCGCGACGATCTGCGGCACGCTCTCGGCGCTGTGCTACGTCGTCGGCGGCCTGCTCATCATCTTCGGCCTCGCCCTCGTCTGGCTCGCGGGCATCGGCGCGCCGCTCATCACCGCGGGCGGCTGGCTCTGCCGCGCGGGCAACCTCTTGGGCCGGGTGAACAACATCCTGTCCGCCGTGGTGCGCGCCTTGGCCGTGCTCACCACGATCTTCCGCACCGCCGCGGCGTTTATGGTGCCGTCGGACCAGTACGCCGCCCAGCTCCAGCTCCTCGGCGCCGACGCGGGCACCTTCGGCGAGAAGGCCGGGGCGAAGGCCGCGGACTCCACCGCTGGGAGCCTCAACAACCGCCTGCGCGCGGGCACCGAGCGCCGGGTCAACGACAGCATCGCCAACCGCAGCCCCCAAGGCCAAGCTGGCGCGGACCAGGCCACCCGGGTGCAGCAGCTCCAGGACGCCGACGCCCAGCGCCTCGTCGCTGAGGCCGAGGCCGAGCGTCAGCGCCAGGCCCAGAACCAGCCGCCGCCGACCCAAGACCCGGCGAACCCTCAGAACGGGCAGCACCCGCAGAACGGCCAGAACCCGCAGAACGGCCAGGACCCGAACAACCCGAACCGCCAGCCGAACGGCCAGGATCCGAACGATCCGGCGCGCCGCCGCCCCGACGACGTGGACACCGAGCCGCGTCCGCGCAGCCTGTTCCGCCGCATCGTCGGCCACCTGCCGGTGATCGGCACCGCGGTCACCGAGTTTGAGCACGTCGCCCGGGACGCGCGTGAGCTGTTCAGCTCGTCGCCCTTCCACGGGCGCCCGGGCCGAGAGCAGTTCTCCCCCGAGGCCTGGCGTCAGATCGAGGCCAAGATCAACCAGCACGCCGAGCAGCTCGGAAACCGCCTCCGCACGCTGAACGGCGACCTCGAGCGCGCCCGCAACGAGCCCAACCCCGACGCGCAGCAGATCGCGAACCTCCAGCGCCAGATCGCCAGCACCGAGCAGAAGCTCACCCGGGTGCGCAGCTCGCTCCAAGAGGCCCAGCGCGCGATCCCCGCCGCGCAGGCGCACCAAGACGCCATCAACCGGGAGGCGGCGGATCAAGAGGCCGATCCCAACAGCCCCACGAGCCGCCAGCGCACCCTAGAGGAGACGCGCCGCCGGGTGCGTGAGCTGCAGAACGAGCGCCGCCGCGTTGAAGGAGAGCTGGAGACGGCGAACGAGCGCCTCCGCGCGGCCCAGACCGCCGAGTCCGAGGCGCAGCAGCGCGCCAACGACGCGCAGCGCGCCCACGACGCCCACATCAACAGCGACGACTACCGCCAGCGGGAGCAGCGTCACCGCGAGGAGCACGCCCGGCAGCAGCAGCAGCGTGTGCATGACATGGACCGCCTGAACACCGAGGCCGCTGACCTCGAGCGCCGGGCGACCCACGCCGAGCAGGCTGCGCCCTTGCGCCAGACCGCCCAGCAGCAGCGCGCCCAGGCCGACGAGGCCCGCCAGCGCGCCCAGCGCGCCCTCACGGACATGCGGTCGTTCGAGAACACCCAGATCAAGCTCACCACCGAGAACGGCGGCGCCGACGGCCTCACCCACCGCCGCCTCATCTCCGTGGACGGCGACACGGTCACGGTGACGAACGGCCGTGGTCAGACCGAGACCTTCCCGATCAGCGCCATCAAGTACCCCAAGAGCCTGCGTGAGCTCGCCGCCCGGGTGCGCACCGAGAACGCCGAGGCCGAGCGCCTCACCACCGAGGCCCAGGCCGCGACGACTCGTGCGGATGGCCTCGCGCCCGAGGGCACCGACCCGCAGGCGCTCCGCACCCAGGCCGCGGGCCTGCGCAACCAGTCGTTGACGACCCTGGAGCAGCACGACCAGAACCTCAACCCCGGCGAGATGCCCGACTCCCAGCGCGACCAGCTCCGCACGGCGCGTAACCAGGCCACGGGCGCACACAGCACGGCGAGCGGTCAGACCCAGTCGCTGCAGACCCGCGTCAACCAGCTTCAGGGCCAGAACACCCAGCTCAACAGCGATCTCACCCAGGCCCAGCGCTCGCTGCAAGAGCAAGAGGCGCTCAACCAGCGTATGCCGGGCCTGATGCAGAACAGCGACCTCAACCGCGGCAGCTCCGGCAACGCAACGGGCGGCGTCGGCTCGGCCTACAAGGGCGTCGGCGAGAGCCTCACCCGCAGCCTCGGCCTCGTCGAGGGCCTCTTCGGCCTGCTCAGCACGGCGACCCAACACAGCGCCTACATGGAGAGCAAGGTCACCCGGGACGCCAACGGGAAGATCACCGAGGACAAACGCACCCTCGGCACCGTCGTCGAGGGCAGCACCCAAGGCATGCGAAACTCCGCGCTTGACGCGGGCCTCGGCCTGCTGGGCTACCAGCACGCCATGACCGACCAGCGCGAGACCCCGGAGCAGCTCCTCTCCTTCGGGCAGCAGCAGGCCGAGCGGGAGCGCAACCGCGCGGCGACGATCCAGGCCCTGCTCACCTGCACGCCGCCGATCTCCAACATCGAGCAGATGAACCAGAAGCGCACCGCGGCCCTGGCGGCGTATGACCAGTACAACATCGCCTGGGGCGACGCCCGCAAGGCGTATGAGGCCGAGCTCATCGTCACCCAGCTCTCCGCCCAGACCCTCACGATGGCGCAAGAGGGCCAGCCGCTCCAGCAGGCGAGCCAGGCGATGACGACGCCGCTCAACCAGTCCGTCACCGACGAGACGAGCCGCCAGGGCGTGCTCTCGGGCCTCAGCAACCAGAACATGCAGCAGCCCGAGGGCGGCATCGCGGGCATCGTCACGGGCCTCATCGCGAAGCTCGCCGAGCACGCCGACCGCATGGACGATCAGCCCACGCCGCCCTCGCCGGACTCCGGCCAGCAGATCCAAGACGGGCCGAACCGCGCCAACGAAGAGCGGACCCAGCGCGCCGAGCAGGCGAACACGGCCTCGCAGGAGCAGCGGGCGTTCTTGGATCAGGCCATCGCCGCCCGTGCAGCGCAAGAGCAGCATGTTACGACGAGCATCACGACCCTTGAGCAGAAGCACCAAGAGGAGCAGGCCATCCTCGCCGAGATCAAGAACCAGAAGGCCGCCGCCCTCGTCCGCCAGGAGCAGCACCGCGCCACGGTGGAGGCCAACGCTTCGGGCTTCGTGAGTGACTTCAACCAGATGGAGGCCTGGCGCGCAGACTACCAGGCCAAACGTACGGCGGTCGAGACGATGCAATGACAGACCCGCGCCGCGCCGCGCTCGCCGAGGCGGCCGCTCACCTGAACCGCGACGAGCTGCTGCGCGCCGCGGAGCACAGCCCCCCTGCGCTCCAGTCGATGCTGCGGGAGGCCGCCGAGGCCTTGGGCGCGGCGGACCCGAGCGCGGCCTTGGCGGGCCTCGTCGGCGCCTGGACCCGCGCGGGGATGCCCCGTGAGCTCGGCCGTGGTGTCTCCGCCGCTCGCGGCGCCTTGCTCGCGCACCGCCTCCGCCTGGAGGGCCTGAAGCGTCAAGGCGCCCGCCTCTCCCAGACCCGCGCCCAGCTCCTCGACGCCCTGCGCGGCGCCTTGTCCGAGGCCCAGGGCGACGACGTGCTCCTCGCCCGGGTGGAGGAGGCCCTGGCCCTCACCGAGCGCCTGCCGAGCGACGCCGAGCTCGACGCCCTGCTCAACCAGATGGGCGACGTGGTCGTGCGCATCGGCGAGTCCATCGACGCCGCCGCCGCCGGGGCCGCGCCCCCGGACCTCACCGCGATGGTCGAGGGCCTGGAGCACCAGCTCGCCGAGCTGCTCTCCCGGGCCGACCCCGCCCCGGCGGTCAGCCTGCTCCAAGACCTCGCCGAGCTCGCCTATGAGCGCGGGGCGCCCTTCGCCGGGGCCGCCACGTTCGCCGCCGCCGAGGCCGTCACCGGCCTGCAAGGCAAGGCCCACCCCGACGCGCGCCGCCTCTGGCGCCGCTCCTTGGACCTCGCGCTCAAGTCCGGCGACGTCGACCGCGCCTGGACCGCCGGGAAACACGTCCAGGCCGAGGCCTTGGCCGACGGCGACTGGTCCCGGGTGGCCGTCGTCGCCCACCGCGTCGCCGACCTCACCCCCGCCGAGGATCCCCGCCACGCCCTCGCCCGCATGGAGGAGTGCCTCGCCTTGGCGCGCCTGCCCAAGTTCATCGAGGACGCCCGGCAGATCGCGCTCGGGGTGCTTCGGGACGCCGAGGGCGCGCCGCCGAGCCAGCAGGCGCGGCTCTGGCTGATGGCGGGCCAGCTCTCGGAGCAGCTCGCCGAGCCCGCCGAGGCCCGGATCCGCCTGCGCCACACGATGACCCTCGCCAAGGACGGCCCCGCCGACGTGCTCGGCCGCGCCGCGCTGCACCTCGGGCGCCTGGAGGAGGCCGCGGACCACAAGCACCAGGCCCGTCAAGCCCTGGAGCTCGCCTGGCGGGTGGCCGGCACCACCGGGGACTGGGGCCTGTTCAACGCCGCCGCCCCGGCCTGGATCGAGCACCTGCGCGCCCGCGGTGAGGTCGACGCCGCCCGCGGCGCGCTCACCCAGGCCCTCACCCTCGCCGACACCACCCCCTACGGCCCGATGTTCCGGGCCGAGGCGCAGAGGCGCTGGGGGGCCGAGCTGACGTGAGCGCCCTGCGGCTCGTGCTCCCCGTGACGAGCCTCACGGCGGGGTCCGAGGTCATCGGCCAGGTCGTCCGCGACGGCGCGCCCTCGGGGCGTGGGGTCGTCGTCGCCCTGGAGCGAGTCTTGTCCAGAGACGAGGGGGTCGAGGTGCGCCGCGACACCGTCGTTGAGGTCACCGTCACCCCTGGCGAGGCCGGGGAGGCGGCGATCACCGGCCTGCGCCTGCCCGCGGACGCCTTCACCTTCGACGGCGCCCAGCTCGCGCTCCGCTGGTCGGTCACGGCCCGGGAGGTCGGCGCGGACCCTGCGGCGCGTGTGGCCCTGGACGTCTCGCCCCCGGTGATGCGGGCCGAGGACGCCGACGGCGCCACCCGCGGGGTCAAGCTCAAGCGTGGTCAGCGCCGCGCCGCCGAGGCGACCCAGCTCATCGCGCCGATCCTCGTCGCTTTGTTCTGCGTCGGGATCGCCGCCGCGGGCCTGCTCGCCCCAAACGCGCCGATCTGGGCGCGGCTGGGGGCCCTGCTCCCCCTCGTCGTCGCCTGGATGTTCGTGAACAACCTCGTCTTGCCCGTGCTGCGCCGCTGGCGGACCCTCGCCCGCGGCCCCAAGCTGGCGCCGGACACCACGCTCTGCGGCGCGCGGCTGAGCGTGCCCGCGCCCCCGGACCGCCCGAGCTGGCGCCATGTGCTCGTCGAGCGCAGCGTGAACACCTTCCGCGACCGCACCTCGTCGGGCAGCACGTTTAAGGGCGAGCGGGTGCAAGACAAGGACCAGGTCCTCGCTGAAGGCCAGGGGCCGGGCGTGCTCACCCTGTCCCCCTACGGGCCGCCCAGCTTCGACGAGGCCGGCCTTACGATTGAGCATGAGCTGCGGTTCTTCCACCCCGATCGCCCCGACGACGTCGTGGTCAGCCTGCTCACCGTGGCCCCGGGCCGCGTGCCCTGAGCGGATCGGCGGCCCCCCTTGCCAGGGCGCGAGGCCGGGCCCAGAATAGGCGCCATGTCGCCGCGCCTCCAGAACACGCTCATCGCCGCGCTCCTCGTCGTCGCCGTCGGCCTCTTCGCGGGGGCCGTGGTGAAGCGCCGTGAGGCGGACCTCCGGCTGGTGAAGGCCGAGGTCAACTTCTTGCGGGAGCTGATCCTCACCTTAGAGGCCCGAAACGGCCGGGCCCCCGCGGACTGCGGCCAGGAGCAGTTCGCCTGGGAGGCCCTCATCGCCAACACCCCCGGCCTCGGCGACTGCGGCGCGATCTACATGGGCCGCGAGGGCGGCACGAAGGGTCGCTACTGGGTGCGGGCCAAGGCTGGCGGCGTAGACTTCGTCGTGACCGGCCTCGCCCGGCGCGGGGACGAGGTGCTCGTGGTCACCGCGAGCCGCGGCGCGAAGGCGGAGATCGCCGAGACGAGGCCCCCGGCGGCCAACTAACGCCGCTCAGCGCTCCTCTTCAGCGAACCAGACCTGATCCTCGGAGCCCGCGCCGCTCGACGACCAGCACAGCCGCGGGCGCAGGTCGGCGCCCTCGACGGCGCAGAGGTCGCTGAGCACGGCCCCGCGCATGCGGCGCTTGATCCGGGCGACCTCAAACCACTCCGCCCCGGTGTTGGGGCTCACCAAGAAGACGAGGCCGCCGTCGGGCTCCCCGGTGTACCGCTCGGCGTCCTCGACGGACCAGACGAGCCAGATCACCTCCCGGAAGGGGTGAAGGCCGAGGCCCAAGGTGGGGTTCGCGCCGCGGGTGGCCTGAATCTCAAGGGCCATGCCCGCCCCGGCGCCGTCGTGCCAGGTCTGCCCGCCTTGGGTGGACTGGGCGTAACAGACCTGCCCCCGGGCCGTGGCCCAGGTCGCGTGCAGCACGCCGCCCCGATCGACGAGCACGCTCGCGGCGACGGCGTCCCCGGAGTAGGTCAGGCGCTGCTCCCGGGCGACGCCGCTGAGATCGTCCATGACGCCGACGACGACGTCGCCGCCCCGGGTGCGGGGGCTGAGGTAACGTTCGTCGATCCAGGCCACGGCGGAGACGCCCGGCGCGGCGTGCATCATCGAGCCCCGGGCGCTGTGCGCGTCGCCGCGGCTGTTCAGCGCCAGCGGCGGGCTCATCTCGCCCCGGGGCTCGGCCTGGGCGTACCAGATCCGCGAGGGCGTCTCGCCGTGGCGGGCGGCGCTCCAGACGAGGTGGGCGCGGCCTTGGCCATCGACGCTGAGCTGGGGGGTGCTGGCGTCGCCGTCGCGCCGAGGATCGTGGAGCAGGCTCGGGGCGGACCACGAGGCGCCGAGATCCTCCGAGCGTGTGTAGAGCAGCCAGCGGGCGCCCTTCGCCCCGGAGCGCGCCAGCCAGGCGAGGTGGATGTCGCCCTCGGGGCCGCAGGCGACGGTGGCCTGCTCACTCTCATAGGCGTCGGGGTGGATCGGCCAGGCGGGCCACTCCGGGCCCTGCTCCCCCGGCGCCCGGCGGCTCACCAAGGCGGCGCTGGGGCGGCCACGGGGATCTAAGGTGAGCGCGACGAGCTCACGGCCCGAGGGGTGCACCGCCAATGAGCGGGCGCCGCTCACCCGGGCCCGAGAGGCGACGAGCTGGGCGACCAGGCGCCGCGAGGAGGCGATCTGGTCGATCACGACGCCTCCAGCGCGGGACGTCGCTCAGCTTGAGCGGGCCACCTGAGCGCGTTGTTCATGCGCCGAGGCTGGCATACCCGCATGATCTGACGTAAGAAAGTAGCCAAGTCCACGCAGTGAGGTCTCCACGTCCATCAGCTCAACGGCGGTCCACGGGAGGACGAGCGCAGCGCTCACCCAAAGGCCCAAGAGCGCGCCGCTGGCGGCGAGGGTGAACAGCAGGTCTTGAGTCGAAGCGTTCAGCATAGCGTGCCTCGGGAGCGTGGAGCGGATGTGAATTTATGCGGAGCGTAGAACACTGAACACTTGTTCATGTTAGCATGAACTCGTGTTCAGATGAAGCACAGGATCCAGATCGATGACGAGGCGATGCTGACGCTCAAAAACCCTGGGGTGAACTTCTCACTCCGTCGAGCGTCAGCGGTGAGGCACCTCACACCAACATCATCACCTCTGGCTAGGCCATAAAATGTCCGCAGGATCGAGGCGGTCCCCCTCAGCGGCGCCGGGAGAGATCATGAAGTCGTTGAACAAGGCTCAGAAGCTGGTCAAGATGGTGGAGCTCATGAACCGCCGGGGCGGCGTGCGCTCCACGGAGTTCATGGAGCGCTTCGACGTAGACGCGCGCACGCTCCGTCGATACCTCAGCGATCTCCGTGAGATGGAGATGCCGCTCATCGACACCGGCATGGGCGACTCCCGCACCATCTCGCTGGACCCCAACTACCGCCGCTCCGGCGTGCAGCTCAGCCTGCCCGAGGTGCTCTCTTTGCACTTCGGCCGCACGCTGTTCACCTTCTTGGAGGGCACGCAGTTCGCTGAGGACCTTCAGGGCGCCATCGAGCGCCTGGAGCCCGCGATCCCCCGCGCCCACGCCGATCTCGCCAAGGATCTCGACCGCAAGTTCATGGCCGTCCCCGAGCACGCCAAGGACTACCGCGAGGTCGGTGAGCTCATCGACGACCTCATCACCGCCTTGCTCTACGAGAACCCGGTCACCGCCACCTACGTCAAGGCCGACGGCAGCGCCCGCGACTACGACCTCGAGCCCTGGACCTTGGCCACCTACCGCCAGGGCCTCTACCTCTTCGCCAAGGATCGCCGCGACGGCCGGGTGAAGACCTTCGCCGTGGAGCGCTTCACGCGCTTCGACCGGGTGCGCCACGACAAGTTCACCTTGCCCGCGGACTTCAACCCCCAGGCCGTCGTCTCGTCAGCCTTCGGCATCATCGGCGGGCCCTTGGCCGAGGTGTCTCTGGTCTTCGACGCCAGCGCCGCGCCCTTCGTGATGGAGCGCCGCTGGCACCACAGCGCCCACCTCTCGCGGCTCCCCGACGGCTCGGCGCGGCTGCAGATGCGCGTGGCGATCACCCAAGAGCTCATCACCTGGATCCTCGGCTTCGGCGGCGCGGTGAGCATCGAGGGCCCGGCGGATCTCCGCGCCTCGGTGCTCGCGGCCCACGAGGCCGCGGTCTCCCGCCTGCGCGCAGGAGCGTGATGATCGGGGTCCCCGCGGACGCCTGGCCCCTCGTGGTCGGCGGCGCTGACGAGTTCGGCGGCCAAGACTGGGTGAACGACGCGCCGGTGGGCGAGGCGAACTATCGCCTGCTCGGCGGCAAGCTCCCCCAGGCCGAGTTCAACGCCCTGGATGACCGCTTCTTGCGCCGCTACTTCGAGGTCGTCGCGGGGCGCCTGCCCCATGACGACGCCACTCTGCGCGCCCTCGCCGAGGCGCTGGGGCTCACCTACAAGGTCCACTTCGACAAACGCCCGGCCCTGCCCGCGCCCTACGCCTTGACCGAGCGCCTGCTCGCCGAGCTCGCTGAGGACTACTCGCCCGACCTCGTGATGATCGGCGCCGACCGGGTGCTCGGCCCCTGGGCGGACGAGCCCATCTCCCGAGAGGTTCGGCGCTACGCAGCGGCCTTGGCGGCGTTTATCCCCTGCATGGACGAGGGCGGCACGGCGGTCGCGCGCTGGTCGAACCTGGAGCCCCCGCCGTCCGTGGACGACCGCGCCGCCTTACGCAACATCCAGCTCGCCCCGCCGACCTTGTGGTCCGTCGAGGGGGACCACTGGACGCCGCTCTTGGAGATCGCCCCGCGCCGGGTGCCCACGGGCCCGGTGAAGGCCGAGCTCGTCTATCTCACGCCTTGCCCGGCGCGCTTCGTCGTCGCCCGGGTCTACCGCCTCGCCGATGAGACCTGGCGCGCCTTCGCCCCGATCGTGCTGCCCGTCGCGCCCTCGGTGGACGCCCTGCGGCGGCGGCTCACCCTGGAGCTCTGGCGGGTCCGCCGGGTCGAGCGGCGCACGACCTGGGACGACATGCTACGGCGCCGGGCCGACCTGGTGTACCGTCTCTGCGCCAGCGCCGCGTGGCGCCAGCGCACGGAGCGTCCATGCCTCGGTCTCCCTACGCCCTCCTTCTCGTCGCCCTCCTGAGCTCGTCGGCCTGCAAAGGCGGCGGCGGTGGGGGCCCCATCGAGGCGAGCCCGGCGTCGTTGGACTTCGGCGTCGTGGACTTCCAGGGCCCGCCGCTGAACTGTGACCCCGACGAGGGCGGCTGCGCGCCGACGGCCCTGGACCTCACGAACGTGAGCGAGTCCACGATCAACCTCTCCGCGCCCCAGGGGTACGACGGCGAGCGCCTCTGCATCGACGGCTTCGAGGCCGACGGGGCCCTGAGCTTCGGCGACCTCGCGCCGGGCTCCACCTACCGGGTCACCGTGTCCGTCTGCGGCTACGCGGCCGGGGAGCGCGACACCGAGGTGAGCGGCAGCCTCACCTTCGGGGCAGACGGCGAGACCGCGCTCACCGTGCCCTGGTCCTTCACCCCGGTGCGGGCGATCACCGGGGACGACACCGCGCCTTAGGCCAGGGCCTCGACCTGGGTGGCGTGGCGGAGGAGCGCCTCGATGGGCACGACCTCGATGGCGGCCTCGTGGGTGGCCTCCAGCACGACGTCGGGGGCGCAGCCCGCCTCGTAGGCCTCCCGCCAGCGGGCGGCGCAGAGGCACCACTGGTCGCCAGGCTTGAGGCCGGGGAAGCCGTGCTGCGGCGCGGGGGTGCTGAGGTCGTTCCCGCGCTGCCGAGAGAAGCGTAAGAAGTCCGCGGTCACCCTCGCGCAGATCGTGTGGCTCCCCAGGTCCTCCTCGCCGGTCTGGCAGCAGCCGTCGCGCCAGAAGCCGGTCATCGGGCTCGTCGAGCAGCTCGCCAAGGGTCCACCGAGCACGTTTCGTGCGGTGCGCTTCATCGGGGCTCTCCAGAGGTGAGGGTCGTCTCAGTCACACGCTGCAGAGAGTTTGCCCCGGCGACGCGCCAAGAACAAGGCGAGGGTGAGCCCAAGCCAGCCGACCGCGCCGTCGCCGCCGCGGGCGCCGCAGGAGCAGCCCAGGGGGTAGGTGACCTTCCCGTCGCCCGTGTCGTCGATGGCGGTGTCGTCGTCGGGCGCGCTGTCCGAGGCGCTGTCGTCGGGGCGGCCGGAGTCCCCGGCGGGGTCCGTGTCATCGGGAGACTCGGTGTCGTGCTCGGTGTCTTCGCCTTCGGGGGGCAAGAGCACGAGGCCGCTCAGGGCGCTGACGGTGACGGTGAGGTCGCGGCCGACGACGGTGTAGGCCGTCCCAGTGAGGGCGTCCACGACGAGCTCCCCGTCGCTGAAGAGGTCGGCGACGTCGAGGGTGAGGGTCTGGTCCGCCGCGGCGCGGTTGAGCACGATGAGGGCCGTCTCGTCGGCGGTGTGCCGGGAGAAGGCGAAGACGCGGGCGGCGTCGTCGGTGAGCACGAGGCTGACCTCGCCCCGGCGCAGGGCCTCGGAGCGGCCCCGGGCGGCGCCGAGGACGGCGAAGTGGTCCCGGAGCGAGGTGTCGGGGCTAAAGCCGAGGTCGGCCCAGGGGTAGGTCGCCCGGGTCGTGGGGTCGTCACGCCAGACGGCGCCGTCCCAGACGCTCGCGGCGTCTACCCCGACCTCGTCGCCGTAGAAGGTCATCGGCGCGCCGGGCCAGGTGTACTGCAGGAGGCTCAAGAGCCGCAGCTTCTGGGTCGCGACGGCGGCGTCATCGCCGGAGATCTTCTGCAGCAGCCACAGCGCCCGGGCGGTGTCGTGGCTCCCCAGGAGGTTCAGCATCGCGTCGTGGGCCTCCCGGGGGTAGTCCTCGCGGATCGACGTGAGCCGCAGCCAGAGCTGGGACTCGCTGATGGCGTCGATCTCACCGCTCTCTCGCCAGGCCTGGCTGTCGTCGTCGGCGAAGCTCGACCCTCCGGTGCAGCCGTCGCCAGTGCAGGCGTCAAAGGCCCAGTCGAGCGCCGCCGCCCGGAAGCGGTAGTTCATGAGGCTGTCGTACTCGCCGCCCAGGAGGAGCTGGCTGTCGTCGTCCCACTCCTCTCCGATGAGCACGGCGTCGGGGCTCACCGCGCGCACGGCGGCGCGGGTGTCCTCCCAGAAGGAGTTGTTGTCGGGGTCGGTGAGGCCGGGGTCGATCTCGCTGCCCACGTCCAGGCGCCAGCCCGCCGCGCCGAGGCTCACCCAGTACGGCGCCACGGACGCCGTGCCCTTGTTGTAGAACAGGTCCTGGACCCCAGCGGCCTCGGGGTTGAGCTTGGGGATGTGAAAGTAGGTGCCCCAGGCCTCGTACGTCACGCCGTCGCAGCGCACCTTGGCCCCAGAGGCGTCTACGGCGGCCTTGTCTGTGGCGGGGAAGAAGTACCAGTCGCGGGTGGCGGCGCTCGGGGACTCGCAGGCGCCGGAGCCGTCGTTGGCGCCAGGGCCCGCGGCGCTGGTGAGCGCACCTGAGGCGTCCCAGCGGGAGTAGAGGTCGAAGCTCGGGGCGTCGGCGGAGCCGTGGTTGAACACGCCGTCGAGGATCACCCGCACGCCCCGGGCCTCGGCCTCGGTGAGGAGCGTGGTGAAGGTGCTGAGGTCGCCGAGCTCCTCGTCGATCTGGAACCAGTCCACGGTGTCGTAGCGGTGGTTCGTGTGGGCCGAGAAGATGGGGTTCAGGTAGAGCGCGGTGACGCCCAAGGCGGCGAGGCCGTCGAGCTCGTCGATGACGCCCTGGAGGTCACCCCCGGCGAAGCACTGGGCGCGGAGCTGGTCGGCCCCGGCGCAGTCCCCGGTGGGCGTCTCACCCCAGGCCAGGGTGGTGTTGGGCACGCCGCCATAGGCCCAGCCCGCGCCGTCGGCGGGGTTGTTCGTGGGGTCGCCGTCGCGGAAACGGTCGGGGAAGATCTGGTAGACGACGGCCTCGCCGAGCCAGTCGGGCACGTCGAAGGCGGGGTCGTAGACGCTCACCTGGAACGAGCGGGTGTCGTCGTAGGTGTCGGACATCTCGCCGGGGCCGCCGCCGTAGAACAGGGGCTCGTCATCGACGTAGTAGTCCGTGTCGGCGCCGTCCTGGAGCTCAAAGAAGTAGTAGAGGATCGTCGGGCTCGACGGCAGGGGCAGCTCGCCGATCCAGTACTCGACGGCGCCGAGGTCGGGGTCGATGGAGCCCGCGGCGATGCGCAGGTCAACCCAGCTCTCTTTGCGCGCCTTGGCGTCCCAGACCCGCACCCGGACGACGCTGAGGTCGCGGCGGCAGGCCCGGAGGCGCAGCTCGACGACGCCGCCCCCGGCGGGCGCCGCGCCGAAGGGCTCGCGGTAGGACTTGTCGAAGCTGTCGTGCAGCACCCCGGTCCAGAAGATGTCGCCGTCCGCCGCCGCGCCGTCACACGGGAAGGCGGCCTGTGCGACCCCAAGGAGGGCGTGCAGGGCGAGGGGGGTGAGGCTCAGCATGGGCGTGACTCAGAAGAGAGTTACGCCCAAGGTAGCACAAGAATGACCGGGTGTTGCGGGGGCGGGCCCCCACGGTCAGCGGTCGTAGACGTCGCGGCGGTGCCCGACGTGAACGACGCAGATGACGAGCCGATCGTCATCAATGTCGTAGAGCACGCGGTAGTCCCGAACACGAACGCGCCAGCCGTCGCGGCCCACGAGCCGCTTACTGCCCGGCGGGCGCGGGTTCACGGCGAGGCGCTCGACCGCCTCCACGATGAGACGTTGAACGTCCCGCTCCAGCTTGCGCAGATCCCGCACCGCGCGAGGATCCCATTCAATCTGCGCTTAGAGCCCGAGCAGTCGCTTTACCTCTTCATGGGAGACGGTGGGCTCGGGGTGGGCCTTTCGTTCGTCGTAGGTGCGCAAGAGCGCAGAATCGTCGGCGCGGGGCGCTGGCTCAGCGGGCGCTGGCTCAGCGGGCGGGGTCTTTCGGGCAGGCTGGGCCATCAAGCACCTCCACCCTCAACATAACACGGGCGCCTAGGCCGTCGCCAAGGGCGTCAGCCGGGGCTCAGGGCCGATCCTCCGGCTCCGGGCCCGGGCTCGCGCGGCGGCTGTGCAGGTCGAAGAGGCCGCCGTGGGTGAGCACGTGCAGGCGGATGCCGATGAGCTGCACGGGCTTGCCCTCCTGGGCCGTCGCCATGCCGGAGTGCTCCAGGGCCGAGACGTCCACGACGGTGATGCCGCCGGTGCCGATGACCTCGATGCGGTTGTCGCCGTTGATGAAGGCCGCGGTGTCCTCGTCCAGGCCGAGGCCGATGGCGAAGGGGTTGTAGGCCAGGGCCGTGAGCAGGCGGCCGAGGCGGTCCCGCTCGCGGAAGTGCTGGTCGACGATGACGCGGTTGGTGAGCCCGAGGCCCGGGGTGAGCGTGACCTGCCCAGCAATGGGGGTGGAGCCCTCACGGCCAAAGGCGATCATGTGCTCGGAGACGAAGGCCGCGCCCGCCGAGGTGCCCGCGACGTGCACCCCCTTGGCGTTCACCCGGCGCAGGCGGGTGGCGACGGCGGTGCCGCCCAAGATGGTAGAGAGGCGGAGCTGGTTGCCGCCGGTCAAGAAGACGCCCGTGGCGTTGTCCATGGCGTCTTCCCAGGCCAGCCGCTCGACGTCGCCGCGCTCGCGGAAGTCGAGCACGTTGACCTCGGCCACGCCCAAGGAGCCGAAGACCTCCCGATACCGGCCGCCCGTCGTGTCGAGGGTCGACGCGGTCGGGATGACGGCGATGCGCGCGGCGCTGCCGCCGCACAGGTCCACGAAGCGGCGCAAGATGGCGCGGTCGCTCACCTTGTCTTCGGCGCCGCCGATGGGGATGATGTAGCCGCGGGTACCGGGGTTCAGCTCAGGCGAAGGCATGGGGCGGGGTCGGGGCTGGAGGAGCGGGGCGTCAGATAGCCCCGCGAATGGCGCTCAGCAACCCCGAACTGTCACCAGATCAACACGGCGCCCGCGACGGAGAGCCCCGCGCCCGTCCCGATGAGCAGCACGCGGTCCCCACGCCGGATGCGGCCCTCGGCGGCGGCGACGTGTAAGGCCATCGGCACCGAGGCCGCGATGCAGTTCCCGTACTCGCTGATCACGTCCACGACACGATCGGGCCGGAGCCCGTAGAAGCGCCGCAGCGCCTCCAAGGCCGGGCCCGAGGCCTGGTGCGGCACCACCACGTCGATCCCCTCCGGGCCGTGGCCGAGGCGCCCCCAGAGCCCGTCGAGGAGCTCGGCCACACGCTGCCGCCCCATGCGGTACACCCGGGGGCCGTCCATAAAGAAGCGCTGGTGGGCGTCGGTCGTCGTGGGGTCGAAGGGGTGATGCCGGGTGCCGCCCCCGGCGACCTCGGTGAGCGCGGCCCCCGAGGGGAAGGTCGTCATCTGGAACGCGAGGAGCGCGCTCGGCTCGCCCTCCGGCGTCGGCTCCAGGACCACCGCCGCGGCGCCGTCACCGATGAGCGCCGCGCTCTCTGGAGCGTCCGGGTCGAGAGAGGGCGAGCCCTTCTCCGCCGAGACGAGGAGCACCCGCCGCCAGGGCCCGGCCTGGATGAGCCCCGCGGCCACCTGCACGCCGACCACGAAGCTGAGGCACGAGGCGTGCACCGAGAAGGCCGGCACCCCCTCCAGGCCCAGGGCCCCGGCGATGAAGGTCGCCGTGTCCGGCAGGGCCTGCACCGCCGAGCCCGACGCGCTGAGCACGAGCTCCGGGGGCCGACCGCCAAGGGCCTGCCGCGCCGCCGCCGCGCCCATGTCCTCCTGGGCCTCCCCCTCGGCGTAACGCCGCCGGGCGACGCCGGTTCGGCTGAGGATCCACCCCGCGCTCCGCCCCAGCCGGGGCGCCAGCTCCTCGGCGGTCACCACCCGCTCAGGCGCGTAGAGCCCAGTGCCGACGATCTTGATGCGCGCGATGGGGGGGCTGTGTGTCACCCTTTGGGCTTTAGATGCCCGCCGGGTGGGGTGTCAACGATCTCACAAACGGCTGACAAGACCACCGATGGCGGCCAAGGCGAGCACCGTGGTCAGGCTGAGGCGGTGGGAGGCCAAGGCGAGGCCCGAGCCCAAGGCGAGTCCGAGGGCGATCCCATCGACGCTCCCGAGGCTCGGCAGCTCGGCGCTCAGCCCAAATGGCCCCTCCACCCGGCGCACCTCGGCGAAGAGCGTGTGGGTGGCGAGCCACACCGCGAGCTGCAGCACGCCGCCGCAGACCGCCGCCGTCACCGCGGTGAGCGCCGCCCGCAGCGCGACGACCCCCCGGGCCGCCTCGACCCAGGGCGCCCCGGTGAAGATCCACAAGAAGCAGGGCGCGAAGGTGACGTGTGTGGTGAGCAGGGCCCCCAGCGACCCGGCGACCCAGGGGCTCAGGCCCTCGGGGTGGCCATAGCCTGCCATGAAGCCGACGTGCTGCACCACCTGGATGAGGGGCCCCGGCGTGGTCTCCGCGAGGCCCAGGCCGTCGAGCATCTGCCCCGCCGTGAGCCAGCCCTTCACCTCGACGGCCTCTTGGGCGACGAGGGCGAGCACGGCGTAGGCCCCGCCGAAGGTCACCGTCGCCGCCTTGGAGAACATCACCCCGACCTCGGCGAGGGTGTGGTCCCAGCCCAGGCTGAACCCCACGACGGCGAGGGGCGCGAGCCAGATGACGAGCCACACCGCGGCGGTGAGGGCCGCCCGGCGGAGGTCGGGGCGGGTGTGTGGCGCCCCGCCGGACTGAATCCAGGCGTCGATGGGCGGCGTCGGCCCCTCGGCCGCGGCGGCCTCTTTGGTGGGCTCGACGAGCACCTGCCCCGGCGCCAGGCGGCCCAGCGCGAGCCCGAGGAGCCCGGCGCAGACCACGACCCCGACGAAGGGCGCCTGCCAGGCCCACATGCCGACGGCGGCGACGGCGGCGAGGCCCACCAAGGTCGGCGTCTTGAGCACCCGGCGGCCGATGCGGATCATGGCCTCGACGACCAGGGCGAGCACGGCGGCCTTGAGCCCGAAGAAGAGCCCCGCCACGGCGGGCACGCTCCCCAACGAGACGTAGAGCACGCTGAGCGCGAAGATGGAGAGGAAGCCCGGCAGCACAAAGAGGCCCCCGGCGACGAGCCCGCCGCGCACGCCGTGCAGGAGCCAGCCGAGGTAGGTCACGAGCTGCATCGCCTCGGGGCCGGGCAAGAGCGTGCAGTAGCTCAAGGCGTGCATGAAGCGCGACTCGGAGAGCCAGCGCCGCTCGACGACGATCGCCCGGTGCATCACCGCGATCTGCCCCGCCGGGCCGCCGAAGCTGTGCGTGGCGATGTGGGCCCAGCAGCGGAGCGCCTCGTCACGGGAGATGGGCGGGCTCGGCGCGGCGCTCACTGGGCTGCGGCGCCGCCGAAGGACCGCAGGTAGACGATGAGCGCGCTCAGGTCAGCGTCCTTGAGCTGGGGGAACGGCGCCATCGGGGTGCCCGGCTTGCCCGCCTTGATCGAGGTCTTGAGCGCCTCGTCCGTCTTGCCCTTCCAGAACTCCGGCGCGGTGAAGCTCGTGGGCTTGGGGTTCAAGGCCACGGCGGCGGGGCCCTTGCCGTCGCCCTTCGCGCCGTGGCAGGCCATACAGTTCGCGTCGTAGACCTTCTTCCCTTGCACGGCGGGGTCTTGGGCCTGGGCCTCGGAGAGCCCAGCGACCGTGACGGCGGCGGCGAGGGCCACGGCGGCGAAGAACAGCGAGGCGGCGCGGGTCATGGTCGGCTCTCCGGTCGGTGGGTCAGGTCTTGGCAGCATAGCCGAGGTCGGCCCACCCTGGGACACCGAGGGCGCCTCGGCTATTCAAGGGGCGCGGCGGCGACGGGCGAGCAGGGCGCCCAAGGCCGCGAGCAGGCCCACGGTCCCGAGGCTCTCGGGGTCCGACGCGGCGCAGCCGCAGGTGCCGACCTCGGCGGAGATCACGGGCATCGGCGGCGCGACCCCGGCGCCCGACACGGTCAGGCGCAGCTCCGGCTGGGACGGATCCGAGCTCACGAGCACGAGCTCGATCTCCTGCACCCCCTCGACGGTCGGGGCGAAGGTGATCACCACACCGTCCATGCCGCCGGGGGCGATGTAGATCTGGCCGGGGAAGACCGTGAACTCGCCGGGGCCGTAGGTGCCGACGATGCCCTCCAGCACTTGATCCCCCTCGTTCCCGAGGGCGAGCTCCCAGGTGGCGATCTGGCCGATCTCGACCTCGCCGAAGCTGTGGGTCGTCTCGGCGATGGTGAGCCGGGGCAAGGGGAAGGTCGTCAGCGCCGAGGGCAGGTCGTGCTCCCCCTCGGCGTCGATGAGCGACACAGGGATGTCGAAGCTCGCGACGTCGTAGCAGCCGAACACCGAGGCGCAGACTCCGAAGGTCGGCACGATGACGAGGTCGAGCCCGGCGGTGAAGGCCGTGGTGAGCGTCGTGTAGAGGTTGAGGCTGCTGGTGTCGGGGATCTCGTGGAGGATCGTCGCGCCGTCCTCTTCAGCCACGCCGTCCCCGGCGCTGAAGCGTACGCCGCGCAAGCTCGCCCGGGCGTCGGGGCGCAAGGCGCCGTTGAGGTAGATGCCGACGCCGGAGAAGATGTCGTACTCGAGGTTGAACAGCTCGCGGTCGGTGCCCTCGGCGGCGGCCTCGACGGCCTCCAGCTCCCCGCCGGGCAAGAGCCACGGCGTGAAGACGGCCTCGCCGTAGAAGCTGTCCCCGGCCTCGGCCAGGGCGTCCTCCCAGTAGATGCCCCAGAGGTCGATCTTCATATCGACGGACGCGACGATCGAGGCGTCCAGGGCGAAGAGCCCGCCCTCTTCGTAGGCGACGAAGTTCTGGGTGAGCGCCGTGGGCCAGGTGAGGCCCGTCTCGCCGTCCATCTGGGTGTAGGCGCCGCCTTCAGCGTTGATCCGGAACGCCACGGCGACGGGGGAGCCCGACGGCACCCAGCCGCTGTCGTACTCGACGGGGTCAAACACCGCGAGGAGGTCGTCGTAGAGGAGCGTGTGGGTGTCTGACTCGTAGGCGAGCGCGGCGGGCAAGAGGGCGAAGAGGAGCATAGGGACGGCCTCTCGTTGAATGGACCATTGTGAACGAGGGATCGTCTCGGCGCAAGCGCGAACTGACCGCGTCGTCGCCCGGGGGATCGGGCGATCGTGATCACACGCCCAGAGTGACAGACCTAGGCCCAGAGGTGCTATAAGCTCTCGCCGCCTTCCCTTGGACTGGAGGGCGATCGTGGAGGTCGCTGCCGTGCGCGCGCTGATTCTGGGACTCGCTCTCTTCCCCTCGGCGGCTTGGGCTGCTTCGGGCTCCGTAGACGTCAAGGTGTCGAACGCCCCGGGCGAGATCATCCTCGACGGCATCCCCACGGGCGTCAAGGCCCCGGCCGTGCTCAGCGATGTGCCCGTCGGCAGCCACCAGCTGGAGCTGGAGTACGGCTGTATGGTCGGCTCGGCCACGGTAGACGTCACCGACGGCCAGACCACGGTGGTTGAGCTGCCGCTCCAGAACGTTGGCGGCACCGGCATGCTGCGCTTCAAGAACCTCCCGAACGGCGCCGAGGTCGTCATCGACGGCGCCGAGGTCGCCCGGGTCGATGAGGGCGTCTCTCTGCGCTGCGGCGCCCGCACCGTCGAGATCGAGGCCCCGGGCTACGAGCCCTTCACCACGAAGGTCATCGTCACCTCGGCCAAACGTGTGAACCTCGACGTGGCCATGACCGCCGCCGACATCTCGACCCCCGCCCCCAAGCCGCCGCCCCGCCCGGTGGAGGAGGACGAGGACGACGAGCCGATGTCGGAGCCCGACGCTGGCGACGATGAGCTCGACTCCTTGGACGAGCCCGACGAGCCCCCCTCCCGCGGCGGCCGCGACGACTACGAGGAGGAGCCCGAGGAGGACGAAGAGGACGAGGAGCCCATCGACGAGGACGAGGAGCCCATCGACGAGGAGCCCGACTTCGACGACTACGAGGAGGACGAGGACTACGAGCGCGACCCCGACGAGCTCGACGAGGACGAGGACATCGACTACCCCCGCGGCGGCTCGAACAGCAACGCCCGGGACGACGAGCGTGAGGGCGGCGGCGCCCCGGTGCGGGCCCTGGTCGTGACCGGCTTCGGCGCTGGCGCCGTGGGCGGCATCATCTACGGCGCGTCCGTCGCCCCGGCCTACCGGGCCGAGCAGGCGAACTACGAGGCGCTCCTCGCCGCGGGCTCCAACAAGGCCCAGGGCTGGAAGAACGACGTGGTGGACCCCCTGCGTAAGTCGATGATGACCGGCTACGCCTTGGGCGGCGTGGCCGCGGGCGCCGCGGTGATCAGCTTCCTCGTGATCCCCGCGAAAGACAGCGACGTGATGATCACCCCGACCCACAACGGCGGCGTGGTCACCGTTCGGTTTTAAGCGGGCGCCTGGAGGTCGCCGCCCGCTGAGGACGACGGCCGCCACGGGATCCTCACCGGCGCGCGGCCACGCTTCGGCGTCGCGGCGCGGAATCTCGGCCCTCACCTCGGCCGCCGGGAGGTTATTGCTGCGCAGCAACCCCCCTGGAGCTGCCGTCGATGAACCGTCCCCGCGCCTTTGGGATGCTCCTCTGCGCCGCTATCCCGGCCTTGGGCCTCGCCGCTGAAGGCATGTGGCCCCCGGAGGCCCTCCCCCCGGCGGAGACGCTCAAAGAGATGGGCCTCAGCCTCTCGCCCGCCCAGCTCGCCGACCCCGGGGCGGCGCCTTTGGGGGCGATCGTCTCCGTCGGCGGGTACTGCTCGGGCGCCTTCGTCTCCGCCGACGGCCTCGTGGTCACGAACCACCACTGCGTCTCGGCGCTGCTCCAGGCGAACTCCACCGCCGAGCAGAACCGCGCCCGGGACGGCCACGTCGCCAAGACCCGCGCCGAGGAGCTCCCCGGCGGCCCCGGGGCTCGGGTGTACGTCGTCGAGGGCATCGTGGACGTCACCGCCAAGGTCCACGGCCCGGCGAAGAAGGCCAAGACCGACCTCGCCCGCTTTGAGGCCGCCGACAAGGCCCAGAAGCAGCTCATCGCCGCCTGTGAGGCCACCGCCGGGCGCCGCTGTGAGGTCGTCGCCGACGACCACGGCCGCGCCTTCCGCCTCATCACCTACCGCGAGCACAAGGACGTCCGGGTGGTCTACGCCCCGCCGGAGTCCGTGGGCTCCTACGGCGGGGAGATCGACAACTGGATGTGGCCCCGCCACGCCGGGGACTTCGCCCTGATCCGGGTCTACGTCGGCCCCGAGGGCCAGCTCGACGCCGGGCCGAACAACGTGCCCTATCGCCCGCCCCACCACCTCAAGGTGAGCGCCGAGGGCGTGAAGCCCGGCGACTTCGTGATGGCCGCGGGCTACCCGGGCTCGACGGAGCGTTACGGGCGCTACGCGGATCAGCGTCATAAGGCCGAGGTGGAGCTCCCCGCGAGCGCCGCGCTCCTGGAGGAGATGCTCACCGTGCTCCGGGAGGAGTCCGCCCGGGACCCCGAAGGCGCCGCTCGCCTCGCCGCGCCCATCGACAGCCTGGCGAACTACCAGAAGTACGTCACCGGGCTCCTCGACAACTTAGAGGCGAGCCCCATCCTCGCCCAGCGGGAGGCCGAGGCCAAGGCCATCGCCGCCTGGGCCGCCGCCGACCCGTCCCGGGCCGCCCACGTCGCCGCCTTGGCCGAGCTGGAGCGCATCAGCGCCGAGGAGCGGGCCGAGCGCGCCGCCGGGGAGGTGCTCTGGCTGATGTTCAGCTCCGACCTGCTCACCTCGGCCCACACGGCGCTGCGCGCGGTGACCGAGCGCACCAAGCCAGACCTCAAGCGGGACCAGGGCTTCCAGGAGCGTGACCAGGACGACCTCCTCGACGGCCTCTACGGGGTAGACGACAGCCTCTGGATCCCCGCTGAGCGCCGCCTCGTCGAGCTGGGCCTGCGCAAGAACGCGGCCTTGCCCGAGGCCGAGCGCATCGTCCCCCTGCAGGCCTTCGTCGAGGCCCACGGCGGGATCGACAAGACCCTCGCCCTGCTCTACACGAGCCCCGCCTTGGTGGACGCCGCCGCCCGCAAGGCCCTGTTCAACGCGCCACTCAAGCAGGTCCAGGCCTCGACGGACCCCTGGGTGCAGCTCGCCCTGGCCTTGGAGGGCTGGCTCGCCCCGCGCCGCGACCGCGACGACGCCATCGCCGGGGCCCGGCTGCGCCTGGAGCCGCTGTACATGGAGGCCGCCCGGGCCGTCCGCGCGAGCGCCTTCTACCCCGACGCGAACAACACCCTGCGCTGGACCTTCGGCGCGGTGAAGGGCTACAGCCCCGCTGACGGCGTGCTCTACACCCCCCAGACGACGGTGCCCGGCGTGGTCGCCAAGGCGGGCCCGGCGCCCTTCAACGCCCCGGAGCGCCTCATCGCCGCCGCGGCCCGGGAGTCCTCCTCCCGCTGGGTTGATCCCGCCCTCGGCCACGTCCCCGTGGACTTCCTCTCCGACCTCGACACCACCGGCGGCAACTCCGGCTCGGCGACGCTGAACCACAAAGGTGAGCTCGTCGGCCTGGTCTTCGACGGCAACTACGAGTCGATGAGCGCCGACTGGATCTTCAACCCCGCCCTCACCCGCACCATCCATGTGGATGTGCGCTATCTGCTGTGGACCCTCGAGGAGGTCGAGGGCGCCGCGGCGCTGGTCAAGGAGCTGGGCTTCTGAGCTTCTGGGTTCGGGCGTGTTGTCCGACCCCCCCTTCATCCGTTAGCTGTTCCATGCACCGCACTCTTCGGAGTTCAGATGAGCTGGTTGCAGAGCCTCTACGCCTCCACCATCGGCAAAAAAGCCGTCATGGCGATCACGGGCCTCATCATCTTCGGGTTCACCCTCGGCCACATGGCGGGGAACCTCCTCGCCTTCTTTGGTGAGGACACCTTCAACAACTACGCGGCCACCCTCAAGGGCAACCCGCCGCTCCTCTGGGGCACCCGGCTCTTGCTGCTGACGGTGATCCCGCTGCACTTCTTGACGGCCTTCCAGCTCATCAAGCGCAGCAACGACGCGCGCCCCGCGGCGTACTCCAAGTGGCAGCCCCAGCGCAGCACCTACGCCTCGCGGACCATCCGCTTCGGCGGGATCTACCTCTTGGGCTTCATCGTGTACCACCTGGCCCACTACACCCTCCACCTCACGAACCCTGAGTTCAGCGGCTATCACGACGCCCAAGGGCGCCATGACGCCTTCCGGATGGTGGTCGAGGGCTTCTCCAACCCGGTGAACGTCGTCGTCTACCTGGTGGCGATGTTGTCCCTGGTCTTCCACCTCTCCCACGGCGCCTGGTCGATGTTTCAGTCCATGGGCTTGAACCATCCCAAGTACAACCAGCTCCGTGAGCGCGCGGCCTGGACCTTGGCCATCGTGCTCACCGTTGGCTTCTCGTCCGTGCCCATCGCCGTGCTCTCCGGCGTCATTCACCGCTGATCCCTGGAGGATGCAACCATGACCCTTGACGGAAAATGCCCCTCCGGGCCCATCGAGACCGCCTGGGATCGCCATCGCTTCAACATGAAGCTGGTGAACCCGGCGAACCGCCGCAAGTACAACGTGCTCGTCGTCGGCACGGGCCTCGCCGGGGCGGCCTGCGCGGCCACCATGGGTGAGCTCGGCTTCAACGTGCACGCCTTCTGTTACCAGGACAGCGCGCGGCGGGCCCACTCCATCGCCGCCCAGGGCGGCATCAACGCGGCGAAGAACTACCAGAACGACGGCGACAGCATCCACCGCCTGTTCTACGACACGGTGAAGGGCGGCGACTACCGCTCCCGTGAGCGTAACGTCCACCGCCTCGCCGAGATCAGCGTCAACATCATCGACCAGGCCGTGGCCCAGGGCGTTCCTTTCGCCCGTGAGTACGGCGGCCTCCTCGACAACCGCTCCTTCGGCGGCGCCCAGGTGGCCCGCACCTTCTACGCCCGCGGTCAGACCGGGCAGCAGCTCCTCCTCGGCGCGTACTCCGCGCTCTCTCGCCAGGTCCAGGCGGGCACGGTGAAGCTCCACACCCGCACCGAGATGCTCGACCTCGTCGTCATCGACGGCCGCGCCCGGGGCATCATCACCCGCAACCTCGCCACGGGGGAGCTGGAGAGCTGGGTGGGCGACGCCGTCGTCTTGGCCACGGGCGGCTACGGCAACGTGTTCTTCTTGAGCACGAACGCCATGGGCTGCAACGTCACCGCGACCTACAAGGCCTACAAGAAGGGCGCGCTGTTCGCGAACCCCTGCTACACGCAGATTCACCCGACCTGCATCCCCGTCTCCGGCGGCTACCAGTCGAAGCTCACCCTGATGAGCGAGTCCTTACGCAACGACGGCCGGGTCTGGGTGCCCAAGTCCGCCGCCGACGCCACCCGGGACCCGAACTCGCTCTCCGAGGACCAGCGCGACTACTACCTGGAGCGCCGCTACCCGTCCTTCGGCAACCTCGTCCCCCGCGACGTCGCCTCCCGCAACGCGAAGAACGTCTGCGACGAGGGCCGCGGCGTTGGGCATGAGGTCGATGGGCAGCGCCGGGCGGTGTACCTCGACTTCCGCGACGCCATCAAACGCGTCGGCAAGTCCACGATCGAGGCGCGCTACGGCAACCTCTTCCACATGTACACCAAGATCACCGGCGAGAACCCCTACGAGACGCCGATGCGGATCTACCCCGCCATCCACTACACGATGGGCGGGCTGTGGGTGGACTACAACCTCATGAGCAACATCGAGGGCCTGTTTGTGCTCGGAGAGGCCAACTTCTCCGACCACGGCGCGAACCGCCTCGGCGCCAGCGCGCTCATGCAGGGCCTCGCGGACGGCTACTTCGTCGCCCCGCCGACGATCTCTGACTACCTCGCCCGGGTGGGCTGGGGCTCCCAGATCAACGCCGAGCACGAGGCCTTTAAGGTCGCGAAGGGTGAGGCGAACGACCGCATCCAGAAGCTCCTCAACATCAAGGGCAAGCGCGCCGTGGACAGCTTCCACCGCGAGCTGGGCAACGTGATGTGGGACAAGTGCGGCATGTCCCGCACCAAGGAGGGCCTGGAGGAGGCGCTCAAGCGTATCCCCCAGATCCGCGCTGAGTTCTGGGAGAACGTGAACGTCCCCGGCGACAACAAGGGCGTCAACCAGTCCCTTGAGCGCGCCGGTCGTGTCGCCGACTTCTTGGAGTTCGGCGAGCTCATGTGCCTCGACGCCTTGGAGCGCGCCGAGTCCTGCGGCGGTCACTTCCGCGAGGAGTCCCAGACCGAGGACGGCGAGGCCCTTCGTGACGACGACAACTACTGCCACACGGCGGCCTGGGAGTTTAAGGGCGTAGACACTACGCCGACGCTCCACAAAGAGGCCCTCAACTTCGAGTACGTCAAGCTGACCCAGCGGAGCTACAAATGAAGATCACCCTCAACGTATGGCGTCAGAGCGGCCCCGATGCGGCGGGCTCCTTCGTCAAATACGAGGTCGATGGGGTCAACGCCGACATGTCGATGCTGGAGATGCTCGACGTGCTCAACGATCGTCTGGAGTCCAAAGGTGAGCAGCCCATCGCCTTCGACCACGACTGTCGTGAGGGCATCTGCGGCGCCTGCGGCTTCATGATCAACGGCGTGGCCCACGGCCCGGAGAAAGAGATCACCGTCTGCCAGACCCACATGCGCTCCTTCAAGGACGGCGACGAGCTGACCTTGGAGCCCTGGCGGGCCATGGCCTTCCCGGTGATGCGCGACCTCATGGTGGACCGCTCGGCCTTCGACCGCATCATCCAGGCGGGCGGCTACGTCTCCGTGCGCACGGGCTCGGCGCCCGAGGCGAACGCGACGCCGGTCATCAAGGACAACGCCGACCTCGCGTTTGAGGCCGCGGCCTGCATCGGCTGCGGCGCCTGCGTGGCGGCCTGCCCCAACGCGGCGGCGATGCTGTTCACCTCGGCGAAGGTGTCCCACCTCGGGCTCTTGCCCCAGGGCCAGCCCGAGCGTGACAAGCGCGCCCTCGACATGGTCGCGCAGATGGACAAAGAGGGCTTCGGCCACTGCACGAACCACGGCGAGTGTGAGGCCGTCTGTCCCAAGGGCATCAGCGTGAACTTCATCGCCCGGATGAACCGCGACCTGCTCTCGGCGACGCTCCGCTCCACGCGCTGAACGATGCGCCCGGACGTCTGGGTGTTTGACCTGGACGGGACGCTCGTGGACAGCGCCCCGTCCATCGCCCTCGCCTTAAACAAGACCCTCGCGACGGTGGACCTGCCGCCGCTGAGCCTGCACGCCGTGCAGGGCATGATCGGCGAGGGCGCCTTCACCTTGGTGCTGCGGGCGCTCGTGGCCTCCGGCGCCGAGGACCGGCTGGACGTCTCGGCGGTCTGCCGCAGCTTCTTGGACATCTACCGGGCGCTGGAGGCCGAGGGCACGACGGCGTTCCCCGGCGCCGACGCGCTCCTGCGCGCCTTACACGCCAAGGGGACGCCGCTCGGCCTCTGCACAAACAAGCCCGACGCCCCGACCTTTCAGGTGCTCGACCACCTGGGCTGGACGGGCCTCTTCCGCGCGGTGCTCGGCGGGGACGCCCGGCCCTACCGAAAGCCCGACCCCCGCCACCTCCAGGACGTGATCTTGGCCTTGGGCGGCGGGCAGGCGGTGATGATCGGCGACTCGGCGACGGACCTCGGCGCGGCGAAGGCGGCCGGGGTGCCCTGCGTGCTCATCCGCCACGGATACAGCGTCGCCGACGTGGCCACCATGGGCGCGGACGCCGTCGTGAGCCACCTGGATGAGCTGCCACGGGCGGTGGCGCGGCTTTAGGGCTCAGTTGAGGTCGCTCCGCCGCAGGACGAGGGTGACGGGCTCGGCGTTGGGGCCGAGGCGCGCGGGCCAGGTCTCGACCACCTCAAAGCCGAGCTTGTCCAAGGCCGCGGTGACCCCGAGGGGATCTTGGGGGTGCTGCACCTCGGCGGCCCAGACCGGGCGGCTGAGCTGATCCCGCTGGGACTGAAGGCGGTCGGCGAGCTGGTGGGCCTCGACGTGCTGGGCCTTGAGATCGACCCGGCCCAAGGCCTGGGCCTCGGCCGCGAGCAGGTCCGGGGAGAGCCCGGCCTCAAAGGTGAGCACGGTCGGGCCCCGGGGCCCCGCCGGGCGGGCGAGGCTGAGAACCCGCGCCACGAGGGCCCGGCTCGGCCACTCCGCCGCCCGGGGGAGCGGCGCCGCCCAGGCCCAGCGGCTCGGGGCGTAGGTGAGCCGGGTGAGGCCCCCACGCAGCGTCGTCTCCGGGCGCCGGTCCCGCATCACCGGGTCGCGGTTGATCTGAGCCCGGCTCAGCGCCAGCCCTGGCGCCCGCCAGCCGAGCTGGCCGACGAGGCCCAGGACCACCAGGGCGGCGCACAGCCCGCCAAGCGCACGAGGCCAGCGCCGCAGCGCCGCCAGCGGCGCCAAGGCCAAGGGCAGCACGAAGGGCCAGAGCGCGGCGAAGTGGCGCTCGTGGGCGTCGGGGAAGCTCACGAGGCCGATGAGCCCAGCGGCGAAGCCCAAGAGCAGCGCGCCCAAGAGCGGCGCCTCCCGGCGGAGCAGGGGCGCGACGAGGAGCCCGGCGCCGAGCCCCCAGGCCAGGGGCGCCGGGGTGAGGCCCTCCTTGACGAAGGCCGCCCACGAGAGCCGCCAGCCCCACAGGGCCTCCCCGGTGGGGAGCTGGTGCTGGGCGTTGACGTTCTGGAGCACGTCCCGGAGGTAACCGAGGCTCGGCACCAGCCAAGGCGCGGCGACGGCGGCGACGACGGCGAGCCACAGCGCCGGGGCCCACAGCGACCGGACCCCGAGGCGCCCCCAGAGGACCACGAGCCAGAGGGCGAAGGGCGGGATGAAGAACAGCGCGGTCTGTTTGGTGAGCAGGGTGAGCCCCATCACCAGTCCCCCGAGCGCGACGGCGACCGGGCCCGCGCCGGGCAGGGGCAAGACCCCGAGGCTCAAGGCGAGCATCCCGGCGAGGGGCCCGTCGAGCATGGCCTCGGCGCGCTGGGCCCACAAGAGCGGGCTCATCATCACCATCGCCGCCGCGGCGAGGCCCAAGGCCCGCCCCCAGAGCCGCGCCGTCGTCAGCCCGACCCCGACGGTCAAGGCGGCGGCGAAGCTCGCCTGGCTCGCCCGGGCGAGCTCAGGGGACGGCCCAAGCCAGCGCTGCCAGAGGATCGACTGCCAGTCGGCGAGGTGGGGGTAGTAGCTCGGGGCGTAGAGCAGGTTGAGCGCCAGGGGCGCCGGCCGTCGCGTCGCCAGGTCCGCCGCGCGCACCGACGAGAGCGTGTGCAGGCCGCTGTCCCCCCAGGCCAGGGGCCAGCGGTCCGCGGCGGCCCACTGGACGTGGTCCCAGGCCGTCAGCCCAGCCAAGAGCGCCAGCGCCGCCATCCAGGCCGCGCGGGTCACCCGAGGCTCATCCGGCGTCCCGCCGCGATCGCCCTGCATTAGAGGTTCCGGCGATACTCTCCGCCGACCTCGTAGAGCGCCCGGCTGATCTGCCCGAGGCTCGCGACGCGCACGGCGTCCATGAGCGCGGCGAAGAGGTTCTCCCCGTGGAGCGCCGCCTCACGGAGCCGCTCCAAGGCCGCAGGGGCCTCTTGGGCGTGGGCGGCCTGGAAGCGCCGCACCGACTCGATCTGCCCGGCCTTCTCTTCGGGGCTCGCCCGGCGAAGCTCGATGGGCGGCGGCTCGTAGCCCTCGGCGAGCACCTTCGGGTCCAAGAAGGTGTTCACGCCGACGATGGGCAGGGCCCCGTCGTGCTTGAGCTGCTCGTAGTAGAGCGACTCGTCCTGAATCTTGCCCCGCTGGTACTGCGTCTCCATGGCGCCGAGCACGCCGCCGCGCTCGTTGAGGCGCTCAAACTCGGCGAGCACGGCCTCCTCGACGAGATCGGTGAGCTCCTCGACGATAAAGCTGCCCTGGAGCGCGTTCTCGTTCTTGAGCAGGCCGAACTCTTTGGTGAGGATGAGCTGAATCGCCATCGCCCGGCGCACGGAGTCTTCGGTGGGCGTGGTGATCGCCTCGTCGTACGCGTTCGTGTGCAGGCTGTTGCAGTTGTCGTAGAACGCCAAGAGCGCCTGCAGGGTGGTGCGCACGTCGTTGAACTGAATCTCTTGGGCGTGCAGGGACCGGCCCGAGGTCTGGATGTGGTACTTCAACATCTGGCTGCGCGGGGAGGCGCCGTAGCGCCGCTGCATCGCCACGGCCCAGATGCGCCGGGCCACGCGGCCGAGCACGGTGTACTCGGGGTCCATGCCGTTCGAGAAGAAGAACGACAGGTTCGGCGCGAAGTCGTCGATCTTCATGCCCCGTGCGAGGTAGACCTCGACGAAGGTGAAGCCGTTCGAGAGCGTGAACGCGAGCTGGCTGATGGGGTTCGCCCCGGCTTCAGCGATGTGGTAGCCCGAGATCGAGACGCTGTAGTAGTTCCGCACCTTGTGCTGGATGAAGTACTCCTGGATGTCGCCCATCATGCGCAGGGCGAACTCCGTGGAGAAGATGCAGGTGTTCTGGGCCTGATCCTCCTTCAAAATGTCGGCCTGCACGGTGCCGCGCACCTGCTGGAGCGTGCGCGCCCGGACGGCCTTGGCCTCCTCGTCCGTGAGCGCCGCGCCCTTCTTGGCCTCGGCGGCGGCGAGCTGCTGGTCGATGGCGGTGTTCAAGAACATCGCCAGCAAGATCGGCGCCGGGCCGTTGATGGTCATCGACACGCTCGTCGTCGGCGCGCAGAGGTCGAAGCCCCCGTAGAGGATCTTCATGTCGTCGAGCGTCGGCACGCTCACGCCGGACTCGCCGATCTTCCCGTAGATGTCCGGGCGGGTGGCGGGGTCCTCGCCGTAGAGCGTCACCGAGTCAAAGGCCGTCGAGAGCCGCGCCGCGGGCTCACCCTCACAGAGCAGGTGGAAGCGCGCGTTGGTCTTCGCCGGGCCGCCCTCACCCGCGAACATACGCTTCGGGTCCTCCTGGGCGCGCTTGAGGGGGAAGACCCCGGCGGTGTAGGGGAACTCGCCGGGCACGTTCTCCAGCATCGACCAGCGCACGATCTCGCCGTGATCGACGAAGCGCGGCACGGCGACGCGGGGGATCCGGGTGCCCGAGAGTGAGGTGGTGACGAGGGGCTGGCGGATCTCTTGGCCACGCACGGCGTAGACGAGCTCGTCCTGGCGGTAACGGGCGGACTTCTCGGCCCAGCCCTCGATCACCGCCCGGGTGTCGGCGTGTAAGGCCCCGCGCCGGGCCTCGGCCTGGGTGATGAGCGCCGCGGCGGTGGGGGCCTCGCCGACGAGGCGCGCGGCCTCCTGGAGGTGCCAGGCGTCCCGGGCCAAGGTGGCCTGCTCGGCGACGAAGCGGTGGTGGTCCCGGCAGGCCCGGGCGATCTCGGCGAGGTGCTGGTGGCGCTCCGGGGAGAGGATCGCCCGGCGGGGCGGGCTCGCCTTCACGCCGGGATCCTTAAGCTTCGACGACCAAGGCCGCCCAGTGCGCGCGGAGACGAGGCCCATGAGGTGCAGGTAGACCGCGTTCACCCCGATGTCGTTGAACTGGGACGCGATGGTGCCGAACACGGGCAAGCTGTCGTCCGGGGCCGAGAACAGCTCGCGGTTGCGGCGCACCTGCTTCCGCACGTCGCGCAGGGCGTCCTGGGCCCCGCGGCGCTCAAACTTGTTGAGCACGACGACATCAGCGAAGTCGAGCATGTCGATCTTCTCAAGCTGAGAGCTGGCGCCGTACTCCGGGGTCATGACGTAGACCCCGATGTCGGCGACCTCCATCACCGCCGAGTCGCCCTGGCCGATGCCCGAGGTCTCGACGAAGATGAGCTCAAAGCCCGCGAGGCGGCAGGCCGCGATGGCGTCCGCCGTGGCCCGGGAGAGCTCCCCGCCGGAGTCCCGGGTGGCCAAGGAGCGCATGAAGCAGCCGCCGCCGGAGATGGCGTTCATCCGGATGCGGTCGCCCAAGAGCGCGCCGCCGGTGCGTTTGCGGGTGGGGTCGATGGAGAGCACGGCGACCGCGCGCTCGGGGTGATCCCGCCGGGCGCGGCGCACGAGCTCGTCGGTGAACGAGGACTTGCCCGCGCCGCCGGTCCCGGTGATGCCGATGACCGCCGCGCCCCGGGCGCCGCTGAGCGCCGCGCGCAGAGACGGCGCCAAGGCCCCGGGGGCCTCGACCTCCCGCTCGGCCAAGGTGATGAGCCGGGCGAGGGCGCCCTTGTCCCCGGCCTTCACCCCGGCGAGGAGCGCGTCGGGGTCCTGTTGGCCATGGTCGGTGACGTCGTAGTCCGCGCCGCGCACGAGGTCGGCGATCATGCCGACGAGGCCGAGGCGGCGGCCGTCTTCAGGGTGGTAGATGCGGGTGACCCCATCAGCGTGCAGCTGGCGGATCTCCTCGGGCACGATCACCCCGCCGCCGCCGCCGTAGACCTTGATGTGGCCGGCCCCCTGCTCCCGGAGGAGCTGGACCATGTAGCGGAAGTACTCCATGTGCCCGCCCTGGTAGGACGAGATCGCCACGGCCTGGGCGTCCTCCTCGATGGCGGCCTGGACCACGTCGGCGACGGAGCGGTTGTGGCCGAGGTGGATGACCTCACAGCCCATGGACTGGATGAGGCGGCGCATGACGTTGATCGCCGCGTCGTGCCCATCAAAGAGGGAGGCCGCGGTGACGACCCGCACGCGGTGGGTGGTGGTGACCTTCTCGCTGTTCATCAGGGACTCCGGCGGGGTCGAGGGGGTGAGCACGCTTAACGCGGGCCGAGGGCGCTCGCAGACGAGGAAGGCATGAGGCTGGCCGCCGAAGCACCAAAAAAGACTTGTCGGCTTTTGCGAGGCAGAGCATAGGGGCAATCGATCCGGCTGGGACGGCCCTATAGGCTCGCTCGCGGCCCTATAAACCGCTCCCGCCCTGCTTCCTTCACCCCCCGCCACCCCGGCACGACCCCGACGGAGGCCCCGGAACTCTTCATGTCATCCTCCTCCGACTCCCTCGTTGAGCTCCTGATGGAGCTCTTCACCAAAGAAGAGCTTCGTAAGTTCGTGGCGCATTATCGCCACGGCAAGGTCATCCTTCAGAAGCTCCCCAAGAAGGCCCAGAGCGACTACGACGTCGCCTACTACGTCGTGAAGGCCTGGGGCCAGAAGGGCCTCATCGCTGAGGACCTCGCCCAGCGCCTCAGCGTCGCCCGTCCCAAGTCCGCGCGTATGATCGAGGAGGTCTTCGAGGAGCTCCTTGAGGACGAGGACTACCTCGACGAGAACGACGACGACGACGACGATGACGACGATGATCGTCTCGACAGCGAGTTCGACGAGGACGACGACCTCGACGACGACGACGATGACTTCGACGGCGACCTGGACGACGAGGACTTCGACGAGGACGAAGACTTCGAGGAGGGCGACGAGGAGGACTTCGACGGCGACGACGACGAGGGCGGCGGCAAGAAGGGCGGTCGCGACGACGACTGGTAGCCCAAAGGGTGTGAGGGGGATGGAGGCACGATGAGCGACTTGATGGTCTTCCCTCCCTCCGACCCCCGGCTGCACCTGCCCCTTGAGCGCCTACGCGCCGCGCTCGCGGCGCTGCCCGCGCCCCCGCGAGACCTCGGGACCGTGGCGCTCGTCGTGGAGCGCCACCCCGACGACGCCCGCCGCACCCCGGCGGTCGGCGTCTTCGCCCCGGGGGAGGGCCTGCGCGGCGACCGCTGGTCCCTCTCCGAGCGGCGGCACCCCGAGGCCGAGGTCACGCTGATGCGCGCCGACGTGGCGCGGCTCGTGTGTAACGGCCAGGACCTCAGCCTCCCTGGCGACAACCTGCTCGTCGAGCTCGACCTCAGCGCCGAGAACCTGCCCGCGGGCAGCAAGCTCCAGGTGGGTGAGGTCCTGCTGGAGATCACGGCGAAGCCCCACACCGGCTGCCTCAAGTTTGAGCGCCGCTTCGGGGCCGACGCCCGGGCGCTCACGGCGCTGGACGACCTCAAGCCCCTGCGGCTGCGCGGCATCCACGCCCGGGTGGTGAGCGGCGGCGCCGTGCGGCCCGGGGATGCGGTGCGTGTGCTGGGGCGTGGCTGAGCGCCGTCACGCCTGAGCCGCAACACAGGGCCCATGGCGTGCGTACACTCTCCTTCACCTACGGAGCGCCGCCATGCCTCGCATCATCGACCGCCTAGACGCCGCCGTCGGGCGCACGCCCGCGGAGCTCGACCTCCACATCGACTACACCCGGCAGGTGCCGAGCCCCGCCGCGCTCATCTCCCCGGAGGGCACCTACAACGCCGGGTGGTTCGAGCGGTTTGACGGGGTCTACAACTTCGCCGACTCCAGCGCCTTCACCATGGCGCTCAACCGCTTCTTTCATGTCACCCTGGACACCCCCGACCACTACCTCGTCTGGAACATCGCCGACTTTGGCCGGGCGGGGAACGTCGCGCTCCAGGTGGTCGAGAAGGCCACGGGCCGGTTTGAGATGGCCTCGCTCACCCGGCTCCTGCGGCAGAACCAGGTGACGATCAGCGAGGACCAGCGCACCTTCGTCGACCCGAGCACCCGCTCGTTCATCGAGGAGGACGAGGCCCGGGGGGAGCTGCGCTTCTCGATGCACACCGAGCGGCTGCACCTCACCGGGGTCATGGAGCGAACCGTCGGGCCCCAGCTCGTGCAGTGCACACGGTTTCACCGGGGTCGGGGCAGCCTGCAGTGGTACGGCGTCGCCCGGCTCAAGTTCGGCGCGCTCACCGTCGGCAACGAGGTCATCTCGTTGCCGCCCGGCAGCCTGGGCACCACGGACCGCACCGTCGGCCACCAGCGTGGGCTCCAGGGCTGGTACTGGCTCGCGTCCGCCGGGGAGGCCGTCCACGAGGCCAGCGGCCGCAAGGTGACCTTGGGCCTGCAGCTCCACCGCGACCACCCCGACCGCGCCCGCCCCGCCGTGCGCTCGATGAAGTACGCCGTGTGGTTCGACGGCGCGCTGCGGAAGCTGCCCAACCTCAACTTTGAGCCCGGCGTGCTCAACGAGGAGACCCGAGAGAGCGGCCCCTGGCGGATCATCAACCCCAGCGGCCATGGCGACGGCGTCGAGCTGACCTTCACCCCCCGCTTTCACCGCCGGGAGACGAAGACGGCCTGGCTCATCGACGCCGACTTCAACCAGTACTACGGCGAGGTCGAGGGCACCCTCACCCTCGACGGCGAACGTTGGAGAGTCCCGCCGACCTTCTCGGTGATGGAGGACTCTCGTTTGGAGATGTAGGCGCCGCGCCCGGCGCCGCGCCCGACGTCCCTCAGCCCGCCATCGCCGCGGGCTGCTGGCCGTACTGCTGGCTGAGGCGCTCGAGCACCGTGCGCAGCACCGCGGTCTGGGTCTCCCACACACCCACCATCTCCGACGCGATCGCCGACTCCGACGAGGCGCCGTAGCGGTTGTACAGGGTCTCCATGACGTTGACGGGCACCGCGTCTTGCACGTCGCGCTTGTTCCACTGGAGGACGTGGGGGGTGTCCTTGAGGGAGCGGCCGTACATGGCGAGGTTCTGCTCGAGGTTCTCCAGGGCGAGCAGGTTCGCGTTCTCCCGGCGCTCGCTGGAGTCGGCGACGAAGACGAGGCCGTCCACGTTCCGCAGCAGCTCCCGGCGGGTGGAGTTGTAGAAGGACTGTCCAGGGACAGAGAAGAAGTCGACCTGCACCTTGTACCCGCGCAGGTTGCCCAGGTGCGCCGGGAAGTAGTCGAAGAACAGGGTGCGCTCCGACTCCGTGTCCAAGGTCACCATCGCCCCGCGGGAGCCCGCGGGGAACACCTGGTGCAGCATCTTGAGGTTCGTCGTCTTGCCGCACTGGCCAGCGCCATAGTAGACGACCTTGACTCGAATGAGCTGCTTGGTGGGGTGAAACGTGGGCATCGGAGCCGTCCTGTCCGGGGTGCAGAATCACTATAGTACAGAAATCGATAAATCTCCAAAGCCCTTTTGGGAAGGGGTTTATCGATGTGCAGAAGATACACAAACGATGTTCAAACAGCATTCATAATTTCAGCGCGCGGGCCTAAAATTTCAGCGACGATGCGCCAGAAACCGCGTCCTGAACGTGATAGCGTGTGATAGACGCCCAAGTTGACCCCCTCTCCCGAGACTCGCGTAAAAAAGCCTCGTAAAGTTCAAGTCTTGCTTGCGACTTACCGGAACTTCTCCGGGGGCGTCCGGGTGAATGACCCCTGACGCGGCGCGCCTCCCAAGCTCTTACATCAAGCTTACATGAGCAGAGAGGGCGTGCATCCGGTCGATCAGGGGGATCCGGCGCCGGGGCTCAGCCGAGGCCGCGGCGGATCTCGAGGGTCCAAGGGTGTACAGACAACGCCTCTTGGTCGGCGGGGCCGAGGTCCTCCCGGATGCGCTTGAGGAGCGCCTGGGCCGCCTCGTAGAACGCCCGCGCCCGGTCGGGCCAGCCCCGGGCCTCGGCCCAGCGCGCTGAGCAGAGCATGTGCTCCAGGCGCAGCAGCATCGCGGGCTCCTCGCTCATCCACTTGAGCACGGGGGCGAAGAGGCGGTCGGGGTCCTCGCGGCCTCCTGAGGTGCGGGCCTGGGCGGCGCAGATCTCGCCCACGGTGGGCATGTTGCCGAGGCCCTCGACCTCCCCCAAGGCGCGGCGGAGCTGGGCCTCCCCCTCGGCGACGGCGCCGCAGGCCACGAGCGCCTCGCCGAGTGTGGCCCGCAGCCGGGGCGCGATCACCTTGAGCCCGGCGGCCTCGGCGGAGCGCAGGGCGGGCTCCAGGATCTCGACGGCCTTCCGCTGCTCTTGGGAGAGCAAGGCGACCCGGGCCTGGGCCAAGGCGACGCCGACGCAGAGGTGGAGGTGCTCCCGGGGATCGAGCTCGGCGGTGAGCGTCGCGAGGCGCTCCCGGGCGCGGCCGAGGTGGTAGAGCTCGATCTCCAGCTCGGCGAGGTTGAGGTTCATCATCGCCCAGCGCCCGCGGGGGCCGCCGTCCCGGGCGGCGCGGAGCTGGGGCTCCAGGGCGGCGACGGCCTCGGAGAACGCGCCGCGCTGGCGCAGCACCTCGGCGAGGTTCGCCTGGGCGTACCACTGGCCGTACCGATCACCGACGGAGTCGTAGAGCCCCACGGCCTCCCGCAGCACCCGCTCACCCTCGGTGAGCCGCCCGCGCACCTCACAGAACACGCCGAAAGACACCAAGGACCGGGCGATCTCCCGGGGGTGGCCGTCGCGCCGGGCGGCGTCGAGGGCGGCGTCGAACCAGCGCCCGGCGTCCTCAAAGCGGGCGATGAGCCACTGCACCGAGCCGATGTCCCGGCACACCCGGGCCTCCAGCCGCGGGGAGCTGCTGCGGCTGTTCAGCTCATAGGCCCGGCTCAGGAGCGCCTGGGCCCGGTCGAGCTCGCCGCGCTGCACGCAGAGCCGGGCGTTGTAGAGGTCGGCCTCGGCGCGCAGCCGCGGGTTGTCGGTGAGGGCGTGGACCTCACGGAACGCCGCCTCCGCCGAGCCGTCGCCAGGGCGGGCCTCGGAGAGCGCCCGGCCCAAGAGCAGGTGCAGCCGGGCCCAGGCCGCGCGGTCCTGGGGGCTCGTGCGCTGGCAGGCGGCGCTGACCTGCTCCAGGCTCGGCAAGACCTCCCCGGCGCGGCCGGACTCGATCATCGGCTCGGCCCACGAGACGATGTCGTTCAGGGCCTCGTCCACCTGCTGGGCGGCGGCGAGGAGCTCCGCCCGGCGGGGACCCGGCGGCTCCTCGACGACGGCCTGGGCGAGGCGTTTGCGCAGGACGTAGCGGCGGCTCGCCCGCAGCCGCTCCATGACCAGCTCACGGGTCATGCCCAGGCGGAAGGTCCAGCGCTCGACCCCGGCCTCCTCCCGGCACTCGACGATGCGGCGCCCGGCGAGCTCCTCCAGGCCCTCGACGGCGGCGTCTTGCTCCAGATCCAGGGCGAAGGCGAGCATCGACGAGGGCGCCTCACCCCCGGCGACGGCCAGGGCCTCGACCAGACGGCGCCCGGGCCGGGGCAAGGCGTCCAAGCGCAGCGTGATCGCCTCACGGGCCGAGCCGGGGATCGCGATGCGGCCCTCGCTGCGGTCCACCCAGGTGATGCTCGCCCCGGCGCGGCGGGCCTCGAGGGCGCCGGACTGCACCATCGCCCGGAGGATCTCCTCGACGTAGCCGGGCAGGCCCCCGGTGACCTGGTGGATGTTCCGGGAGAGCTCCGTGGAGGGCACACGCCCGCCGAGCATCCCCTGGATGAGCTCGCCGACCTCCTCGACGGTCAAGGGCTGGAGGTTCACCCGCCAGGCGTCGGGGAGGCGCTGGCGTAAGGCGGCGCCGGGGGCGTCGGACTCATCCGAGCTCGCCGCGAGCAGCACCACGGCGACCTTCTGCTCCCGGAGCTGCTGGCGCAGGCCCGCGATGACGTCCAGGGCGAAGGGGGAGCAGCGCTGGAGCGCGGAGAGGCCCAGGGCCAGGGGGTGCTCGTCGAGGCTCGCCCGGGCCTGGATGACCCGGGTGAGGGCGTCGATCGTCTCGGCGAGGCCCTCGGGGCCGGGCTCGGCCTCGGCGGCGCTGCGGTCCCAGCGGCGCAGGGTGAGCATCGCCTGGGCGAGGTCGATGGCCTGGGCCCGGGGCAGAGACGACCAGGCCGCGTCCGCGAGCTCCATGAGGGCGGCGAGGCCCGGCGCCCCACCGAACGACGACATGAACACCCGCCAGCCGAGCCCCCGGGCCTCGGCGCAGGCCGCCTTGAGCAGCCGACCCCGCCCGGAGCCCGGCGCCCCGACGATGAGCACCATCCGCCCGGGCCGGGCCTTGAGTAAGGTCGCCCGGATCGACTCCAGCTCGGCCTGGCGCCCGACGAGGCGGGTCGGCTTGGAGACGACGAGGGCCTGGCTGGGGCTCGGCTCGCGGCCCCGGATGCGGTCGGCGAGGTCACGGGCGCGCTGGGGGCGCTGGCCGGGGTCCTTCTGGAGCAGCTCCAGGATGAGGCGCTCGACCTCCTCGGGGAGGCTCGGCACCAGAGCCCGGGGCGGGACCGGGCGGCGCTCGACGTGCATCCGGGCGAGCTCGTGGGGGGTGTCGGCCTCAAACACCCGCTTGCCCGTGCACAGCCGGTAAAACAGCGCGCCCAAGGAGTAGAGGTCCGAGCGGGCGTCCACCACGCCCCCGGTGATCTGCTCCGGCGAGGCGTAGGCGAAGGTGCCGACAAACTCCCCGGCCCGGGTGATGGACTCGTCGGCCAAGAGCCGGGCCGTGCCGAAGTCGAGCAGCTTCGCGTGGCCGTCCCGGAGCACGAGGATGTTCGCCGACTTGAGGTCGCGGTGGACGATGCCGCGGCCGTGCAGGTAGTCCAAGGCGTCGGCCACCGACGCGACCACCCGCAGCACCTCCTTCGTGCGCTGGGGCTCGCCGGGCTTGCCGAGGGCCTTCGCCCAGACCTGCACCGGCACGCCGTCGAGGAGCTCCATCGTGAGGTAGGGCGTGCCCTCGTGGGCGCCGTAGCGGTAGACCCGCACGATGTTCGGGTGGTCGAGGCGGGTGAGGGCCCGGTACTCCCGGCTCAGGCGTGGGGAGGCGACGCCGCGGTGGGTGAGCAGCTTGAGCGCCTGGCGCTCGCGGGTGTGGGGGTCCTCCACCTCAAACACGGCGGCCATCCCCCCTTGGGCCAGGGGACGCACGACGCGGTAAGGTCCGATCTGAGTCGGGATCGGGATCGAGACATCCTTCACCGAGGCCGCTCCACTCCGAAGCCGATGAACATACCCCGTCTCGCCCCGGGCTGTGTTAGGGGTGGGCTCAGCCACCTCTACGAAACTGGTGAACGTCATGCTCTCGCTCCTCGTGATCCTGGCCTGCGGCGGCGCGCAAGACGCCGCGCCCTCCGGCACCACCGCTGGCCCCGCCCCGGCGGGCCCCCCTGCGGCCTCTGCGCCCGCGTCAACCCAGGATCCTTCGGGCGTCGTCGCCGTGTGGAGCGGCGGCCAGCTCAACTACTCCGAGGTGCAGACCCGCCTCGGCAAGCAGCTCGTGATGATGGAGGTCGAGTACCTCCAGAACCGCTACAACGCCGAGCGCCAGACCGCCGAGGAGCTCGCCCTGCGCGCGCTCATCGACGCCGAGGCCAAGGCCCGCGGGCTCAGCACCGAGGCGCTGCTCAAGGCCGAGGTCCAGGACAAGATCGCCAAGCCCACCCAGGCCCAGCTTGAGGAGGTCTACCCCTACGTCCGCCGCCAGATGCGCACCGACGCGCCCCTGGAGGCCATCCTGGAGCAGGTCACCCAGGCCTGGACCCGCAACGCCGAGAACGAGCGCATGGGCGCCTACCTCGAGGAGCTCAAGGCCAAGCACGGCCTCAAGATTCAGCTCCCGTACCCCAACCTGCCCAAGATTGAGGTCTCCCCCGACGACGACCCGGCCCTCGGCGACGCCGCCGCGACGGTCACCATCGTCGAGTTCGCCGACTACCAGTGCGGGTACTGCCGTAAGGTCTACCCCACCCTCGTCGAGCTGCTCGACGAGTACAAGGGCAAGGTGAAGGTCGTCTACCGCGACTACCCCCTCGGCGGCCCGAACCCCGCGGGCATGGGGCCGTCCATCGCCGCGAACTGCGCGGGCAGCCAGGGCAAGTACTGGGAGATGCACGACGTGCTCATGCGCACCGGCGACTTCTCCGCCTCGGGCATGGAGGCCACCGCGGGCAAGCTGGGCTTGGACGTCGAGGCGTACAAAGCCTGCGTGGCGGAGCCCACGTCCCAGGTCGCCGAGATCACCGCCGACTTCGAGGCGGGTCAGGCCGCGGGCATCAGCGGCACCCCGGCCTTCTTCATCAACGGCGTGTTCTTGAACGGCGCCGTGCCTAAAGAGGTCTTTAAGGCTGTGATCGACAAGGAGCTCGGCGGCTGACCGCCGGGGAGCACCACAGATGGCCGCCTGGTTAGGCAAGACCGAGCCGTTCAAGTTCTCGTGGGACGACCTCGTGCGCCAAGGGAGCACGTTCTGGGACGGGGTGCGCAACGCCCAGGCCCGCAACAACCTCCAGGCCATGGCCGTCGGCGACGAGTTCTTCCTCTACCACTCGAACGAGGGCCTCGCCGTGGTGGGCCTCGCCCGGGTGGTCGGCGCCGCGCGGCGCGACCCCAGCGCGGACGAGGGCGACGACCGCTGGGTCGGCGTCGACCTCGCCCCCGTCGCCGCCTTGCCCCGGCCGGTCACCCTCAAAGAGATTAAGGCCCACCCCACGCTCATGGGCATGGCCTTCGTGCGCCAGGGGCGGCTCTCGGTGAGCCCGGTGACCGACGCCGAGCGTGAGACGCTCTTGGCCTTGGGTGGGCTGAGCCTGCCCGCGGCCCGCCCTTGAGGCCGAAGCCTCCCCCTGCGGCCCCGCGCTCCTTGGAGGAGGAGCTGCAGGACGCCGTGGAGGCCGTGGCCGTCGGCCAGAACATGCGCCCCGGCCTGCCCGGCGTCGTCGCGACGGCGGCTCGGGGGGTGCTCCTGCGCCGGGGCTTCGGCAAGAGCCAAGTGAACGTGCGCCAGGAGGGGGCGGGACTCGCCGTCTCGATCCAGCTCATCGACGGCCGCGCGACCTTGGTCCGGTCCATCCACCTCTCCGTCGAGGGTTTATGAGCCTCTTCGCCTTGCTCTTGTCGTTTACCCTCAGCGGCGCGGCGCGGGCCGAGGAGCCTCCGCCGGAGCTGCCCCTTCGTGTCGAGTACAAGCCCCTCCGCGGGGAGCTCGTCCTCGACGGGGTGCCCATCGACGCCGACCGCCACCAGAAGCGTGAGCTCGTGGACGCCTTGATGCGGGAGTGTGAGGGGAGCGCGCCGATTCAGCGCCGCCGAGACGCCCGGCGGAAGGTGGGCGCGGCGATGGCCTTCGGCGGGGCGGGCTCGATCCTCGTCGCCGGGATCTTCTTCTCGACGGGCGGCGCGGGCTACGTCGCCGCGGGGTCCGTCACCTTGGCGGGGGTCGGCGTGATCCTCACCACGGTGCCGACGGGTCGGGTGGTCCGCGTGTACAACACCTGCCGCGCGGCGAGCTTGGGGCTCACCCCATGACCTTTGAGGACGCGCTCCACCAGGCCGGGCTGGGCCCGCTGCGCCGGGAGTCGCCGTCCTGGCTCCAGGTCAACCTGGGCAAACGCTGCAACCAGACCTGCGCCCACTGCCACGTCGACGCCGGGCCCCACCGGAAGGAGCAGATGCCCGACGAGGTCGTCGAGGACGTGCTCCGCGCCCTCGCGGCGAACCCGAGCCTCGGCCTGCTCGACATCACCGGGGGCGCCCCTGAGCTGCACCCACGCTTCCGCGACCTCGTGCGCGGCGGGCGGTCCTTGGGGCGCCGGGTGATGGACCGCTGCAACCTCACCGTGCTCTTGGAGCCCGGCCAGGAGGACACCGCCGCGTTCTTGGCCGCCGAGGGCGTCGAGATTGTCGCGTCGATGCCCTGTTACCTCCGGGACAACGTCGAGCGCCAGCGCGGCCGCGGGGTGTACGACGCCAGCGTCGAGGCGCTGCGGCGGCTGAACGCCTTGGGGTATGGCCAGCCCGGCGCGGGCCTCACCCTGAGCCTCGTGTACAACCCCGGCGGCGCCCACCTGCCCCCGAGCCAGGCCGCCTTGGAGGCCGATTACCGCCGTCGCTTGCGCGATGACCACGGCCTCGTGTTCACGAACCTGCTCACCTTGACCAACCTGCCCATCGCGCGCTTCGCCGCGGACCTCTCTCGCCAAGGCAAGACCACACAGTACGAGGCCCTCTTGGAGTCGAGCTTCAACGCCGCGACGGTCCCGGGGCTCATGTGTCGTCACCTCGTGAGCGTCTCATGGGACGGCGGGCTGTACGACTGTGACTTCAATCAGATGCTCGGGCTGCCCTCGCCAGGGCCGCGGCGCCATGTGCGGGAGCTCGGTCGGGTGTCCGAGCTCGACGGCGCGCCCATCACCGTAGGGCGTCACTGCTTCGGGTGTACGGCCGGGGCGGGTTCGAGCTGCGGCGGCGCGCTGACCTAAACCGCCGCTGCGGCGCTCTCGGCGAGGGCGCGGAGGGTCTGCACCGTCCCGGCGATGAGGGCCGGGGCCTCGTGCGGCTGGGGGCGCTTCGCCATCGCGACGACCGTCGGGAGCTGCGTCGCGAGCATACGGACGGCGGCCTCGCGGTCATCCGAGGGGGCGACGATGACCCGCAGGCAGGCCATCGGGAAGAGGCTCCCCGGCACCTGTTTACCCCACCAGGCGACCTCCCGGGCCTCGACGGTCGTGACGCGCCCCGCGGCCCACCCTTCAGCGGTCTCGATGAGCCGGGTGTTGCGGGCGTCCACCTTGGCGGCGACGGCGAGCTGCCGCCGAGCGCAGGCGCACATGGCGAGCACGAGCGGTCGGCGGTCAGGCGCGCGGAGGAGCTTGAGGAGCGTGTCTTCGAGGGTTGGGTCCATGCCCGGAGGGTACACCCCCTTGGCGATTCGCACAAGCGGGAGGGCCTGAGTTGACCAGGGGGGAGGGCGGGCTTTATACTCCCCCAATGGCCATCAACCCGCTAATCATCGACGCTCTGAAGAGGCTGAACCCGACCCTGCCTGCGAATGACGGAGAGTACGTCGATCGTGAGTGGGAAGGTATGGCTCGGGGGTGGGACAAGCTGGAGCAGATGGAGCTAATGCTCTCCGCAGGACAGACGGTTCGCGCGGTGCTGCATGGGCCGATCGGGGTCGGGAAGACGACGGAGCTGCGGCGTTGGGCAAAAGGGTTGTCGGGGGTGGCGAAGGTCTTGGTGGTGTCGGTGGGGAGGCCGTCGCAGCAGCTGAGGACGGCGAAGGATGTGGTTGGTCAACTCCTCGATGCCGTCAAGCTTGCGCTCGGCGCGTCAGAGGAAGAGCGGGAAAATGCCGCAGCGGTTTCACATCAAACAGGTGAGGGTGTTCTCTCAACCCTTCTGTTTGAGCGTGACTTTTTCAGCGGCGGTAACAATCTACCAGGCCTCCTTCTGATCGATGGCCTTGACCTCCTCTCAAATGATCAAGCCACCTTCTTCGGCGCCGCACAGAACCTCCCCCTTGATGAACTCCCTTCCGTCGTCTTTGTCGGCGCTCATCCTTGGTTCACGCTCACGCCCCGAGAGCGGCGTGACCCGCGCCTAGAGTACGTATGGGAGCTGCCCTGCTTCGGAGTGCAGCAATCCGACGGGACACCCAACGAGCCCGCCATTGGCACCCTCGCCGCCGGACTCCAGAAGCGCCTGGCGGGTGCTGAGGGCGCCTTCTGGGATCTCCCGCGCTGCTGCGAGGTGGCCGCTTACACATCGGGCGGTGTACCAAGAGACGCGATCCGGATTCTGCACAGCGCCGTGCTCTCCGCCGCCAAGTCGGGCAAAGTGAACGCCGCGAACCTAAATCAAGGGCTGAATGAGCTTCGCCAAGACATCGCGCAGTCGCTCTCTTCCGATGAGCTTAAGAAGGTCGCCTTGGTGGGGAAGAGCTTGAACCACGAGGGGGATCTCTCGCTCATCAGCAAGAACGCCATTCTGCCGTATGACCTCCCCGATCGTCGTTATTGGCTCCCGCATCCCGTCCTCCGGAACCTCATCGGCGCGCCGAAGGTGTTTTAGTGGACAGCCTCGACCTCGTCGTGATGCAGGTTCGGTCGGGCCTGCCGCTGGTCCTTCAGCGGGTGCCGCGCCAGCTCGACGCACAATCCGCCGCCCATGCGCTCGCCGAGCGGCTGGAACGCCCCGTCGAGGTGGTCACCGACGCCTTCGCCGCGAGGCCCGACGCCGTGCGGGTCATCGACGCTCGGCCTCTGCGCGCTGACACCTTCCAGCGATGGGACGAAGGCCGCGCTCAGTTCGGTGACCTGCGCTCTCCCTTGGTGGTGCTCCTCGACGTACACAGCGGCAAGGCCCTGCTCGCCGCCGCGCCCCACCTCAGCTCGTGGGCGGGTGGGGTGCAGCTCCCGGAGGAGCAGCTTGTCTCCCCGGCGCTCAGTGAACAAGAAGTGGCTCTGGGCCGCGCGGCGCTTCGGCGTCAGCTTCATGCGCGACCGGCGCTGCGTCAGACGCACCCCCGCGCCCCACTCGGCGTTGTGATCGGCTCGGATCGACTGTTTCTTGGTGAAGGTGGCGTACATCCACTTCAGGCGGCCCGTGAGGAGCTTGATGAGGGGATCGTCTACATCACGCGGCTGTCCGAAGAGGTGGGGTTTGAGTAATTTGAGCAGGCGAGGAGCACCTCGGGGCAGGCATCCGGTACATTACAAGGCGTCTGGGTTGGTCGCGTTTCTCAACGAGGTCACGCTTCATTGGGATCAGCAGCCTGAACCGCTCACGTTGAACCAAGTGGTGGTCGATACAGGCCTGGAGTTTGCTCTGCTCATCCCGTCAGGTTTGATGATTGATCAATCGTATCCCGGTTATCACAAGATGAACCGACCGATTCGAGGAATAAACGGCGGTGCGCTAAGCTGCGACGTGTTCTTAGGTACTGTTGTGTTAGCGGGAGAAGAGCACCAGGTAGAGGTATACGTCGCGAAGGACGCCCCTGACATCATCATCGGCTTAGAGATTCTCAAGAAGTTTCACCTCATGCTCGCCGAGGGCGACGCTGGCGTCCCCTGGGGCCCGTGTCTCCTCAGGCCGCCGCTCAGCCAGCATGGGTTCACCCGCGCTGGCTGAGCGTAGCCCCTCACCCCCTCACCCCTCGCCCCGCGCCGCGGCCAGCACCTCGTCGGTGACGTCGCGGCCGCCGAGGCAGTTCACGCCGATCACCCAGGGGGTGTAGATCAGGCCCCATGGGATGCCCCACCAGCCCACGAGCAGGCTGAGCCCGGTGTAGGGGAGACCTCGCAGGAAGGCGCTCTGATCGTATCGGATAAACTGGATGTCCGACTCCCGCCGGAAGGTGACGAGGAGCAGGGAGACGCAGTAGCCATAACGCACAAACTTCGCGCCCTTGTTCAGCTGTGCATGAACGTCCTCGTTGGACAGACCCTCTAAACCTGAGATCGACATACCGAACGCTCCAACCTTGGACCACCGCTCAGGATGAGCGCGGCGCCGGGGAGTTTAGCCCACGCCCCAGAGCACCCGCCACACGAGGCGTAAGATCGCCTTCGGCGGCAGCTCGTGGGGCCGCAGGAGGCCGTCGTTGATCTGCAAGAGCTGCTCAAAGAGCTCGGGGTCTTTGGACAGCGCGGCGATCACCCGGCGGCGCAGGGGCGGGTATCGCTCGATGAACAAGAGCAGATGAATCATGAGGTAAGGCTCAATGACGAGGCCTCTGTGGCTCTTGGGCCAGTCTTGGAGCCTGCCCTCCTCGACGTGTTTGAGCACAGTCGCCGCCTGGGCGAAGCCTAAGGTGAGGCCCTCCCCGGTGATGGCGTCGAAGTAGCCCGCCGCGTCGCCGATGAGCGCGACCTTGCCCTTGAGCACGGCCTTGGGCCGCACCTGCAGCGGCCCCGTGCCCCGCACCTGGCTCTCGATCGGCGCGTCCCCGAGCCTCTCTTGGAGCGCGGGGAACCGGCTGAGCAGGCCCGGGAATCGTTCGCCGTCGCCGGACCACAAAAACGCCACGCCTACACGGTTGGGGCCGACGGGGGTGACGTAGGCCTCGGCGGTGTCGGACCAGTACACCTCCACCTCGTCGGTCCAGGGCTTGATCGTGTAGTGCTGGCGCATCCCGAACCGTGGCCGGGACGGCGGCGGCCCGTCGAGCTGGAGGAGCTTTCGTACCGTCGAGCGCAGGCCGTCGGCGGCGAGCACGAGCTCCGCCCGGAAGGTCTGCCCATCGGCGGTGCGGACCTCCCCCTGATCGGCGTCGACGGCGACGACCTCTTGGCCGAAGTGCAGCGCCACGCCGAGCTCCTCCGCCCGCCGCGCCATCGCCGCCTGGAGGTAGGTGCGGCGGCAGCCGTAGCCCTCGCCGAAGGTGAAGCGCGCCCCGGCCTCCCGCTCCCCGTCGATGTAGCGCACCCCCATGAACGGGTGCAGGCCCTCGGGGTCGAGGGTCACGCCCATCGCCTGGAGGCGCAGCACGCCGCTGGGCATGAGGCCCTCGCCGCAGGGCTTGTCCACCGGGGGCCGGCCGCGCTCGATGAGCGTGACCTCGTGCCCGTCCATCCGGCCCAGGATCGCCGCCGCGAGGCCCACCGGGCCGCCGCCGACGACGAGCAGCGATCGGGACGCGCTCACGAGCCCTCGAGCCGGAGCCGGGCGAAGGCGAGCCAGGAGCGCGCCATCATCCCCGCGATCTTGAGCGCGCCGACCTCCTCCGGGGGCAAGAGCTGGCCCGCCGTGAACAGGCGCAGGGTCTCCGCCCGGCGGATCTTGCCCGAGGAGGTGCGCGGCAGGGTGCCGGGGGCGAGCACGATCACCTCGTCGGGGCGCAGGCTCGTCTGGAGGAGCACCGCCTGGGCCGCGGCCTCGGGCAAGGCGGCGAGGTCTTCAGCGCTGGCGTCGGCCCGGCGCTCGATGAACAGCAGGAGCAGCTCGTGGTCGGCGCCCTCGGGGCGGAAGCTCACCGCCGCCGCGCAGCCCGCCCGCACCCCCGGCAGCGCGTCGACGGCCTGCTCGACGGGGTGCGGCGGGTGGTTTCGGCCCCGGAGGATGAGCACGTCCTTCGCCCGGCCGACGAGGTAGAGCTCCCCCTCCCACAAGAAGCCGAGGTCCCCGGTGTCCAACCAGCCGCCGACCAGGGCCCGCGCCGTGGCCTCAGGCTGGTCGAGGTAGCCGCGCATGAGGCTCGGCCCGCTCACGAAGAGGCGGCCCACCCGGCCTTCAGGCAGGGGGTCGAGGCCGTCGGGGCCGCGCAGCTCCACCTCAAAGCCGAAGACGGGGCGGCCGACGCTCACGAGCTCGACGCCGTCGGGGGAGGGCTCGGCCACGCCCTCGGCGAGCCGCACCCGGTCGACGTGCAGGGTCCGGAAGGGGGCGTCTACCTCGGCGAAGGTCACCGCGAGGCTCGCCTCGGAGAGCCCATAGACCGGCGTGAGCGCCTCGGGGCGCAGGCCCCAGCGGGCGAAGCGTGTCGAGAAGCCCCGCAGGGTGTCCGGGGAGACGGGCTCGGCGCCGTTGAGCGCGAGGCGCCAGGCGCTGAGGTCTACGCCGTCGAGCTCCTCGTCGGTGATGCGCTGGAGGCAGTAGGCGTAGGCGAAGTTCGGCGCCGGGGACGCCACGGCGCGGGCGCGGGAGAGCGCGCGCAGCCAGAGCGCCGGCCGGGCCAAGAACTGCTCCGGGCCGATGAGGGTCAGCTCCCCGGCCTGGGCCAAGGCCGGGAAGACGCAGCCGATGAGCCCCATGTCGTGGTAGAGCGGCAGCCAGCTCACCCCGGCCCGGGCGGTGGGGTCGAGGCGGAGCACCTGAATTCCGATGGCCTCGGTCTGGGCGAGCACCGCCCGGTGGGTCAGCGCGACGGGCTTGGGGTCGACGGTGGTGCCCGAGCTGAACTGCACCATCGCCAAGGCGTTGGGGTCGTCCTTGGGGGTCGGCGCGGGCGGGCCGCCCCGGGGCAGCGCGTCCAAGGTGAAGGCGCCGAGCGCCGGTCGCGCCTGCTGAATGGTCGGGCCGATCACCCGTCGCACCATGGGGTCGAGAAGCGCCAACTTGACCCCCGCCGCCCGCAGCATCCGCGCCGTGCGGTCGTGGTAGTCCTCCATTCGCCCGAGGCGCGCCGGGGGGTAGAGCGGCGTCGGCACCCCGCCCGCGAGGAGCGCCCCGAAGAAGCCCTCAAAGAAGCCGAGGTTCGTCGGGAAGATGAGCCCGACGCGCTCGCCGGGGTTGAGCCCCAGGGCGTGCAGCCCGGCGGCCACCCGGCTCGCCCCGTCCAGGACGGCGGCCCAAGACACCGCGGTGACCTGCTCCTTTCGGTCGAGGAACCGCAGCCCCCCTTTAGGGCTCGCCTCCGCCGCCGCGCGTAAGGTCGCGGTCAGCGTCGGGTGCATGCCCACCACACGCCCGCCCTCAAGCCTCAGCACGACGCCTCCTCAAGAGCGCGATGAGCTCGCCGACGGTCTCGACGCCTTGCTCGTCACCCTCGTCCAGGCACAGCTCCAGGCGGTTCTCGAGCTCGACGACGAGGGTGAGCAGGCGGACCGAGTCCAAGGCCAGGGCCTCGACGAGCCGGGTGTCGTTGGTGAGCGACCCCGCGTATCCCAGCCTCGTCTGGGCGATCTCGCCGATGAGCGCCAAGAGCGCCTCCTCCGTCATCTCCGGCCCGAGGGCCTTCTCCGCGTCGTCCATCGCCTAGTCCTTGCCCGGCACAAGCCTCGGCTTAGTGCCCATATGCTCCCCATAATTGCACAGCTCGTTGAGCGCGGCCTCCTCGGTCCGGATACGCACCGTCAAGAGCCAGGCGTTCAGCGTCGAGCTGACCAGGGCGGTGATCCAAGCGCCGTGCAGGAGCGGCAGAGCGCCTAGCTCAAGGATCACGGCGAGGTAGTTCGGGTGGCGCAGGTGCCGGTAGGGCCCCTCGGTCACCGGGCCCAGGCCGGGCACCACGATGACCCGGGTGTTCCAGCGTGGGCCTAGGGTGCTCACCGCCCAGTACCGCAGCGCCATGGTGCCCACGAGGATCACGCCGCAGAGCGCGCCCAAGGCCGGGGAGAAGGCGCGGTCAAGGAGCCAGACCTCCGCGGGCGCGGCGATGAGGCCCCCGGTGTGTAAGGCCGCCATCGCCGGGTAGTGCCCCTGACCGCGCTCGACGCCCCCTCGGGCCATGGCCCAGGCGGCGTTCTTGGCGCTCAGGCGCAGCTCATAGAGCCGCTCCAGGGCGATGAGCCCGACGAGCAGGGTGTAGAGCAGGCGGCTGTCCATCACCACCTCAAGAGCACGAGCTCGGAGCAGAAGCCCGGCCCCATCGCGATCATCAGGCCCAAGGACCCCCGGGCGGGGCGCCGCGTCTCCATGGTGTCCCGCAGGACCATGAGCACCGACGAGGACGAGAGGTTGCCCACCTCCCGCAAGGAGCGCCAGGTGAGCTCCAGGGCCTCGGGGCCGAGCTCCAGGACCTCCTCAAAGGACTCGAGCACCTTGGGCCCGCCGGGGTGGCAGACCCAGGAGGAGATGTCCTGGAGGCTGAGGCCCTGGCTGGCCAAGAAGCGGTCCACGTCGCCGCGCAGGTGGGCCTTCACGACCTCGGGCACCCCGGCGGAGAGCACGATGCGGAAGCCGCGCTCGGAGATGTCCAAGCCCATGACGTCCTCGCTGTTCGGGTAGAACACCGAGCGGGTGGCGAGCACCTGCGGGCCGTCCGCCGCGGCCTGGGCCCCGACCCCGCCCTCCTCGGCGAGCCGCGCGGCGAGGCGCTCCCCGGCGACGACGGCGCAGGCCGCCCCGTCCCCAAAGAGCCCGGAGCTGATGAGGTTCGGGATCGACACGTCCTGGCGCTGCATGGTGAGGGAGCAGAGCTCGACGGACAGCAAGAGGGCGGCCTCGTCGGGGAAGGCGCGCACATAGTCCGCGGCCCGGGCGACCCCGGCGGCCCCGGCGACGCAGCCCAGGCCGAAGATCGGCACCCGCTTGAGGTGGTCGGGCAGGCCGAGGCGGTTGATGAGCCGGGCGTCGATGGAGGGCGTCGCGAGGCCGGTCACCGTCGTGAAGAAGAAGGCGCCGAGCTGCTCCGGGCGCAGCCCAGCACGGGCCAAGGCGTCGAGCACCGCGGCGCCGCCGACCTCTTGGGCCACGGTGATCCAGCGGTTGTTGGCGTCGGTGAAGCCGTTGAGGCCGAGGTACTCCTCCATCGGCAGGGCGAGGTGGCGGCCGCCGACGAGCACGTGCCGGTGAAGCTGCTCCAGGCGCCGCTGGTTGTGCATCGCGCTCGCCCAGTGCTGGGTGAAGGCGGCGATGAGCGTCTCCTGGTCGTAGTAGTTCGGCGGGAAGGCCCGTCCGACGGAGAGAACTCGCATGGGGCTCCAGGGCTGGCCAAGATCAGGGGATCGGCAGGGCCGTGTGGCTTATCACACATCCGTCCGCCCGCGCCGCGCCCGCCGGGATAGATTGGTTGTCCCGGAGGCGACACCCCCTGCCTCCAACGCCATCAGGAGACAAGGATCATGGAGAAGCCACAGAAGCGCCCGGCCTGGATGCGCGAGGTGGTCACGGCCGGAAACGACCTTCACGCGATGAAGAAGGATCCCCTTCGGCACAACCTCATCAACGGCTTCGGCACCCTCGTGCTCGTGCTCGTCTCCTTGTTGGCGATGATGCTCTCCGCCGCCCTGCCCGCGGCGCTGTACATCCCCGTCGCGGGGGTGATCTTCGGCGTCGTCTACTTCGGCGTGAACGTGCTCATCATCCATGAATGTAGCCACAACATGTTCGTGCTCAGCGCCGACCGGGAGCGCGGCAAGCGCCTCAACCGCGCCGTCGGGGTGTTCGCGGGCTGGCTGTTCTTCACCGACTACATCCGCCACTGGGAGAAGGGCCACACCATCCACCACCTGCGCCCCTGCGAGGAGGACGACCCCCAGGACCGCTTCCCCATCACCGGCTGGGAGCTCTACAAGCGCCTGCTCATCCTGGCGCTCATCCCGCTCTCGTTCGTGGCCTACAACCCCTCGAAGCAGTACCCTGGCCAGCTCAAGCGCGCGGCCATCGGCGTGGCCGTCTGGGCGCCGATCATCGCCGCGAGCTGGGCCGTCTTCGGCTGGGTGGTGCCCGCGGCCCTCGTCGTGGGCTTCCAGGTGGTCTCGATCCTCAACTACCTGAAGAAGGCCCAAGAGCACGGCGGCGGCCTCGCCCAGGAGCCCGACCGGCTGCTCCGCTCCCGCACCTACTTCTACCCCGTGGCCGTGGTCTTCTCGCCCTTCAACATCAACTACCACTTTGAGCACCACGCCAACTTCTCGGTGCCCTGGTACAGCCTCCCCGCGTACCACAAGAAGGCCCGGGAGATCGTCCCCGAGCCCCTGCGGCCCTACTACTTCCACCACGAGTACCTCAGCCAGCTCGCCGGCCAGAAGCCGCTCCCCCCGGCGGGCCTGCGCGCCCTCATGGGCGAGGGCCCCGAGCCCGGCGCGCCGAAGCGTGAGGAGGACTACGAGGCCGAGGACGCGCTGGGCGGCGTGCCCCAGGCGGTGTGAGGGCGGACCCATCGAGGCCGTGGTGCGGTTGTGCGGCGGCGCAGTTGTGTGGCCGCTCCTGTCGAGGTAAAAGGTGGGCTATGAGTCTCCCTTCTCTTCCCAAGCGTCCTCGCGCAGAGTCTCTTAAGGTCGAAGACATCCTCTCTGCGGCTCAGGAGGGGAGGCTGAGGGTGCCTAAGTTTCAGCGGCCGCTGCGCTGGAGCTCGGAGAACGTCGTCGAGCTCTTCGACAGCATCGTGCGTGGCTTCCCCATCGGCAGCCTGCTGCTCTGGAGCAAAGAGCTTCCTGCGGGCGTCGAGCGGTTCGGGCCCGTGGAGGTTAAGGCGCCCGAGCAGCGTGAGGGGCTGTTGCTCGTGGATGGCCAGCAACGGGTCACGGCGCTCATCGGAACGCTGCGTCACCCGACCAAGAGTCCAACTGGGGGTATCCATTCGGTTTGGGTGAACCTTAGGGACTACACGTTCAAGGTCATGCGGACAGCACCAACTGAGCTGGCTTGGCTCCCGCTCAACGTCATCGGAGATCGGAAGAAGCTCCATCAATGGTCACGGTCCTTTCAAGCGGGGAGTGAGACGGAAGAATTGGTGGAACGTGCCTTTGATCTCGAGGCGACGATTATGAACTACGCGGTGCCCGCGTACATCGTCGTAGATGCCACCGCGGAGGTACTTAAGCTCATCTTCTCTCGGGTAAACAACGCGGGCATTGCGCTCAAGGACTCCGAAGTCTTTAACGCGCTTTTTGGTGCTGATGAGGACCAGCCCTTGGCGCGGCTCGCGGAGGAGCTTCATCGGAGCACGGGCTTTGGTAAGCTCTCCGAGGACTGGCTCTTACGCTGCGTTCGCGCCGTTCGCGACCCGAACCCCCGCCGGGAGTTCTCTGAGCAAGACCGGCCCGACAGCGCGCTCATCAACCGCGTGATCCAGGCGCTCACGCGGGCCTGCGACTTCATCATCACAGAGGCTGAGATCCCGCACAGCGCCCTGCTCCCGTATCGTGGGACGCTCATCGTACTTGCGCGGCTCTTTGACCTCCACCCCCAGCTCAACCCGCGTGACCGCACCTTGCTCGTGCGCTGGCTATGGCGCGGCGCGCTCTCTGGTGTCCACGCGAACACCTCCAACGAGGTGATTCACCGCCAGTTGATGGACATCGGCCAGGATCCGACGGACTCGGTTCAGCGGCTCTTGACCCGGGTGCCGCGTGAGCTTCGTGCGCCGGATCCGTTGGCCGTGTGGAACGGCGGCGGTGCGAACACTCGGTTCTGTGCGCTCACGCTGTCCAGTCGTCTGCTAAGCACGGACATGCTCACGCTGAGCGCGCTCCAGTGCGAGCTTGAGGCTCATAACCTCAGCGAGCTCTTCCGGTCGGTCTGCCCAGCCCATGAAAAAACCATCGCCTCCCGTGTGTGGAGAGCCAAAAAACTCAGAGCTTCCGAGGATCACGAGTCCGCGACGCCCTTTGGCGCGCCCGACCCCTATAGCCTCCTGCTCGACGACACGATGCTCTCTGCCCTTGAGTCGGGCGATGAGACCGAGTTTATTCGTCTGCGCGGGCTCGCGCTGAGCGTCGAGCTTGACGAGCTGATCTTGCGTCTCGCTGCGCCGGGTGAGAACGACCGTCCCGCGATCGCGTACTTGATGGGTGGTGCGGCTTGATTCAGGTGGCCTTCGTGTATGTTCACGAGGTCCTGGTCGGTCACCTGGAGTTCTTGGGATTCGACGCCAACGCGAGCAGCGGCTATGACCATCTGTTCGTGTTTGATGGTGCGTGGCTGAAGGATGGGCAGCGCCCCATTTTAGGGCAGCAGTTTGAGGATTCTCGCCCCAGGCCGATCCGCGCCTCTGGGGTTCCCAACTGGTTCGCGCACATCCTTCCAACACGGACGGTGAGACGGATCGTGGCGGGGTCGGTTGTCTTGGATGATGAATCGTCTGATCTTGATCTCTTGGTGGCGATCGGCAATGACCTGCCGGGTGCGGTCACGGTTCAGCGCGCCATGAGCGTGGACGGCGGGATGGTCGCAGCGCGACGTCCCGAGGTTCCGCCGGGAACCTTCGCCTTCGGGTTGCATGGAATGCAGATGAAGGTGTCGTATCGGCGCGACGCGGGCGCATTCGTCTGCCCCGTCTACGGTGAGGCGGGCGACTTCATCGCTAAGTTTGAGGATTCTAAGTTCGATAGAATGCCCGAGGTCGAGCATGCGACGACGCTATGGGCGCGTCGATCTGGGGTTGAGACTCATCGGGTTCGTATCTCGTCAATTCGTGATGAGGGGATTGTGCTGCCCGAAGGTGTCAAGCCTCGAAATGGCGTCGTCCTCCTCGCCGAGCGCTTCGATCGGTCTGATGGTGGTGGTCGAGTGCATGTGGAAGACTTCGGCCAGATCATCGGCTGTAGTTTGGATTACGAACTTGGATTAGGGTACGGCTCCTACGAGGAGATGGCGCGGCTAGTCGCGAGGTTGTGTCCAGAGGATGTCACTCAATGGATCCGGCGCCTGATATTCATGCTCGTGTGCGGCAACGCCGACGCTCACTGGAAGAACTGGGGAGTGATCTACGCGGACCGACGCCATCCGAGACTGTCGCCCGCCTATGATCTGGTGAGCTGCGTGGTGTTCGGGGATGACGAGATGGCGTTGACCTTGGGCGGATCAAGACGCTTTGAGGACGCCAAGCCCGCCCGCTGGGACAAGCTCGCCCGCGCGTTGGAGATGAGCCACGCGGAGCTCGCCCGCCTTGCCCGAGAGGCGCGTGAGCGAGCCGAGGCGGTCTGGTCCCAGGAGCGCGGCGCGCTGGGGTTCGACGCGCGGGAGGTGGCCATGATCGAGCGCCACCTCCAGCGTCTGCCCTCGTGGGTCTAGGTCAGAACACCACCACCTGCTTGCCCGTGGTCTTGCGCTCGCCCAAGGCGCGCAGGGCGTCTTGGATGAGGTCCACGGGCCAGGAGGTCGGCGACTCGGGGGTCATCACCCCGGCCTTGAGGAGCTCGGTGACCTCGGCCATCTCCTCGGCGAAGAGGTCCGGGCGCCCGGCGATGAGCTGGGTGATGTGGTAGCCGATGAACTCGACGGGGTTGAAGATGAGGCGCACGTTGTCGATCTTCGCGGCCTCGCCGCTGGCGGCGCCGTAGACGACGATGCGGCCGTAGCGCCGGGTGACGTCCCAGCTCTGGTGTAAGGTCTCGCCGCCGACCATCTCCAGCACGAGGTCCACGCCTTTGCCGCCGGTGATGCGCTTCACCTCGTCCACGAGGCTCACCTTGGTGTAGTCGATGCCGTGGTCGAGGCCACGCTCGGCGGCCATGGCGAGCTTCTCCGGGCTCGACGCCGTGCCGATGGTGATGGCGCCGAAGCGTTTGGCCAGGCGCAGCGCGGCGAGGCCGACGCCCCCGGCGACGGCGTGGATGAGCACGGTCTCCCCGGCCTTGAGGCGGCCCACGGTGCGTAAGCAGCCGTGCGCGGTGAGCCACTGCACGGGGAAGCTCACGGCCTGGCCGTCGCTCCAGCCTTCAGGGGTGGGGAACAGGGCGGCGCTGTGGGCGATGGAGTACTCGGCGAAGCTCTCTTGGCCGAAGCCCATGACCCGGGCCCCGACGGGCCAAGACGCGCCCTCGCCCGCGGCGACGACCTCTCCGGCGATCTCAAAGCCCGCCCAGTACGGGGCCTTCGGGCCGCCGACGTAGAGGCCCATCGTCTGCATGAGGTCGGCGTAGTTGAGCCCGCCCGCGCCCACCTTCACCAGCACCTCGCCGGGGCCCGGCTCGGGGACAGGGCGCTCGACGATGGAGACGGCGTCGGGGCCGGTGAGGGAGGCGACGTGGACAGCGCGCATCGTGGTCGGGACAGACATCGGAGGGCTCCTGAGGCAGAGAGGTTCCTCCTCCTCATATCCCGCCGGAGTCGCCGTCAGGGCCCGATCTTCGTCCCTAGGGCCTCCCCCTCGCGGCGCCCGCCCGGAGACCGCGGCCACCCCATGTTGTGGACCCTCAACAGGAGGGTGTGGCGGCGCTTGGCCCTCGTCGGGGGCCCCCTCACAGCTTCCCTTGCAGCGCCTCCAGGGCGACCACGGCCTTCTGGTAGTCGGCCTTCGTGCGGGCGAGGTTCACCGCGGCCTGATCCCGGGACGAGATGGCGGTGAGCACGTCCTTCTCGATGGCGCGGCCGGCCTCTTGTTTGGCCTTCTCGGCGGCGAGGGTCTCTTCAGCGAGCTGGAGGTTTAAGGCGGCGAGATCGACCTTTCGTGCGGCGCTCTCGACGGTGCGCACGTTCATCGCGACCTGCTGGGCGATGTTGCGCTCGCTCGTCTCGAGGTTGATCTTCGCCTGGGTCAAGGCCGCGGACTGGCTCATCACGTCGCCGCGGGCGGCGCGGTTCGCCAGGGGCATCGAGAGGTTCACCCCGACGCTCTGGCTGGGAAGCTCCCGGGCGGCGAGGTCCTTAAACGAGGCGGAGTAGGTCACGTCGTCGCCTTGGGACGAGTCCTTGAACGACTGCAGGCCGTAGCTCGCGCTCACGGAGAGTGTAGGCAAGAGGCCGTGGCGGGCGTTCTGGTAGGCGCGCTCGGCGTTCTCGGCGGTGATACGCGCGGCGTAGAGCCCGGGGTTCGCCGCCATGGCAGCCTCGATGGCCTCGTCTACGGGCACCCGCACCCCGTCCGGGGCGTCGCTGGGCTCGCTGTCCGCGGTGAGGGGCTGGCCCAGGGGCAGGTTCAGCGCCAGGGCGAGCTGATCCGAGGCCAAGGCGTAGGCCGACTGGGCGTCGATGAGGTTGATCTCGGCCTGGGCCAAGGCGGCGTCTACCCGGGTGCGCTCCACCGGGGCGACCTTGCCGACGTCGAGCATCGCCTGCACGATGCGCTGCTCCTCCGTCGCCACCCGCACGGCCTCCTCGGACACGGTGAGGGTGGCCCCGGCGGCGTAGAGGTCCCAGTAGAGCGTCGCGACGTTCGCCAGGGTCGTCTGCCGCTGCTGGAGCAGGTTCGCCTCGGCCTGGCTGAGGTTCGACTCGGCGCTGATCACCGAGCGCATGTTGTACGACATCCGCCAGCCCTTGAGGAGCTGCTGGCTGACGCTGAGGTTCGACGACATGCGCAGGTTGTTGAAGCCCTCGGCGCTCGTGCCGAAGATCTCCAGGTCGTCGATGGAGGTCTCCGAGCCGGAGACCGCGAGGTCCCAGCTCGTGCCCGTCGGCAGGTTCTGGCCGAGGCCGACGTTCCAGGCCAAGGTGGACGAGCTGAGCTTGTAGGTGAAGCCGTTGGCGAAGTTCTGGTCCGTGCTCACCGGGCGGTTGACCCCGGCGTTGAGCTGCGGGTCCCAGCTCGCCTGGGAGGCGAGGTAGCCGCCCTTCGCCGCGTCGCGCTGGGCGGCGGCGATCCGCAGGTCGGGGTTGTTCTGCTCGGCGAGGCGCAGGGCCTCGTCGTAGGTCATCGCCTGGGCGACGCTGGGGAGGAGGAGCAGGGCGAGGAGGGTCATGGGGTCTCCGACGCGGGGCGGCCCTGGGTTCCGAATCGCAGGATTCGTGTGGCCGTCTCACGAAGGTCGTCGAGGAGGGTGTAGCAGTAAGGCACAAAGAACAGGGTCAAGACCGTCGAGGCCGCCATGCCCCCGGCGATCACCCGGCCGAGCGGCGCGTAGGGGATGCCGATGAAGGTGTCGGAGCCGAGGCACATCGGCATGAGGCCGACGATGGTGGTCAAGGCGGTCATGAGCACCGGGCGCAGGCGGCGCTCCCCGGCCTGGAGCAAGGCCTCCTCCCGGGTGAGGCCCTCGGCGCGGAGCTGGGTGACGAGGTCGATGAGCACGATGCCGTTGTTGACGACCACGCCGATGAGCACGACGAGGCCCACGCCGCCCATCACGTCGAGCGGGGTGCCCGTGAGGTAGAGCGTCCAGTACACGCCGATGAGCGCCATCGGGATGGTGGAGAGGATCGCCATCGGCAAGAGCAGGCTCTCGAAGAGGAAGCCCATCAACAAGAAGACGAACACCACCGAGAGCAGGAGCGCCATGTTGCGCGCGCTGTCGCTCTCCATCTGGTCCATCCAGCGGTCGCCCTTGTCGATGCCGTAGCCCCGGGGGAACTCCATGTCCGCCGTCGCCGCGTTCACCAGGGCGAAGCCCTCGTCGAGGCGCATGTCCTCGGGGAGCTCGACGGAGATCGGCACGCTCGTCTGGCGGTCCTCGCGGTGGATGGAGCGGAAGCCCCGGGCGGGCACCACGTCGGTCAGCGCGCGCAGGGGCACGGACTCCCCGGTGAGCGGGCTCGCCACGGAGAAGTCGCGCAAGGTGTCGACGCTGTCCCGGTCGTCCGCCGAGAAGCGCGCGTACACCGAGACCTCCTTGGCGCCCAAGTGCAGGGCGGGCAATGACGTCCCGCGCATCGCGAAGGCCAGGGTGCGCCCGATGGCCTGGGCGTCGAGGCCGTAGCGCGCCGCCACGTCCCGATCCACGCTGAGCCGCAGCTCGTCGCTGCCCTCCTCCTCCAGCGGCACCTCGGCGCCCTTCACCCCGGGGGTCAGGCGCAGGCGCCGCACGACCTCCTCGGCGAGCCGCAGGAGCGTGTCGCTGTCTTGGCCGGTGATGGAGAGGTTGAGGGTGTTGGTGCTCTCTTCGCCTTGGCTGCCGTAGCCCGAGTAGATCTGCACGCCGGGCAGGTCGGGCATCTTGGCCAGGGCGGCCTCTTGGACCTCCTCCGGGGTCATGTCCTCGTAGTCTTCGAGGATGTAGACGTAGGTGCTGCCCCGGATCGAGCCCGCGCTCACCCGGCTGCGGTACACCCGCAGGCCCCACTCCTCCCGGTGCTCCTCCAAGACGGCCTCGATGGCGTCCACCGTGGCCACCTTGTCGGCGAAGCTGAAGGTGTTGGGCAGGTCGTAGCGGATCGAGAAGTCGTTCATCCCGCCCTTGGCCTGGTCCGTGCAGCCGACCTTCTGGAAGGGCAGGACGATGGTCAAGAAGATCACGCCCAGCACGCCCAAGGCCGCGTCAAAGCGCCTCGTGAGCACCCAGCGCATCCCCCGCTGGTGCCAGGCGCTCATCCGGCCCACCCAAGGCGGGTCGTCGCTGACCTCGCCGCCCTGGAGCACGGCGGTGGCGACGGGGGTGAAGATCAGCGCCACGACGAGGCTCGCGGCCAAAGCGAACACGATGGGGAAGCCCAAGGAGCCCATGAAGAACGAGAACATCGCGTCCTCGCTCATCAGGATGATCGGCAGAAACACGACCATCGTCGTCGCTGTCGAGAGCACGATGGCGAGGTTGACCTCGCCGGTGCCCTCGATGGCCGCCACGTCCCGGGCCTCGCCGAGCTGCCGCCGCCGGTAGATCGTCTCCACGACCACGATGGAGTTGTCCACCACCATGCCCGTCGCGATCATCAGGCCCATGAGCGACAGGAGGTTCAAGGAGTCGCCCACAAAGTAGAGCACCGTCACCGTCATCAACAAGGACAGCGGGATCGCCGTGGCGATGAGCGTGGTGACCTTGAGCTCCCGCAAGAACACGATGAGCACGAGCACGGCGAACAGCCCGCCGTAGCCCGCGCTCTCCAGGAGCGTGTCGACGCTGCCCTGAATCAGCTCACCTTGGTTGAAGAAGGCGAAGAAGTCGAACCCGGCGAACTCGGGGTCGGCCTTCATCTCTTCGACGACCTTGAGCACCTCCCGGCAGACCTCGACGGTGTTGGCGTTGGACTCCTTGCTGATGCCCAAAGCCACGGCGTCGTCGCCGTTCACGCGGTTGATGCTCGCCTCACGCTCGACGCGGTAGTTGATCTCGGCCACGTCGTCCAGGGTGACGTTCGGGGCCACGGGCCGGGCGGCGAGGTCGGAGATCGCCTCGTAGCGGGCCAAGGACCGCACAAAACGCACCTGCCCGGCGTCCTCGATGCGCCCCGAGGCGAGCTGGAAGTTGTCGGCGCCTAAGGCCGCGACCACGGCGCCGAGGTCGAGCTTGTAGGCGGCCAGCGCCTCACGGTCGAAGTCGATGAAGACCTGCTTCTCGTCGATGCCCCACACGTCGATGCGGGCCACGCCGGGCACCCGCTCCAGGCGGGGCAGCACCTTCTCGTGGAGCAGGCGGTACTTGTCCTCGACGTCCTTGGAGAAGGTCACCCCGGCCCAGAGCACGGGCTCGTCGCTGGGGTTGAACCGGAAGATGCCGTACTGATCGACGCCTTCGGGCAGCTCGGGGAGCACGCGCTCCAGGCGGTCGGCGACGGAGTTGTAGGCCTCGTCCAGGTCAACGGACTGGTGGAACTCCATCGAGAAGCTCGCCGAGCCCGCCCGGGCGTCGGAGCCGAGCGTCTTGATGCCTGGCACGGTGGAGAGCTGGCCCTCGACGGGGTCCACGAGCTGGGTGTCGATCTCCGAAGGTGTGGCGTTCACCCAGGGCACCTGCACCCAGATGTAAGGCGCGGTGAAGCCCGAGGGCATCATCTGGAGCGGGATCCGGGCGTAGGCCAGGGCCCCGAGCACCAGCGTGGCCAAGAAGGTCATCAGCACCGTGACCGGGTGGCGCACGGCCAAGGCGGGGAGCCAGTTCCTCATGGGGCGCTCTCGATCGGCTCGGCGGGGGCCGTCGCCGTCGCCGGGGTCCGCAGCCGCTCGATGAGCAGGTAGATCGCCGGGATCACGAGCAAGGTGAGCAGGGTCGAGGCCGAGAGGCCCGCGATGACCGTCACAGCGAGGGGCTGCTGCAGCTCCGCCCCGGCGCCGAAGCCCAAGGAGAGCGGCAAGAGGCCGATCACCGTCGTCGCCGTGGTGATGAAGATGGGCCGCAGCCGCGCCCGGCCCGAGGCCACGACGGCCTCCTCCAAGGACTCGCCCAGCTCCCGGCCGCGGTTGATGCGGTCCACGAGCACGATGGCGTTGTTCACCACCACGCCCGCGAGCACGATGACGCCGATGAAGGCCACTACCGAGAGCGGCGTGCCCGTGAGCAGCAAGGCCGGGAGCACCCCCACCGCGGCCATAGGCACGGTGAACAGGATGATGAAGGGGTGCACCAGGCTCTCGAAGGTGCTCGCCATGATGACGTAGACCAAGAACACCGCGAGCAAGAGCGCGAAGACCATGGCGTCGAGGCTGCGGTCCATCTCTTCGGCCTGACCGGCCAGGGTGTACGAGTAGCCGGGCTCCAGGTCGAGGCCCACCAAGGCCTGGGCGATGCCCTCGCGGGCGGCGTTGAGGTCGAAGCCCTCCAGGTTCGCGGTGATCACCGCGGCCCGGCGCTGGTCCACCCGGCGCACCTCGCTCGGGCCCTCGGCGGACTCCAAGATCGCGACGGCGCTCAGGGGGATCGGCGGGTCGAGGTTCGGGTTCACGTTGACCCGCTCCAGGTCGGCCAAAGAGGCGCGGTCGGCCTCCACCAGCCGCACGACCATGTCCACGCGCTTCTCACCCCGGCTCATGCGGGTGGCCTCGACGCCCTGGATCTTGTCCCGCAGGGCGGCGGCGACGGAGGAGGTCGAGAGCCCGAAGCGGTCCATGAGCGCGCGGTCATAACGCAGGCGCACCTCGGGGAAGCCCGCGACGAGGGACGAGCGCACGTCACGCAGGCCCTCGACGCCCTCCAGGCGAGACACGACCTCGGCGGAGGCGCGGCGCAGCTCGTCGAGCTCCGGCCCGAAGACCAGCACCTCGACGGGCGTGCTGAACGAGAACAGGGCCGGGGCGCTGGCCTTCACGCTCGCCGAGCTGGCCTGCTTGAGCTGGGCGCGGAGGTCCTCCAGGGTGGCGGCCTCCCGGGCGGCGAGGTCACCGCCGGGGGTGAGCTGCACGAGGATACGCGCGGTGTGCTCACCCTCGTCGGGCCGGGCGTCGCTGCGGCCGTCGCTGCCGATGGCCGAGTACACCCGCGCCACCTCGGGGTGGTTGAGCACCAGGGCCTCCACCGACGAGATCACCTCCTCGGTGCGGTCCAGGGGCGTGCCGACGGGCAGGCTCATCTCTAAGGTGAAGCGCCCCTGGTGGACCTCGGGGATGAGCTCCCGGCCGAGGCGGCCCCAGGCCAACATCGCCACGACGAAGGCGAAGAGGCCCACGGAGAGCGCCGCCGTCGGCTGGGCGACGAGGCGGGTGAGCAGAGGCGGGTAGGCCTCGGCGAACCGATCCCAGGCCCGGCCAAACCAGGTGGCGACCCGGAGGCTCAGCGCGGCGAGGCGCGGCACGACGAGGCCCCAGATCCGCGCGCCGATCCACACCCCAATGGCAGTAACTGCCAAGATGAGCCGCGCGCACAGCTCGACGACGATCCAGGCCAGATCGCGGCCCAAGATCACCGGCGCCAGGAGCAGCCGCGCCTTCTTCTCCCACATCCAGGCGAGGTTCTCGCGGAGCGTCTTGGGCCCGGAGAGCGGCGCCCGCACGAGGCTCTGGAAGCTCTCGGCCTCCCCGTCGAGGCCGAAGTCCCGGGCGGCGAGCACGGGCACCAGAAAGAGCGCCACAGCCAAGGACGCCAGCAAGGAGTAGACGACGGTCAGCGCGAGATCCCCGAAGATCTGCCCGGCGACACCATCGACGAAGACGATGGGCAAGAACACGGCGACGGTGGTGAGCGTCGAGGCCACCACGGCGGCGGCGACCTCGGCGCTCCCGGCGATGGCGGCCTCGCGGCGGCTCCACCCGGCCTCGCGGTACACCGTGATCGCCTCCAGCACGACGACGGAGTTGTCCACCAACATGCCGACGCCCAGGGCCAGGCCGCCGAGCGACATGAGGTTCAAGGACACGCCGCCCAGGTACATCGGCGCGAAGGCGCTCACGATGGAGATGGGGATGGCGATGGCGATGATGCGGGTGGCCGAGAAGTCGCGGAGGAACAAGAACAGGATGAGGATAGCGAGCAGGCCGCCCTGCACGGCGGTGTCGCCGAGGTTGTTGATCGCGTCCTCGATGAAGGCCGCCTGGTCGTCGAGCACGGCGAAGGTCACCCCTTCAGGCAGGCGATCGGCGAAGGTCTCGGCGGTGAGGCCGGGGATGTCCATGCCCTCCATGCCGGGCATCGGCTCGGCGCCGCCCTCCTCCCCGAGCCAGGCCTTCACCCGCCGGGCCACGGAGACGATGTTCGCGTCGGCCTCCTTAAAGACCTCCAGCTCGACCGCCTCTTGGCCGTCGAGGTGGGAGATGACCTGGCGGTCCTTGTAGGTCTCCCGCACGATGGCGAGCTCGGAGAGCGGCACGGACTGGCCGTCGGCGCGGCGCACCCGCAGGCGGCGGAGCTCGTCGAGGTCGTCGATCTCGTTGAGCGTGCGGAGCAGGTACTCCGTCTCGCCCTCCCGGATCGAGCCCCCGGCGATGTTCACGTTCTCGGCGGTGAGCGTGGACTGGAGCTGGGCCAAGGTGACGCCCCGGGCGACGAGCCAGTCCTCCCGGGCCTCGATGAGCACCTGGCGCTCTAAGCCGCCGCGCACCCGCACCGCGGCCACGCCGTCGAGGGTCTCGATGGCGCGCTTGACCTCGTCCTCGGCCAGCTCACGCAGGGCGAAGAGCGAGACCTGCTCGGCGGCGTCGGGCTTCACCGAGAGCGCGATGCGCAGGATGGGGTCCAGCGTGGGGTCGTAGCGCAGGATGAGCGGGCGGCCCACGTCGTCGCCGAAGGTGCTCGTCTGGAGCTGCTCCCGCACGGACTGGGCGGCGGCGCTCATGTCCGTGCCCCAGTTGAACTCCAGGATCACGTCGCTGCGCTCCGCCCGGCTGCGGGACTCGATGCTCAAGAGGCCGTCCGCCGTCGAGAGCGCCTCCTCCACCCGTCGGGAGACCTGGCTCTCGACCTCCTCCGGGGCCGCGCCAGGGTACTCCGTGCGCACGGTGAGCGTCGGGTAGCTCAGGTCGGGCATCAGGTTCAGCGGGAGCTGGCCGTAGGACACCCAGCCGAAGACCGCCACGGCCACGAAGACCATGAGCACGGCCAGCGGCCGGTCCACAAGAAACCCGTAGAAGCCCTCCTGGGGCCGCTCGGGGGGCGGTGGGAGGCTCATCCCTCCTCACCTTCGGCCTTGTCGGCCTCCTTGGCGCCGTCTTTGTCAGCGCCTTCAGCCTTCTCGGCCTCGGCCTTCTTCTTGGCCTCCGCTTCAGCGATCACGTCCTCCAGCCGAGGGTCGGCCTCAAGGCGCACCCGGGCGCCGTCGCGCAGGTTCGCCTGGCCGACGATGACCACCTCGTCGCCGGGCTTGAGGCCGCTCAGGATCTCCGTGGTGTCCTCATCGCTGAGCCCGACCTCGACGGGCACCTTGCGGGCGATGCGGTAGGGGCCGGGCAGCTCGATCTCCTCCTCGGCCTCGGGCATGCCCTGGGCGCCGCCGAACGAGAAGCTGAAGCCCTTGGCCTCCTCGGGCTTGGCCTCTTCGCCCTCCTCCTTCTTCGCCTCCTCCTCTTTGGGGGGCTCCTCGATGGCGACCCGATAGACCATCGCCTGGCCGTCGTCGTAGACGATGGCCTCACGGGGGACCACGAGGGCGGCCTGGCGGCGCTCCGTCTCTAAGGACGCTGACACGAACTGACCCGGGCGTAAGGTGCGCTCCCCTTTGGGCAAGGCCAAGGTAGCGCGCACGGTGCCCGTGGTGGCGTCTACGGTCGGCGAGAGGCGGATCAGCTCGGCGGAGACGTGGACCTCGCCGTCGTACACCGGGGTGAGCGTCGCGATCTGGCCGACCTCCAGGCGGCTCAGGTCACGCTCGGGGAGCTTCACGACGACGCGCAGGCGGTCGAGGTCCACCACCTGGAACGCCCGTTTGCCCCCGGCGACCTCACCGTAGCGCAGGTCCCGCAGGGCGACGGTGCCGTCGATGGGGCTCACGAGGCGGAGGTGCCCGGCGGAGCTGCGGGCCTCGGCCAGGGTGGTCTTCGCGGTGTTCAGGGCGTCGCGGGCGGTGTTGAGGTCGGCGTCGGAGACCGCGCCGCGCTTGTGTAAGGACTCGACCTGGGCCAGCTCACGCTCGGCTCGGGCCAGCTCGGCCTTCGCCCGCTCATAGGCCGCGTCGAGGCTGGCGTTCTCGATGACCGCGAGCGCCTGGCCACGCTTCACCGTGTCGCCCTCCTCCACGGAGATCGAGATCACCGTGCCGCTGGCCTCGGGGGTGAGGTCGGCCTGGGCCTCGCTCTCGACGACGCCCGTGGACTGGATGGTCGCCGCGACCTCGCCGGGCCCGACGGGGGCGACGGTGACCAGGGTGCGAGGGTCCACCTTTCGTTTGGCCTGCTCCTCTCCGCCCGCGCCGCCGGGGCCGCCGGGGCCGCCGGGGCCGCCGGAACAAGCCAAAGAGAGGAGCGCGAAGACGACGACGAGGCGAGCAGAGCGGAGCATTGAGGCGTCCTTAGGGTCGAACGATGCCCGAGTACGGCGAAGCGCGCCCGACATTTCCGGCGCGCGTGCAAAGAGGTGAAGACCTGACACCGCGTTAACGCGATCTGCGCTGGCGGGCGTCTACCACGCCCCGTGCGCGTCGGTGAGCGGCCTCTGAGGGGGGAAACGGATAGGGATCAAGGCGTCTTCTGGAGGCACAGCATGATCATCGGGCTAGATCACGTCGCGATCGCCACCGCCGATCTCAACGCCGCGGTGCGCCGCTTCGTCGAGGACTTCGGGCTCACCCTCACCGGCACCGAGGACGTGCTCACCGAGCTGACGTCTACGGCGTTTTTCCCGCTCCAAGGCACCCGCATCGAGCTCGTCGCGCCGCTCAACGGCGAGGGCCCCATCGCGAAGGCGCTCAGCACCCGGGGCGAGGGTGTACACCACCTCTGCTTCCGCACCGACGACATCGTCGGCGACATGGCCCGGCTCCAGGCCAAAGGCTACCGCTTCTTGTCCGACGCCCCCAAGCCCGGGGCCCACGGCGCCAAGGTGGTGTTCATCCACCCCAAGAGCGTCGGCGGCGTGCTCATCGAGCTCTCCCAGCACGACGGCGACGCGCCCCACCACGACCCCAGCGCCGATGTCGCCGAGGAGACCTTATGAGGGTCAAGGTCGAGGCCGTCGGGGAGTCTACGTCTCTGGCCGACCGCAAGCGCCGCGCCGGTCAGCGCCTCATCTTGGGCCTGCCCGGCCCGGGGCTCGACCACGACACCCGCCAGCTCATCCGGGAGATCCGCCCCTTCGGCTTCATCCTCTTCGCCCGCAACGTCGAGGAGCCCGCCCAGGTGCGGGAGCTGAACCGCGAGCTGACGAGCCTCCTGCCCACGAGCCACCCGCCCCTGCACACCATCGACCAGGAGGGCGGCCGGGTGCAGCGGGTGCGCAGCGGGGCGACCTTGTGGCCTCCGGCGCGCTGGCTGGGCAACCTCGACGACCCCAAGATCACCGCGCAGCTCGCCGCCGGGCTCAGCCGTGAGCTGCGCGCCATGGGCTTCCACATCAACTGGGCCCCTTGCGCCGACGTGAACTCCAACCCCAAGAACCCCGTGATCGGCGACCGCAGCTTCGGCGACGACGCGGCGAAGGTCACCCGGCACCTCTTGGCCTGGATGAGGGGCGCGTCGAGCGAAGGCATCACCTCCTGCGTCAAACACTTCCCCGGCCACGGCGACACCCACCAAGACAGCCACCTCACCCTGCCCATCGTCGAGAAGGAGCGCCCCCAGCTTGAGGCGATGGAGCTGCGCCCCTTCCGCGAGGCCGTGCGCGCCGGGGTGCCCGGCGTGATGAGCGCCCATGTCGTCTTCCCGGCCTACGACGAGGACGCCCCCGCCACCCTGAGCCGCCGCCTGCTCGCCGAGCTCCTGCGCGGGGAGCTGGGCTTCCAGGGTGTCATCTTCTCTGACGACATGGACATGAAGGCCGTCGCCGACCGCTTCCCCATCGAGCAGGCCGCCGCGCGGGCCTGCGCCGCCACCGTCGACGTGTTCTTGGCCTGCAAAGAGCTTCCTCGCCAGCTCGCCTTGTACGAGGCCCTCATCCGCCTCGAAGAGGAGGACATCCGCTACGAGCGCCTCGGCGAGGACAGCGAGCGCCGCACCCACCGCCTGCGCGAGCAGGCGCTCCTCGGCCTGCCCCCGGCGCCCGAGCTCAACGTGCTCAACGCGCCCCAAGACAAGGCGCTCGTGGAGTGGGTGAGGGCGCGGGCGGCGGAAGAGGTGAGCTGAGGGGTTTTGGTGGACGGGTAACTTGCTTGACACGATTAATTTATAAGTTAATAATAAGTAGACCCAACCACGAGGTGACCATGACTCCAACAAGTTCTTCGCCGAGGCTACTTTACCATGTCCAATCAACGAGAAGCGCGACCTCCCATTACGGGTAAGCGCTTTGCCATTGTGTGCTGCGAGTTCGCATCAGGTCGTTCCCCTGCCACTAGCTTTATTGAGGAGCTCGATGCTCGTCACTATCGCGAATGGGCGGTCGTTGAGAGCAACCTGTGGCTCCTTGCTAATGAGGGATTGGTGCGCAACGAGCAGAAATTTAAACACATCAAGGGCGACATCTATGAGGTGAAGGGCAAAGAAGCCCGAATCTTCATGTTCTTCGATCCCGCCAGGAACACTTGGTTCCTGATCGACGGCTTTCTCAAGAAGCGCCAGACCTTCCCTAACGGATTGTTGGAGCGCATCGAGACGATGAGAGCCGAGTTCATCCAACATCGTGCGCAAGCGGACCCGGAAGAATCTGGGTAGCAAGAGGGCACCATGTCAAGTGCAAGAATTCAGCCGATCTTCCCAGAGTTTATGCGCAACGATCCTGTCAAGGAAAGGATCTTCGCAGAAGAGTCTCTCGTTGTTGACGTCATGGACCGCCTCGCGGGCTGGATGACGGACCACAACATCACCCGTGCGGAGCTTGCGAGGCGCCTCGGCACCTCCCCGGCCAACGTCACCCAGATGCTTCGCGGGCGGAACGTGAGCCTTCGCACCCTCGCGGCAGCGGTTCATGTCATGGGTGGTGCAGTGGACTTTACGATCCAGCCTGCTGCGGGTGAGCGCGCTCAGGATGCGCGAGACGCAGGCACGTTAGCCTCGCCTAAGAACCTATACCATCTTCATCCCCAGGCGCGGCCTGGTCGCCGGGCCTCTGCGCTTGGCGACCAGCATGCTCGCGCTGTATGCGCTGGGTGAGCAATGACCTCACTCACTACGTCGCTTTGGCAGGTCGTCACCCTTCAAGGTGTTCACTTGCGTGACCTCCACGCCCGCAACGGAGTCATCACCGACGGCGTGCTCAAAGGCTCCGAGACCATTCACCTACACTACGAGGCCACTGGCGCTGACGATCCCCAGGCGTCGAGCGTCTTCGTGACGGTGAAGCTCAGCCTTCACCTTGGCCAAGCAGACGTCGCGCCAGAGTCTGCGCCGCTGTTCATCACCGCGCGCTATGAGGCGATCTACGGCCGCCCGGCCTCCTTCGTCATCGAGCAGGATGACCTTGAGGACTTCGCCGAGCGTAACGGCGTGCTCAACGTGTGGCCGTATTGGCGCGAGCTGACCCACTCGCTCTTTGGGCGAATGGACCTGTCCTTGCCGCCGATCCCGCTGTTTCGGGTTCCCGGGGCCGTTCAAGCCCCACCCAGCGCGGACCAAGACGCGCCCACCCGCTGAGCCTCCCCAGTGCTATCCTCCTCCACGTCCACCCACCCCGGAGCCCCCATGGCCGAGACCACGAAGAAGTCCCAGGCGCCCAAAGAGTACAAGACCATGGCGATCCCCGAGGAGCCTGGCGATGACGAGTACAAGACCATGGCGATCCCCGAGGAGCCCGGCGACGAGCGCCAGAAGCAGGCCAGCAAGAAGGCCTTTGGCGAGAAGTAGCGCCCGGTGATCCTGCTCGCGGGCGGGGCCCTCGACCCCCACCTCACCCGGGCCCTAGGCCGCGCCGAGGCCCGGGGGATCCCCGCCCGGGGCCTGCTCGTCGGCCCCGAGACCTGGCCCACGCTCACCCTGAGCGTGCCCGACGGCGCCTTGAGCCTCGACGGTGAGGCGCTGCGCCCCACGGCGCTCTGGGTCCGTCACGACGTCTTCGCCGCCTTGGCCGACCCGCGCGCCGCTGTCGCCGCCCGGGCCCTGGACTGGTACGACACGCTTCTGGGCTACGTCGCGCTGAACCCCGGCCTGCGGGTGCTCAACCGGGAGGCCCTCGGGCGCCGGGTGAACAAGCTCGCCGCCTTGGGCCTCGCCGCGCGCCTCGGCCTGCGGGTGCCCCAAGGTGTCGTCACCAACGACCTCCAGGCCTGCCGGGCGCGGGAGAATGAGGCCCTCGTCGCCAAGCCCCTGCGCGGCGGTGGGCTCTGCGTGCCGCTCGCCGACGCCCTGGCCGAACAAGCCGACGAGGACGCCGCCGCGCCGTCGCCCGCCTTCGTGCAGGAGCGCCTCTTTGGCCCTGAGCTTCGGGTGACCCTCGTGGGCGCCCGGGCCTTCACCTTCGAGCTCCACACCGACGCCCTCGACCACCGGGCCACGCCGGATGCGCCCTTCGACCGCGCGGAGGACCCCCCAGAGGCGGTCTTGTCGCCGCTGCGCGCCCTCGCCGGGGCGCTGGGCCTGGAGCTCTGCGCCGCGGACCTCAAACGTGACGCCCGCGGCGCCTTGGTGCTCTTGGAGATGAACGCCCAGCCGATGTACACCGCCTACGACACGGCCTGCGGCGGCGCCATCACCGACGCCGTCCTCGACCTGCTGGGCTCGCCGGGCTGAGGCCGCTCAGGCCACCTGTCCAGGGGTGAGCGGCCGCACACCGCCGCAGAGCAGGCGCTCTCGGGCGCGCTCCATGAGGTCCACGAGCGCCAAGAACGAGGTCGCCTCAAAACGTAGGGTCACCGGGCCGACGCTCAGGCGCACGGCGCCGCAGGTGCAGGCCTCGACCAGGCCGACGGGGCCCTGCGCGAGGGGGATGGGGTGACAGTGATCGTGGGACGGGACTCGCACGGCGCCTCCGAGGACTTGATGAAAGTGAAAGTCATTATCAACAATGACTCGGCTCTCGTCAAGTAGACAGAGGCGCCGCGCTAGGGCGTGAGCCGCGGATCGTCCACCGCTCACGCCGCCGGGGCCAGCCCGCCTGGATCAGCCCTGGGCGCGGTACGCGTCGATGAGGATGTCGGCGGTGCTGGGGCGCATGATGCGCGGGTCGGGGCGCTCGCCGCCCACGAGGGCCTCACGCACCTTCGTCCCGGCGATGTTCAGGGGCTTCTCGTTGGGGTGGTTCTCGGTGAGGTCCACCCGGCCGATGCTCTCGTAGTAGGCCGCGAAGCCGACGTTCACCGGCTTGGTGGCCAGGGCGCCCTGGAGCTTGCCGAAGATCTCCTGGGCGTCGAAGTCGCCCCAGATCGCGGTCTTGTCGTGGTAGGGGGCATCCGCGTGTTTGCGGCCGATGACGATGTGCGAGAAGCCGTGGTTCTGGCGGTAGATCGCGTGCATCACGGCCTCGGCGGGGCCGCCGTAGAACATGCGCATGTCGAGGCCGACGAGGTGGAACACGTCGTTGAGCTCGTAGCCCTTGGACTCCCAGAGATCCTTGTCGCTGTCGCCCTCACCCAAGGAGCGGCTCACCTGGAGCGCGCGGTAGGTGCGCATCCGGGTGGCGGCGTCCACGTCGTCGCCCTTGAGCTGGCCGACGAGGGGGTTCAGGAACACGCCGGCGTAGAGGCCCTGGCGGGTGAGGGTCTCGACCCCGTAGACGAGGGCGTACTCGTGCGCGCGGTGCAGGGGGTTGCGGGTCTGGAAGGCCAGGGCGGCCTCGTAGCCGCGGGCGGCGATGATCGCCCGGGTGACGCGCGGCGGCAGGACGTACTCGCCGAAGGCCGCGTTCACGGCGGGGGGCAGGGCGCGGATCTTGCCGCCGATGAGCGTGGTGCGGGCGTCGCGGGTGACGATGTCGGCGCCGGGGTGGTCCATGCGGGGCGTGCCGTAGACCTTCTCCACGAAGCGCGCCTTGTTCCAGGCGAAGATCGAGCTCACCTCGATCACGCCGACGATCGCGCCGCTGGGATCACGGAGGATCGCCTCACCGCCGATCGACAGCGCCGCGCGCTCCTCGTCCGTCACGGGAAGCGAGAGGGGGATCGTCCAAGCGTACGGCGCGCCGCCGCGGACGATGTGCTGATGATCGAGCACCTGGTTGTGCTCCGCCTCGTCCATGAAGCCCTCCAGCGGGGAGAGCGTGCCGTCGGCGATGCGGTGCAGGGTGGCGAGATCACCCTCGTTCAGCGTGACGCTCGGGAGAGAAGAGCTCTTCTCAATCAGGGACTTACGCGCGCTCCAAGGCAGCGTACGGTCGATCAGATCTGCGAGGCCACCATGTACGGGGACGAGAGACATTGGCTCACTCCATCTTTGAATGTTGGGTCCAGGTGCGCCGCTCTATGCCCCGACACGGCCGGTCCTGCAATCTTGGGGTGTCCTGGTAAGCAATTTGTCATTTGCACCGCCATCGTCATGGCATAAGATTGCGCCTGACTCGCGATCGAGCCTGTTCGCGCCGCCCCACTCCAAGATGTAGAAGTTCACGGAGGCCCCCTGATGAGATCCCCCGCTGTAGTCGCTGCCCTGCTGATGGGGGCTGCGGTCTGGTCCCCGGTCGCCCTCGCCCAGGACTCTGACACCTTCAACTTCTCCGGCGACACCTTCGACAGCCAAGGAACCCTGCAGCTCGCGCACCCCAAGCTCGACGACGCGGGCTCCTACTACGCGGGTCTCGGGCTCTCCTACGCGAACGATCCCCTCGTCATCCGTTACGAGGGCGCGGAGTCCGACACCACCGTCGTGCAGCACCAGTTCGGCACCCGCCTCCACGGCGGCTACAACCTGAACAACTGGTTCCGCGCTGACCTCGAGATCCCCTTCTACGTCGTCGGCAGCCCCCAAGAGGGCGTCGGTGGCTTCCGCCTGGGCGACCTCCGCCTCGGCGCCCTCGTGCCCCTCCTCCAGTACGAGGATGAGGGCGTGGGCGTCGCCGTGAAGCCCTACTTCAACATCCCCACGGGCCAGGCCGCGAAGGACTCCTACCTCTCCAACGGCTTCGGCGCGGGCTTGCTCGGCACCGTCGGCGGTGAGACGGGGGCCTTGGGCTGGCGCGCGAACCTCGGCATGGAGTTCTCCGGCGCGCAGACGATCAACGTCGAGAGCACCGAGGCCACCATCGAGGAGCTGCCCGTCGGCACGAACCTCTTCTGGGGCGCGGGCGCCAACTACACCGTCGCTGAGGACATCCGGGTCGGCGCTGAGCTCACCTCGGTCATCGACGCCGCCCAGGGCCTCGGCCCCTGGAACGCGAACCCGATGGAGGCCCACGTCTACGGCACCTACGGCGGTGACGAGGGCATCCTCGCCACCCTGGGCTTGGGCACCGGCCTCATCGCGGGCGTCGGCGCTCCCGACTTCCGCCTCGTGCTCGGCGTGAACTACCGCCAGCCCGGCGGCCCGCCTGACTCCGACCTCGACGGCCTGACCGACGACATCGACTCCTGCCCGATGGAGGCCGAGGACAAGGACAACTTCGAGGACGCCGACGGCTGCCCCGAGCTCGACAACGACGCCGACGGCATCGTGGACACCTCCGACTCCTGCCCGATGGAGCCCGAGGACAAGGACAACTTCGAGGACGACAACGGCTGCCCCGATCCCGACAACGACGGTGACGGCCTCTTGGACGCCGACGACCGCTGCCCGATCAAGCCCGGTCCCAAGGAGACCCAAGGCTGCCCGGACAACGACTCCGACGGCCTCGCCAACCAGGACGACGAGTGCCCGGATGAGCCCGGTCCCAAGGAGACCAAGGGCTGCCCCGACCGCGACAGCGACCGCGTGCCCGACAAGCGCGACAAGTGCCCGGATCAGGCCATCGACGTGCGCGCCGAGGCCGCCCGCTCCGACGGCTGCCCCTCTCGCGTGATCGTGACGAAGGAGAAGATCGAGATCCTCGACGTCATCTACTTCGACTACAACAAGGCCACGATCAAGAAGGTCTCGTACCCCCTGCTCGCGGACATCGCGAAGGTCATCAACGAGAACCCCGACCTGACCCTCATCGAGGTCGGTGGCCACACTGACTCCGACGGCTCCAACGCCGCCAACATCAAGCTCTCCCAGGCCCGCGCGGAGTCCGTGGTCAAGCACCTCGAGACCATCGGCGGCGTCAAGGCCGGCACGCTCAAGGGCGTCGGCTACGGCGAAGAGAAGCCCGTGGTGGAGAACAACAGCGACGCGAACAAGGCCAAGAACCGCCGCGTCGAGTTCGTCATCAAGGAGCGCGCCCCGGGCAGCGACACGGTGATTCAGGAGAAGCCCGCGACCCCCTGAGGTCGTCTGGCGCCTGACGATGGACCCCTCGGCTGGTGACAGCCGGGGGGTTCTTGTCTCTGGGCGCGGGGCGTGCGGGCCGCGAGGGCGCGCGCCGACAGGTCAGGGCTTGAGGTCGGCGCCGCGCAGCGGGATCCAGCGGTTTCCGCGCACGTCCTCGACGGGGGCCTGCAGGCGCACCGAGGTCCCGGCGGGCAAGGTGCAGACGATGTCTTTCGGGGCGTCGGGGGTCTTGGGCCACATCTTCCGCACCCGGGCGTCGGCGGGCAAGGTGACGACCTGGCCGGTGCGGCCGCCGACGCTGCGGGCGGCGTACCAGTAGCCTAGCTCTTCAGCCTCGGCGGAGCAGGGCGCGCCCTCGCCGGTCGGGGGCGGCTCGGGCTCGGGGGCTGCCGCGGGGGCCGCCGGGGCCTCAACCACGGGCTCGGGCAGGGGCTCCTCCGGCGCCTCGGGCTCACGCAGGCGCGACAGGCCGAGGAGGCCCAGGCCGAAGATCCCGATGGCGACCATCGCGATGAGGCCCCAGGGGCCGCCCTCGCTCGGCGTGGGCTCACGCTCCTCAGGCGTCGCCGCGTCGTCTTGTGGCGACTCGGCCTCGCTCCGCAGCTCCGCGAGGCCCAAGGTCGAGGCCGCGCGGGGGCTGTGGTCCTCGACGGGCGGGGCGAGGGTGGGGGATGGGGTCGGCTGCTGCGGCGTCGGGGTCGGGGTCGGCGGGCCCTTCGGCGCGCCGGACTCGTGGAGGCCGAGGAGGCGCTCCAGGGCCTCGGCGCTCGCCACACGCTCCTCGCGGTGGGGGCGCAGGCAGGCGTCTACGGCCTGCACGAGCCTGAGGTCGAGGCTGGGGTTGAGCGTGCGCAGGTCCTCGTAGCGGCCGACGACGGTGTTCTGCAGCACCTCCGCCGCGGTCGCCCCGGTGAAGGGGGAGCGGCAGGTGAGCAGCTCGTAGAGCATCACGCCCATGGCGAAGAGGTCGGCGCGCTCGTCGATGCGGGTGGGGTCGGCCCACTGCTCCGGGGCCATGTACCCCGGGGTGCCCATGGCGAAGCCCTCGCGGGTGAGCTTGGGGTCGGGGGTGGTCTCGGTCACCCGGGCGAGGCCGAAGTCGGCGATGCGCGGTCGCCCCTCGTCCATGAGCACGTTCGCGGGCTTGAGGTCGCGGTGTAAGACCCCGGCCTGGTGGGCGACCTTGAGCCCGGCGAGCATCCCGGCGAAGACCCGCAGCGCCTCGTCTGGGGGCATGGCCCCGCCGCGCTGCAGGCGCTCCAAGAGCGTGCCCCCGGCGATGTACTCCATCACGAGGCCCACACGCTCCTCGGACTGCACGAGGTCGGTGACGGGAACGATGTTCGGGTGGCGCAGCCGCGCCTGCACCCGCCCCTCCCGCAGCAGGCGGCTGGCGACCTCGGCGCTCGGCGCCTGGAGGAGCTTCACCGCGTGCTCGCTCCCCAAGAGCGTGTGCCGGGCGCGCCAGACGCTCGCGCTGCCGCCCGCGCCGATGGGCTCCAACAGCTCGTACTGGCCGACTCGTTCGCCCGGCTGGGCCATGGCGTCACTTCTCCGCGTCCTGGGGCGCCGATGGGGTGTCGTGGGGTAGAGTAGCGCCTCCACCTGAGGCTCGCCGTATGCTTTTTCTGCTTGTGCCGCTCATGGCGTGTACCAGCCGCGCCCCGGCCCCTCCTCCGGCGCCGCCGCCCGTGGCGCCTGTGGCGCCCGCGTCGATCCCCGACACCACGCGGGTGCCCGAGGGGGTCCCGCAGGGGATGCTCCGGGTGCGCGTCGAAGGAGACGCCGGGCACAACCACAGCATTGAGCTAGTCTGCCCCCAGGCGGGCTACCGGGCGCGGGCCCCCCTCGCCGAGGGCCGGGCGGAGCTGAACGGCGCGCCGGTCGAGGACTGCACGCTCTACTTCAAGGGCGGGGTGCCCGCCCAGTTCAACCCTGTTCGCGGCGGAGAGCAGCTCGTCTGCACCTTGGTGGCGACGACCGCGGTCTGCGTCCCTGACGTTCGGTGACGGGGCCTTTCACCCGCCTCACGAAACACGCTGCGCGCCCCGACATCCTGGGTTAAGCGTGCGGCTCGCCCGTTCCCCTGGCCTGGAATTGGACTTGCCCACAGCGGTGGCTACGGTGTGGGTTCACGGAGAGAAGCGATGAGGTCCAACAGCGTCTGGCGCAACCACAACCTCTGGGTGTGCCTCAACCATCTGCCCTGCGTGCGTTACCCGGCGGGCACCCAAGCCTGCTGGTACCACGGCTGCAAGTCCGTGCGGCCCGCGGAGAAAGACCGCCCCGCTCCCGACGTCGTCGACCCCATCGTGGCCAGCGCGCCGGTCGCCCCCAAGCAGCCCCCCAAGCCGGTGAAGGCCAAGAAGCCCAAGCCGACGCGCCCCTTACGCGCCCGGGACGACGACTCCTCCGAGCTCGACGTGCCGTCGGGGGAGGCCCCCAGCGCCGCCCGCGCCGCGAAGGTGGACCTCGACGACGAGCCCATCATCCTCGACGCCAACGGCGTGCAGCTCTGCGCCTGGAAGGACTGCGGCAAGCCCGCCCGGCCCAACTCCAAGTACTGCTCCCGCAACTGCTCCAACAAGAACGCCCGCTGGCGCCACCGGCAGCGGGACCCTGAGGAGGAGGAGGAGGAGGCCCGCGCCGCCGCCGCGGCCGCCGCGGGGGAGTGAGCCGCCGGAGCCCGTGACCGGCGCGGCCGCTCAGCCGCGCCCGCCGAGGGGCGAGAA
>JAKLKD010000196.1 GCA_023150845.1 Myxococcota bacterium | reverse complement strand
CCCTCACGCTCGTCGGCCCCGCCCCGCCGCACCGCCGCCGCCCGGAGGTGCCGCTGGGCCGCGTCGCTGTCGAGCTGCCCCTCTACGGGCGGGTAGTCGTCGAAGAAGGGCACCACGTCCGTCGCCCGGACCTTGTAGCGCAGCAGCAAAAAGTTGACGTAGTGCGCCGGGTGGGAGCGCACCCAGCGGGAGAAGACGTCGACGAAGGCCTGCATCGTGCGCTGGGCCTCCTCGTCGCGGTCCCGCAGGCGGACGGGCGTGAGCGCCTCGCCGATGATGACGCGGTGGCGGCGCTCCCCGGGGGCGCGCACGACGACCGTCGGGAGGATCGCCGCGCCGGTCTTGCGGGCGAGCTGCGCGGGCTGCACCGAGACGTTCGCGGTGCGGTTGAGGAGCTTCACCTTGGCGAAGCGGTGCCCGCCGCCGCCGTCGAAGGCGAGGCCCAAGACCTCGTTCTTCTGGAGGCACTCAAAGGCCGGGCGCAAGAAGCGGAAGACGTTGATGTGCTGCACCGGCAGGCGCTGCTCGAGCTCCCAGCGGCGGTCGAGCACCTTCTCCCAGAGCGGCGTCGTGCGGGTCTCGCGCAGGATGTCGGCCCAGACCGGCGGCGGGGCGCTGAGCTGGCTCATCGGGTAGCCGGTGTGGCCCAAGGCGGGCATGATCATCTGGTTCGCGCCGTAGTGCCCGATGAGGATGATGGCGCCTTTGCCCCGGGCCAAGGCCGCGTCGAGGTGCTCACGGCCCTCGATCACACACACGGAGTCGACGGTGCTGGGGTTGAGGTGCGGGTAACGCAGGACCTCCAGCTCGTTGAACATCGTCTGGCGCCAGGCCTCCCGGAGGATGTCGTCCTCGGACTGCGGGAGCGGCTCGTCGCCGAAGAGCAGGCGCAGCTCGCGGCGGGCGAGCTCCACGTCACGCCGGGCGATGGCCCGCACGGCGTCGCCACCGACCAAGGCCAGGCGCCCCAAGAGCCCCCGCGGGGCCCGGGAGATCGCCGCCTGGGCCGGGTAATAGACGAACAGCCCGCCGAGGTCTTTGGCGAGCAGGACGGGGTTGCGGGTGGGCCTCAACGGTCGTCTCGATCGGGGTTCGCGGGGACGGCGATCACGGCGGCCTTGTCGATCTTGCCGTTGGGCAGCTTGGGGATCTGGGCCCAGAACTCGACGATGCGCGGGATCTTGTAGCCCTCCAGGCGGTCGCGGCAGTAGCGCTGCAGGCGGCGGGTGTCTAAGGTCGAGCCCGGGGCGCGCTGGATGATGGCCCGGGGGATCTCGCCGCGAATACGCTCCTCGGCGCGCACGACCACACAGTCGCGGACCTCCGGGTGCTCCTTGATCACCCGCTCAATCTCCAGCGGGTACACCCGGATGCCGCCGATCTTGAGCATCTCCGAGCGGCGCCCGACGAAGTGGATGAAGCCGTCCTCGTCCACACGTACGAGGTCTTGGGTGTGGTACCAGCCGTCGTGGAAGAGGATCTCGCCGTCGTCCGCGGAGTTGATGTAGCCGCTGACCACCGCCGGGCCGCGCAGGATCATCTCGCCCACCTCACCCGTCGCGACGTCGCGGCCTTGGGCGTCGACGACGCGCACCTCGTAGCCCGCGACGGGCTTGCCCGTAGAGCCCGGGCGGCGCGGCCGATCCGGGCGCATGGCCACGGCCACCCCCGTCGTCTCCGTCGAGCCCCAGACCGGCATAAACGCCGCGCCGAACTTCTGCTCCAGGCGCGCCAGGGTGTCCGGGCTCACCCAGGCCCCGCCGCTCTCCAGCACCCGCAAGGACGAGAGGTTGAACCGATCCTCCTCGACGTGGTCGAGCAGCATCTCGTAGAAGCTCGGCACCGCCATCATCCAGCTCACGGAGAAGCGCTGGATGGTCTCGGCGATGATGCGGGGGTTCAGGGTGTCGACGATGACGAAGGCCCCGCCGCAGAGGATGGAGCGGTGGAAGAGCTCGTGGGGGTGGGCGAAGACGCTGAACATGCCCAAGAAGACGTGGGAGGCGTCAAAGCCGAGGCCGTCGATGCCGGGCCGGTCGAAGGCCGTGAGCCCGTTGAACTGCACGTTGCGGTGGGTGGCGATGGCGCCCTTGGGGTTGCCCGTCGTCCCCGAGGTGTAGTTGTAGTAGCAGGGGTCGTCGAGGCTGACCTCCACCGGCGGCGGCGCCTGGTGCGCGGCGATGTCGGCGTAGACCACGTCGCCGTACTTGCCCTTGTCGCCGACGTAGAGGATACGCCCCGGGTCGGTGAACCAGGACAACATCGGCTTGAGCAGCTCATCAAACTCACGCTCGATGAACAAGGTGCGCAGGTTCGCGCTCTCGACCTGAAAACGCAGGCGGTCCGGGTGCATCTTGAAGTTGATCGGCGCCATGATCGCGCCGAGGCGGGCGCAGGCCAAGAAGCCCGTGACCACCTCAGGCCGCTTCGTGATCAAGAAGCCGACGGCGTCGCCCTTCTTGACGCCCATACGCGTCATGAGCCCGGCGAGCTGATCGACCTCGGCGTCGAGCTGGGACCAGGTGAGGCTGCGGGCGTCCCCCAACAGCGCCGGAGCGTCGGGCCTCATCTGCGCTTGGGCGCGGAGCGCGTCCCCTAAGGTCATCCCGGCCAGCTCTTCGACGGTCATCCTCTACCTCTTCTCGCGGAGCCCACACGCCACCCGCGCGGGACTGCCAGGGTTACCGCCATTTCGCGCGGCGTCAACTGATCGGACGGACAGCTCTGGGCAGAAGCCGCAGGGCTCGCAGCGCGGCCTTCGCCCGAGACGCGCCGTCAGGGGGCGGGCCTGGGCCGTAGCGCGCCTCGTGGTGCAGCCAGGCCAAGGTGAGCAGGGGCCGCGCGGGCTCACCGACCCGGGCGACGATCCACTCCGCGGCCTCCACCGGGGGCAATGCCGCCGGGGGGTCGTGGCCGCGGCGCTGGGCCAGCGTGAGGCCCTCACGCCAGGCGCGCTCTTCAGGGCCGATCACCCGGCGCGGCGCCTTGCTGGGGCCGTAGAGCGCGCCCCGGGCGCCGACGGCGAGGACCAGGGCCCCCAGGCCGACCAGGATCGGCGTCGCCGAGGCCAGGCCAGGGGCGGGCCCGCCGGGCGCGGCGTCACCGGAGGGGGCGAAGGCGTTCGCCAGCGCGCGGCCACCCTCGATCTGGGTGGTGAGGTCGTAGTCGAGCACCCAGCGGCTCCACCAGGCCGTGGCGGTGTCGGAGAGCGCGCTCAGGAGCCCTTGATCCCCGGGGTTCATGCCCCCGGCGGGGGTCGCGTCGAGGAGCGTCCAGCGCCCGGGGCTCAGCTCGGCCTCGACCCAGGCGTGGGCGTCGCTGCGGCGCACGTTGATGTGCCCGCCGACGTCGTTCCACTCCCCGCCGTAGAACCCGATCACCACAACGGCGCGCACGTCAACGGCCCGGAGCAGCACGGCGAGCGCCGTAGCGAAGTACTCGCAGTGGCCCCGGCGGGTGTCGAACAAGAAGGCGCTGAGCCCTTGGCCAGCCTCGCCCTCGGCGGGGATGTCGCGGTAGGCGTAGGTGTCTTGCAGGTGCCGGGTGATGCGCCGGGCCTTCTCTTCAGGCGTCGCGGCGTCACCGACGAGCTGCAGGGCGAGGGCCCGCACCCGGGGGTCGAGCTCGCTCGGGAGCTGGAGCGCGAAGCGCCCTTGGCTCGCGGAGGCCGACTGAATCGCCCCGTCGCCGAGGCTCGGGTCCACCCAGACCGTGTAGCGGCGGCGCCTTGGCGCGTCGTCAAAGCGCCGCCCGCCGAGCTCATCGACCTGCACCCGCTCATCGGTGAAGACCCGGGTGACCGTCGGCGTCGCGAAGAGCGGGGCGCTCACCGTCGGCTCCAGGTGGACCTCTTGGCGCAGCGCGCCGGGCGGCAGGCGGCGGCGGCCGAGCTCATAGGGCTCGACGATCTCCCGCTGGGTGGCCGTCCGGGACGAGGCCCAGCGCACGCCGTCAAACCAGTCCAAGGCGAGGCCACGCAGGTAAAACGGGCCGTAGAGGGGCTCGTCGTTGGCGTCGCTCACCCGGACCCGCAGGATCAGCTCCTCGCTGCCCTGCAGCCCGGCGAGATCCCCGAGGTTCACGTCGGCGCCCTCAAAGCCCGACATCTCCGCGTCCCCTTGGCCCGAGGCGAGGAGCTCGGCGTCGATGCGCGGCAACAACAAGAAGAAGGCGGCGGTGAGCAGGGTCGAGGCCCCGGCGAGGCCGAGGATGCCCCGGCGCCCCAAGGCCGCGTCGGCGTCCCCGGCCCGCAGCTCCGTCGCCCGCAGCTCCAGGGTCGCGAGCGCCCCGGGGGCGAGCAGCACGAAGGTCAAGAGCGCGAGGCCCACGGCGGGGCTGCGGCGGCTGGCCCCGGCGTAGAGCAGCATCAACAGGGCGAGCACCAGAGCGACCCGGTCGTCGGACGGCCCCGAGCCCGTGCGGGCGCGGTGGAGCTGGAGGTAGACGAGGAGCGCGACCCCCACCGAGCCCCAAGGCACGAGCATGAGGCTCGGCGCCAACGCCGTGAACATCGCCACCAAGGCCGTCGCCACCGCCCAGACCCGGGGCCGATGGGGGTGCGTCGCGAGCCAAGAGAGCGCCACGCCGACGAGGCCCACGGCGGCGAGCACCGCGCCTTGGTCATCGACGCTCGCCAAGGCCAAGAGCCCGACGACCACCAAGACGCGGGTGAAGCGGGCGCCGAGGCGGCTCATCGTGGGCGCTCGGCCAAGGCCAGGGCCGTGAGCAGGCGGCGTCGGTGGGCCCCGCCCTGCTGGGGGCTCACCCGCTCCTCACCGAGCTCCAGGCCGACGCGCTCGCCGCGGCTCAGCGCCGTGACGATCTGGCCGCAGGCCCGGGAGAGCTCGTCCTCAAGCTGGGGGGCGCCGAGGTCCACCCGCACCACCCGGGAGCGGGTCTCCTCCCCCGCCCGCTCGATCACCATCGGGCGTCCCACCCGGGCGGAGGTGGGCCAGTGTACGCCCCGGAGGGGATCCCCCTCGACGTAGGGCCGCGCGCCGAGCAGCTCCCCGGCCCCGCCGCGCCGCCGCGGGGTCTCCACCTCGACCCCTCGCTCCGCCCCGCTCGCCTGGGCGCCGCCGGGCCGCCGGGCCGGGAAGACGAGGGCCTCCTCGCGGAGCTCCAGGTGCCGGTCGCGGCTGAACAGCCCGAAGGGCCAGGTCGAGCTGACCCGCACCCGCCCGAGGCGCTGCCAGCCCCGCCCGCCGAAGGTGAAGGCCGCGGGCACCTCGACCTCCCCGGTCGGCGGCACGACGCTCACCTCGGCCTGGGCGCCGCCCTCGTCGAGCTCCTCGACGCGGATGCCGACCAAGGCCGGCCCCGGCCGCACGCTCCAGAGCACATAGGCGCCCTCGGCCTGCTCAAAGCTGAAGAGCTCCGGCGGCAGGCGGCGGCGCAGGCGGGCGGCCCGGAGGTTCCACTCGGCGAGCACGTTCTGGATCACGAGCAGGCTGAGCAAGGCCGAGAGGCAGAGGTAGAGCAGGTTGTTGCCGGTGTTGAACGCCCCCAAGGTGACGCCGCCGAGGAGCAACAAGAACCACCAGCCCTCCCGCGTCGGGCGGACACGCACCCGCTGGCGGGACTGCAGCGCCCAGCGCTCGCGCCAGGTCATCGCCCAGGGGCCGGGAGCTCCCGCAGCAGCTCGGTGAGCGCCCGCGCCGCGGCGTGGGGGCCCTCCGCCCGGGGGAGCACCCGGTGGGCGAGCACCGGCAAGGCCAAGGCGCGCACGTCTTCAGGGATGACGTAGCCCCGGCCTCGGCAGAGCGCGAAGGCCCGGGCGGCGCGGTAGAGCGCCCCTGCGCCGCGGGTGGAGACTCCGCGCAGCAGGCGCCCGTCGGCCCGGGTGCGGGCGATGAGGTCCAGGAGGTAATCCTCAACCTCGGGGCGCACGAGGATCTGCTCCGCCAAGGCGCAGAGCTCCAAGACCGCCTCGGGGTCACAGACCGGCGCCAAGGCCGGGCGGTCGAGGGTCCCGGCGCGGAGCACGGCGCGTTCGCTCTCCCGGTCGAGGTAGCCCATCGACAGGCGCAGCAAGAAGCGATCGAGCTGGCTCTCCGGCAGGGGGAAGGTGCCCTGGTCGTCGAAGGGGTTTTGGGTGGCGACGACGAGGAAGGGCCGCGGCAGAGGCCGGGTGAGCCCGTCGGCGCTCACCGCGCCCTCGTTCATCGCCTCCAAGAGGCAGGACTGGGTCTTCGGCGGGCTGCGGTTGATCTCATCGGCGAGCACGACGTTGCCGAAGATCGGCCCCGGCCGGAACTCAAGCGCCCCGTCCCGCAGGACCGACGTGCCGAGCACGTCTGAGGGCAGGAGGTCGGCAGTGAACTGCACCCGGCGGAGCTGCCCGCCCAAGGCCGCGGCGAGGCTCCAGGCCAGGGTCGTCTTGCCGACGCCGGGCACGTCCTCCAAGAGGATGTGACCCCCGGCGATGACCGCGACGAGGGCGAGCTCAACGACCTCGTCCTTGCCCCGGACACCCTGGGCGATCCGGGCGCGGAGCGCGTCGATGCGCTCCTTGGCCCACGCGGGCGGCGCCGCGTCCCGCGGCGATGTGGCGGCCATAGGTCTAGAACTCCCCGAGGTAGACCCCGGACACGACGGCGGAGTAGGTGCAGCCCAGCGGGATCGACTCGACCTCGCTGCCGACGATCTCGAAGGTCTCGATGCCGACCCAGTCCACCTCAGACAAGGCGAGCTCCGGGTCGTACCCGTAGGTCGCCCAGTCTACGCCGGCCTCGCCGAAGACCTCATCGACGCGCTCGTCCATGTTGCAGCTCTCGCCGCCCGTCCGGTAGAACGCCGTGCCGGTGAGCTGCCACTGCACCTTGCCGCCGTCGCGGTCCTCGCCGATGACCGCGGACTGGTAGTCCATCGTGCACCCGGCGCGGGTGCCGTTGGCGAAGCCCTCGCCGTTGATCGTCAGGGCGCTGGTGCTGCCGTCGAAGAGCAAGGCGTAGGTGAAGCGCTCCTGGGAGGCCTTCGGCGGGTCGTTGCAGAGGTCTTCATAGCCCGCGAACACGACGTCCCAGTCGTAGGTGATGAGGTCGGGCTCATCTTCGCAGCCCAGGAGCGTCAGGGCTGGGACGGCGAGCAGGATGGCGTGAGCGAGGCGCTGGAACATCAGGGGGAGTCCTCCGGGCGACAACGAGAATAACACCGGGGCCTCGCCTATGTCGCGCCCGCCGCGCGCCTGCGTTATGCAAAGGCCCCGAAACGCGCGACGGCGTGACGCCCCGTGCTTAGACTCACGACCTTCCCGATTTGCCCCCGGAGCGGGGACAGGAGCCTTCGTGGCCGAGACCACCAGCAACGAGAACCTCTTCGTCGCGCGGCCCGCCGACGTCGCCACCCTTCGCGCCCACTTTGACGCCGCCGTGGCGGGTGAGGGCCGCACCGTGGTGATCCAGGGCCCCGTCGGCGGTGGCAAGCGCGCCCTCGTGGGCGAGCTGCTCCGCAACGTCGGCGACACCGACGCGCTCATCTGGCGCGCGAACCTCATCGAGGAGGAGGACGGCCTCCGCACGCTCTTGCGCCTCTACGCCACGCTCTACACCCCGCTCTACCGCGACCCGGCCCTGCGCGGCCGCGTCGAGCTCATCCTCAACGCCCAGCTCCCCAAGCACCCCAAGCGCGTGCAGGAGTGGTACAAGGCCTTCATCGAGGCCCTGCGGAAGGGCGGCCCCAAGGAGGGCGAGCAGAACTTCCAGGTCACCTTGCCCCGGGACAACCCCGTGCTCGGCTTGGTGGAGATCGTGAAGGGCATCGCCTACAAGATGCCCGTCGTGATGGACATCCAGACCGTGCAGTCCGCCCAGTCCGTCGGCGTACACGCGGCCTTTGAGGCCCTGCTCGACGCCGCGCCGAAGCTGCACCTCCTCCAGATCCTCTCCACCGAGGTCGTGGACGACACCTCCCGCGGCTGGATGCCCTCCCCGCTCATCGACATGCTGGAGCGCCGCGCCGGCGCTTACCACAGCCTCGTCCCCGCCCCCTGGGGCGCCGAGGAGGTCTCGGCTTACCTCGCCTCCAAGGGCCTCCAGGGCGACGCGGCGAACATCGCCCGCATCGTCAACGGCCGCCCGGGCTACGTCGCGGAGCTGGCCGACATCCTCAACGACAGCGGCAAGCTCGGCGACGACCTCTCCACGGTGAGCCTCTACGACCTCGCCCCGAAGGCTGTTGACGAGGACGAGCTCGACGACGACGCCGAGGGCAAGGACGGCCGCCGCGTCGCCAAGGCCTCGGACGTGGACGACATCGCCTTCCGTGGCGCGCTCCTCGGCCGGGCCTTCCCCTCGAACCTCGTCGCCGACATCGGCGGTTACGACCGCGAGTCCATGGACGACCTCCTCGACGCCGCGAACGGCCTGTTTGAGGAGCTCCAGTTCTCGAAGCCGATGGGCACCTGGGTCTACCAGTTCAAGCGCGCCTCTTGGCGTGAGGCGGCCCTGGAGCACGGCAAGGCCCGCGAAGACTACAAGGAGGTCGCCAAGCAGACGGCGCTCTTCTTGGAGCGCTTCTTGGCGCCCCGGGGCTACGAGTTCTTGATCAAGACCGCCCGGACCTACGCCGAGGCCGGTGAGCCCGTGCGCGCCGCGATCATGCGCAGCATGGCGCTCTCCGCGGATCGCCCCGAGATCTGGGCGATGACCAACGACCTCCTCCGGTACTTCAAGGACATCCAGTGGCCCGACGCCATGCGCCGCACGGTCTGGATGAACCTCATGGACCGCATGGCGAGCCAGGGCGACGTCAACCAGGCCGAGGCCCTCTACAACGAGATCTCCGCCTGGGCGGAGGCCAACAACGACAAGGCGCTCAAGGCCTGGCTGCGCTTCGCGGGCTCTCGCCTCGATTTCCGCCGCCAGGACTACTACCGCTCCCGCGACCGCGCCCGCGAGGCCGTGACCTTGTACGAGGAGCTCGGCGATCGGGTGAAGCCCGCGGAGATCCGCAACCACCTCGCGCTCATCGAGCTCTCCGACGGCAAGGCCGATGAGGCCCGCAAGCTCGTGGACGAGGCCCTGCGCACCGGCCAGATCGACACCCCCGAGGGCCGCCGCGTGCTGCCGACGGTGGCGGCGAACGCCGAGTACATCCGCGGCCTCTTGGAGAAGCGGGAGCGCAAGTTTAAGGAGGCCGCCGAGCACTTCCGGCTCTCCAACGAGATCGCCGGGAACACCGGGCAGGCGCCCTTGGCGCTGGAGTCCGGGCTCAACTACGGCGAGTGCCTCTTGGCCGCCGGGGATCTCTCCAAGGCCGCCGACATCCTCCAGCGCGTCCACGGCATCGCCCAGGCGCTTGGCAACCAGCCCCGCCAGCGCGCGGCCTCGGCGCTCGTCGGCCAGGCCCACGCCGGGCTCCGCCAGTTTGAGGCGGCGCTCACCTGGGCCAAGGCCACCTTGAGCCTCACCAAGGCGCTCAAGTACGAGCAGCTCGTCGCCATCGACACCTTCAACGTCGGCCTGTTCACGCTCCTCGGCGACAAGCCCACCGAGGCGCTGACCTTGTTCAAGGAGGCCCGCGCCGCGGCGAACCTCCAGCAGGACCTCGTCTTCACGAAGGAGCTGCTCTACAACACCGGCGTCGCCGCCCTGCGCGTCGGCGAGCGCCGCACGGCGCGGGAGGCCTTCACGACGATGCTGCCCGCCGCCCGCCAGTCGAAGGACTGGGCGAAGATGGTCGGCGCCTACCAGAGCCTCGCGAACCTCAGCGCCGCCGAGGGCGACAAGTCCAACGCCGTGAAGCTGCTCGGCGAGGCGCTCAAGGTCGCCGACAACAACAACATGAAGGACGAGCGCCGCGCCATCAAGAAGCGCATCGAGGAGCTCGGCGGCTGATTTAGCCCCCTTCAGACGCGCACGCGGCGCCGGTCTCCTCAGGGGGCTCGGCGCCGCGCTCGTCTTGGCCTGCGGCGCTCAGCGCCCCTTCTTGCCGCCCTGCTTGATCAGGTTCTCGATGAGCGCGCGCTTCATGCCCGTCTGGGTGGACACCAGGTCGAGGCGGGCCTCGTTGTAGGCGAGGTTGATGAGCGCGAGGTCGATGTCGAGGATCTTGTAGAGGCTCGTGACGTTGGCCGTGGCCTCGGCGGGGTCGGCGAAGGTGTCGTGGATGACGCGCTCCCCGGCGGCGCGGACGTGGTGCATTACGGCCTCGACGTACATCGGCGGCAGGCCCACACGCACATGGGCCATGCCGATGCGCAGGCGGCGCTGGAGGTACTCCTCACCGTACTGCCCACCGAAGAGCTCCAGCATCCACACCCGGTGCGTCGCCTTGAGCGCCTCGACGCGGCCCTCGATGAGCGCCGCGGTCGTGGGGTTCTCGCCCAGCCGCGTGTAGAAGTCGTCAGTGATGCGCTGCCCGTGCCGGACAAAGACCGGCTGCAGCGAGACGAGGCGGCTGATGTCCGCGCCGTCTAGCTCAAGGAGGGACTTGAGCTCGGCGAAGACCTCTTCGGGAGTGGGCATCTGGACCTACGGGGGTTGGAGTGAGGGCGGGGCCTACTTCTTCTTTTGACCCTGCTTGATGAGATTCTCCAACAGCCCACGCTTCATCCCGGTGACCTTGGTCAGCAGATCGAGCCGTTCTTCTTGGTAGGCGAGGTTGATCACCATGAGGTCGAGATCCAAGAGCTTCAAAAGGCTGTTGTAGCTCGCCGTCGCCTCCCCCCGGTCCGCGACGTTCTGGTGGATGATGCGCTCCGCGGCGTTGCGGATGTGTGTCATCGTCGCCTCGACGTAGTACGGCGAGAGCCCGACCTTGACGTGCACCATGCCGATGCGCATGCGGCCGTTGAAGTACCCCTCGCCGTAGTCCCCGGCGAAGAGCTCGGCCATCCAGCGCGCGTGGGTCGCCTTGAGCGCGTCAACCCGCCCCTCGATGAGCTTGGCGGTCTCGGCGTTCTTGCCGAGCACGACGTAGAAGTCGTCGGTGATCGTCGAGCCGTGCTTGGCGAAGACCGGCGCCAGGGCTCGTAGCCGCACCGCGTCGGGCTCTCCGAAGTCGAGGAAACCCTTCAGCTCGTCATAGATCTCGGCGGGGGTGGACATCGTGCGCTCCTGAGGGGAGGAGCCGCGTCGTTGCGGCCCCTCGCTGCACAGGAAGCTACCACAGCCTGGATTTCAATAAATCTTAACTTAATCTTAATTTACACCCCCACCCCAGGCGCTCAGGTGCCCGGGGTGAAGATGAAGACGAACTGGGCGGCGACGGCGTTCCCGGCCTCCATCGCCGGGGAGAAACGGTAGGTCCAAGCGGCCTTCATGACCGCAGGAAGCAGATCTGCGGCGCAGTCCTCTGGGCGGATGTCCGTCGGAGAACCCGCCGGATCAATGACGAAGCGCACCTTACAGCTCGCGTCCGCCGCCACGCCCGCGGGCCACGCGACCGGATCGCCGCTGAGCTGGGCGACCTCGGACCAGTGGAGCTCCAAGGGCACGGATGGGTCCCGGGGGGTGACGACGGCAC
>JAKLKD010000195.1:3359-14980 GCA_023150845.1 Myxococcota bacterium | reverse complement strand
TCCCGGCGCCGCCGGTCGTGGCGCCGACGCCGCCCGCGCCGCCGGGGCTGCCGCCGCCGCCCGCGCCAGCGTAGGAGGTGGAGCCCGCGCCGCCCGCGCCGCCGAGGCCCAAGGAGCCGCCGAAGCCGCCGCTCACGCAGCCCGAGGGGTAAGCGTAGGAGCAGCCGCCGCCGCCGCCGCCGTAGCCGCGACCCGAGGCGGTGATGGTGCCGTCGATGGTGACGTTGTTCGCGTAGAGCGCGACCCAGCCGTCCTTCGGGCTCGTCACGCTCGACGCCGTGGACGACACCGAGGCGGAGACGGCGTCGGCCTTGCCGAAGCCCTGGACGTACACCGTCGTGCCCGAGGCGATGCTGATCTCCTCGAAGTAGTGCGCGCCGTAGACGGCGTTGTAGCCCGACTGCGGCCAGTTGGAGTTGTAGCCGCCGTAGGCGTCGTTGGCGCGGAGGTCGGAGACGCTGCCGGTCCACTTCACGGCCTCGGCGACGCTCACGGCGTCGGAGACGGCGCTGATGTCACAGACGGCGCTGCCGTTCGCCGCCCGGGCGGAGATGTAGTAGTCCGCGCCGGTCCAGGCCCCGGAGAGGGTGAGGCCGGTGAGGCTGGCGCTCGTGGCGCTGCCTTGGTCGGTCCAGGCGAGCACGTCGTCGTCGCCTGGGCTGGTGCCGATGGCGACCTGCACGCTCCCGGCGTCGGGGTCTGCGTCCCAGTTCGTGTAGAGCACACCGGCGCCCGTGGTCACAGGGCTGTACTGGAAACGTTTGGAGGCGGTGAGGCTGCCGGCGCGGATCGAGGCCGGGCCGAGGTCGTCGGTGACGCCGTCGCAGTCGTCGTCTACGCCGCCGCAGACCTCGGCGGCGCCGGGGTTCACGCCGCTGTCGCCGTCGTCGCAGTCGGTGAGGTCGTCGGTGTAGCCGGAGGGGGCGTCGCAGGCCAAGGTCGTGATGGCGCCATCCCCGTAGCCGTCGCCGTCGTTGTCGGCGTACCAGGTGGCGGCGTCGATGGCGTCGTCCTCGTCGGTGACGCCGTCGCAGTCGTTGTCGTCGCCGTCGCAGAGCTCGGTGGCCTCGGGGTTCACCGCCGCCGCGCCGTCGTCGCAGTCCTCGGCGTTGGAGACGGAGCCTTCGGGGGCCTCGCAGGCGTCTGACGAGGCGCTGGGGTCGCCGTAGCCGTCGCCGTCATCGTCGGCGTACCAGGTGGAGGCGTCGGCGGCGTCGTCCTCGTCGGTGACGCCGTCGCAGTCATCATCGACGCTGTTGCAGAGCTCAAGGGCGCCGGGGTTCACCGCGCTCACGGAGTCGTCGCAGTCCGTCTGATCGGCGACGGTGCCCTCGGGGGCCTCGCAGGCCAAGGTGGCGGCGCTGGGGTCGCCGTAGCCGTCGCCGTCGTCGTCGGCGTACCAGGTGGAGGCGTCGGCGGCGTCCGCCTCGTCGGTGGTGCCGTCGCAGTCATCATCGACGCTGTTGCAGACCTCAAGCGCCCCGGGGTAGACCGCGGGGGCGCCGTCGTCGCAGTCGCCGCTGATCTCGGAGTAGCCCGCGGGCATCTCGCAGGCCTCGACGGGGAAGTCCAGGTCGCCGTAGCCGTCGCCGTCGAGGTCCTGGTAGTAGGTCGTCGTGACCTCCTCATCGACCTGGCCGTCGCAGTCTTGGTCGATGTCGTCGCAGATCTCCGTCGCGTCGGGGTTGACCCCGGCGGCGCCGTCGTCACACTCCTCGCAGGCGGGGAAGCCGTCGCCGTCGTTGTCGGCGTAGCCCACGGAGCCGTCGCAGTTGTAGTCGTTGGGATCGGCGCAGTCGATCTCTTCAGCGCCGGGGTAGTAGCGCGGGTCGGCGTCGTCACAGTCGCCGTCGCTGAGCGTCGCGCCCTCGGGGGGCTCACAGGCCAGGGTCGGCTCGCCGGTGCCGAAGCCGTCGCCGTCGCCGTCGCTGTACCAGCTCTGGGCGTCCGTCGCCCCGGCGGTGGGGTCGCCGTCACAGTCCCGATCGACGTCGTCGCAGGTCTCCTCGGCGTCGGGGTTGACCGTGGGGTCGTTGTCGTCGCAGTCCTCCTCGGCGGGCACGCCGTCGCCGTCGGCGTCGACGGGCGCGTCGGAGTCCGTGGCGGGCAGGCTCTCCGTGGTGTCTACGACGACGGCGTCTTTGTTGTCGCAGGCGAAGATCGCCAAGAAGACGAGGGGGGTGACGAAGCGCATCGGAGCTCCTCTTGAGGTCCGAGCACAGGGTACACCAGCGCGGCCAGCTCCCAGGATAAACCTTGGTACTTATTGAGGAGTTCTGCGGTCACCCCGACGCGGATCCGCCCGGGCACGGCGAAGTGTCAGCGCCAGGCGATCCAGGTCGCGCGCTGCTCGCCCCGGGACCAGGCGAGGACCTCGGCGCGCCCATCGCCGGTGACGTCCGCCACGAGGAGCTCCTCGGCGCGGTGGGTGAGGCGCTGCCGGGCGAAGGGCTCGGCGTCGATGCGGTCACCTCGGCCGCGGTAGAGCAAGAGCTCTCCGGCCTGCTCGACGGCGAGATCGGGGAGGCCGTCGCCGTCGAGGTCGTCGCTCATCGCCCAGGCGAGGCGGGGGTCCTCCAAAGAGACGCTGAGCGTGCGCAGGCTGCGGCCCGTCGTGCTGAACGCGCCGCCTTGAAAGGTGTAGGCGACGAGCTCGACCTCGGCGGCCCGGCTCACCATGGCCCGGGCGAGGTTCGTGAAGGAGATGTCGGCCTGGAGCACGACCAGATCGCGGTCGCCGTCGTTGTCGAGGTCGATGAGGCGCAGGTCGGCGGCGCCTTCGCCGACGCTCAAGGTCTGCCCGCCGCCGAAGCCTGTGCCGCCGCCCTTATAAAAACGCAGCGACGAGGTGCCGCCGAAGAAGCCGCCCGAGCTGGCGAAGGTGTTGATCAAGAGGTCGGAGATGCCGTCCCCGTCGATGTCCTCAAAGCGCACCTCGGCCACGTCTTGCCGGGGCGCCCCCGGTGCGGGCGGCGGCGGGTCGAGGTCCATCGGCAAGCTCCACTTCATCTCCCGGGCGCCGACGCGCTCCCCGGTGAAGGAGACCCGCACCGACTTCCCGCCGGGCAGAAAGAGGTCGAGGCGGCCGTCGCCGTCGCCGTCGGCGAAGGTGTGGGGCGGGGTGCGGCTGGTGAAGCCCAGGACCGCGCCGCCTTGGTCGTCGCCGTCGCTGAGCGCGCCTCGGGGGGACGAGGCCACGCAGCCCAAGGAGCGGCCGTCCTGGGCGTAGAGGCAGGCCTGGCCCCGGGACCAGGCGAGGAGCTCCACGGCGCCGTCCCCGTCGAGGTCGTAGGTGAGGTCGGCGCGGGTGGGCGTCGCCGCGCCGAGGCCCGCGAGCGGCGTGGTGAGCGTCACGAGGCGGCGCCGGGCGCCGTCGGGGCCGATGGTGACGAGGCCCTCGCCGTCGAGGAGGTAGAGCCCGTCGTCGGCGTCCCAGAGCGCGGCGGCGTTGCCGAGGTCCACGGCGCGCTGCCCCGCGGCTTTTCCCGCCCGGTCGATGTTGTAGATCGTCAGCGTCACCTTGTCGGGCAGCTCACCGCCCTCTCGGGCGCTGCTCACGACGAGCTCCATCACGCCGTCGGCGTCTACGTCGGCGGCGACGGCGTCGCGCGTCTGCGCGGGCAGGTCAAAGGTCGTCGTGTAGAGGGGCATCGGCGCTCCGGTCGAGGGATGCACCTATCCCAACGGCGCCTCGGCTGTCGGCTCATCGTCGAGGCGGCCCCAGGTGAGGCCGAAGAGCAGGATCACCCAGCTCATGTAGACGTAGCCCATGAGCGCGGCGATGCCGAGGTGGGTGACCATGAGCGCCGTCGCGACGAAAGGCCGGGCCCGGGGCCAGAGCAGCAGGACGCCGGCCAGCTCCGCGAGCAGGGCGACGGCGGCCAGCACCACGCAGAGCGCGGGGCTCCCGGCCACGGCGAGGCGTACGCTCTGGAGCGGCTCCGGGGCGTCCGGGGCGCGCTCCAGGATGAGCAGGCCGAGGTGCGTCGGGGCGAACCAGCCGAGGCCCGAGCCCAGCACCTTGCTCACCCCGGCGAGGGTGTAGACCGCGCCGACGGCGCCCCAGGCCGCCTCCTGGGCGAGCCCCGGCGCGCGCTGCCCGGCGAGGCGCGGCGCGGCGAGTGCGGCGATGAGCGCCGAGACCGGCAACAAGGAGCCGTGGCGCACGGCGTGCTGCCCATCCTCGGAGAGGCGCTCAGCCCCCCAGCAGAGCCCGAACAAGGCGACGACGGCCCACCCGGCCCGGGCGTCGTCTCGAAAGCACCAGCGCCCGGCGAGGCCGACCAGCGCCAGCGCCACGACCAGGCCCAGCGCCTCGGCGCCGCGGGCGTGGTGGAGCAGCTCCGGCATGTCCATGGCCTTCGGGACCGCCTCGACGCACAGCGCGAGGGCGAAGGCGACGCGCCCCCACGGCGGGTGAGGGGCGGTCAACGCCATCGCGCCGTGCCGGTCTGGAGGGTGAGCTCCCGGCGGAGCAGGCCCCCGGTCGTGGGGTCGAGGCGGATGAGCGACCAGCCGACCTCGACCTTCACGTCGCCGGGGGTGGTCGCCTGGTGGGCGCGGATCCACGCGGCGCGCTCACGCAGGACGTGGTCCGTGGAGGTCACGACGCCGACCGGCGCGGCGAGGTTGTCGGGGTCGAGGCCGAAGAAGTCGGTGAGCGCCTCAGGGGGCACGTCGCGGCCGTCCGCACGAAAGGTCGGGATGGCGGCCTCGTCTCGGGGGGCGATGGCGGCGTACATGCTGAAACGAGAGAAGGGGTAGAGCTCCCCCAGGTCGAGCCCGCCGACAAAGAAGACCGCGAAGGCCGCGACCGAGACGCGGCGACGTAAAGGCAGCGCGGCGATGGCTTCGCTGAGCATATCTTTGCTCCCTGAGGCCATAGCATCCCCCCTTCGGGATCCTGTCGTCGTCAAGATGCTGGCAAATCATGGCGGGGGCGGTAGAGTCGCGGGTGGGCCGAAGGCGGGTAGAATGACGAGGTGAACGCCCCCCGCCCGCCGCGACTGCCTGGCAGCTACCTCGTCTTGGAGCTGACGAACCGCTGCTCTCTGGCCTGCGTACACTGCTCGGTCTCCGAGGAGGGGCACGCGCACCACTCAACTCTGGGCATGCTCGACCCCACGCTCGCCTTGGCGCTGTTTGACGACCTCGCCGCCGTCGGCGCCCGCTTCGACACCTTGATCCTGTTCTGGCTCGGCGAGCCGCTCCTGCACCCCCACTTCCCGGCGATCTACCAGGCCGCGCTGCGGGCCTCAGCCCGGGACGGCATCTTCGGCCAGGTCGAGGTGCACACCAACGCCACCCACCTCAGCGCGGCCCGGGCCCGGGTGGCGCTGAACGCCGGGGACGTGCGTCAGGTCTGGCACTTCTCCCTCGACGCCGCGCGCCGCGACACCTACCGCACGATCAAAGGTGTGGACCTCTTCGAGCGTGTGGAGACCCAGGTGGAGTCCTTCGTCGCCGAGAAGGGCCGCCTCGGCGCGCCTTGGCCCCGGCTGGTGTTCCAGTTCATCGTCTCCGACAAAAACCAGGCCGAGGTGCCCCTGTTCCGCCGCCGCTGGGAGGCCGCCTGCCGTCGCGCCGGTCTGCCCGTGCGGGCGGCGGCGCAGACCGTGCCGAGCGGGGACGACGCCGTGGTGTTCTTTCGCCAGCTCGACTGCCCCACCTTGGAGGAGCAGGCCCGGCAGAACGCCGTCTTCCGCGACGCCATGGCCCGGGAGGGCCTCGCTTTGCCCCGGGAAGAGAAGTCGGCGACGACCCTCACCACCCCTGAGCTCCGCCCCTGCTCGGGCTTCTGGAAGTCCCCGGTGATCGGCTGGCGCGGCGACGTGACGGTCTGCACCCGCGACAACCTCCTGGAGAACCGCCTCGGCACCCTCAAGGAGCGCCCGTTCTCGGCCTTGTGGTGGGGTGAGGCCCTCGCGGGCCGCCGCGCCCGGGTCGCCCGCGGCGACTATGGCGGACTCAAGCTCTGCACGACCTGCTTCATCCCCAAGAGCGCGAACTACTCCGACCTCAGCCCGTCGGACATCCACGCCCAGGCGGCGTTTGACCGGAGGGCCCCATGAACCTGCGCCCAGGCGCTAGCCTGCCCGTAAACGCCGCTTTAGACGCCCTCCGCCTGCGCCGCGCGCCGGGCCGCCCCACACAGATTCACCTCTCGGTCACCGACCGCTGCTTCTTGCCCTGCTTGCACTGCGACATCTGGAAGAACAAGACGCCGGATCTCCCCTTTGAGCTCTGGCGAGACACCCTGGACCGCCTGCACGACTGGCTGGGCCCGGTCTCGGTGAACTTTGTCGGCGGAGAGCCCCTGCTGCGCAAAGACCTAGAGGCCCTGTTCAGCCACGCGACGGGCCTCGGCAACACGGTCAGCTTCAACACAAACGCCTGGCTCTTGAACAGGGCCCGGGCCCAGAAGATCGCCGACGCCGGCGTCTCCATCGTCTACATCAGCATGGACGGCGCGAGAGAGGCCACGGTGGACCACAGCCGCGGCCGCGCCGGCAGCTTCCGCAAGTGCCAAGAGGCGTTTGATCTCTTCGACAAGCTCCCCAACCCCCGCGTCGTGGTGAGCTGCATCCTGCACGGAAAGAACGCTGAAGAGATCCCCGAGCTCCTGGAGTTTGTGCGCCATCGGGGCTACCAGCTCGTGCTCCAGCCCCTCTACCAGACCTTCGGCGACGTGGCCTACGACCCCGACTGGTACAAGACCTCACCGCTGTGGCCGACGGCGGAGGAGCTGCCCCGGGTTCACGCGGCCTTGGACCTCCTCGCCGCCGAGCGCCGCCGGGGCGGCCCGGTCTGCAACGCCGCGGGGCAGCTCATCGGCATGAAGGGGTATTTCTCGGCGCCGAGCGTGTTCAACGGCCTGACCTGCAAAGCCGGCCACTCCGACCTCGCCTTTGACCCCAAAGGCAACGTGCGGCTGTGCTACTTCTTGGACCCCGTGGCCACGGTGTTTGACCTCAGCCCGCTCATCGCCATCTGGGACGCGCCGAAGACCCTCCGCCGCCGCTGGGAGGTGAGCCGCTGTGAGCGGAGCTGCAACCTGCTGAACTGCAACTTCGACCGCGCCGATCAGTAGGGGAGGGGAGCGATGACGCGCCGTCTCATCCAGTCAGGCTCGACCTTTGAGGCCGAGATCGGCTACAGCCGCGCTGTCGTGGACGGTGACTGGGTGTTTGTGTCGGGCACGACAGGCTTCGACTACGCCACGATGACGATCTCCGAGGACATCGTCGCCCAGGTCGAGCAGACGATCCACAACATCAACGCCGCTTTGGCCGAGGCGGGCTGCGAGGCCCGGGACATCGTGCGGGTTCGGTACCTCTTGCCAAATCGGGAGGACTTCCCGGCGTGCTGGCCGAGCTTACGCCGCTGGCTCGGCGAGGCCCGCCCCGCGGCCACGATGATGGTGGTGGGCCTGGCTGATCCCCGAATGAAGATCGAGGTAGAGGTCACCGCCCATCGTGCGCGATAACCTCCACCATTCAGCTTAGGCTATTCGCCCTCGACCTCTTTGGTGACCTCGCCGCCGGTCGGGGCCGGGGTGGCGTTGCGGTCGGCGCCTTCAGTGGCCTCGCCCGCCTCAGGCAGGGTGGGGTCGCAGTACTGGATGTACCAGCCCTTGTCGGTGAAGCGGTCGTCGTCGGAGAGCTTCATCGCGTTGGGCGGGAGCTCCGCCTTGCGCTCGAGCTGCCGCAGCATCGGCGTGAACTGGTAGGTGTCGACGCAGGACAAGAACTTGGACTGCATCTCCGGCGTGAGCGCGGCCTCGACGGCCTCGTGGCACTTGTCGTGGCGGCGACGGCTGCCGCGGTCACAGATGTTGACCTTCGCCTCGGCGCTGAACGTCGTCCAGAGGTTCTGGTGGGCCTCACCCTTGTAGCGCTCGGCGCGCTGGCGCTGGACCTCGGTGGCCTGAATCTGCTGCTGCAGCTCCTCGACGGTCTTCTTGAGCTCGACGACGAGCTCGTCGCGCTCCTTCTCGGCCTGGGCGAGCTGGCCCTTGAGGCTCGCGATCTCGGCCTCGAGGTCTTTGTAGCGCTTCGACGCCGCGGCGTCGCCTTTGGCGGCGGCGGTCTTGATCTTCGCCAGCTCGGCGTCTTTGGTCTCGAGCTCGCTCTGGAGGCTCGCGACCTTGGTCTGGGCGCTCACGAGCTCGGTCTGGGTGTTCTTGAACAGGTCGCTGTTCTTGCAGAGCTCCGCGAGCTCCTCAGGCGTCATCTCCTTCTGCTGCACCTCGGTGACCGTGTTCGTCTCGGTCACGGTCTTCGCCGGAGCGAGGATGGCGTACGCCCCCGCGCCCGCCGCCGTGCCAGCGAGGAGGCCGATGAGGCCATACAGGAGTGGGTTCGACTGGCTCATACGTTGCTGCCCTCGGGTTGTGCTCTGAGTATATCGCCAGAGTCCAAACCAAGACCGCTAACTACCTGACTTCAGCTTGACGAGCTGTAGCTTGAGGTCGAAGCGGGCGCGCTCTTGGCCCCAGAGCGCGAGATCCCAGGCCAACAGGAGGCACACCCCTTGGCTCGCGCGGCGCGCGCGCTGGCCGTCGCGGCAGACGGTCTCGACGGGGTAGTGGAAGAGCGTCGCCGGGGTGCTCAGGGTGAGGTGGAGCGCGAAGCGCCGCAAGAGCCCGGAGATGGAGAGCTTCGCCACCTTCTCCGCGCGCCCCGGCTGCCGGGCGTCGCGGCGCTGGCCCCCGGGGAGCATGATGCCGCCGCCTTCAGGCAAGACGCCGTCGAGGTTGAGGTTCAGCTCCACGGCGAAGAGCGCGTGCACGGGCTCGGCGTAGCGGTTCACGACGTCGTACCGCGCCTCCACCCAGGGCTCCTCCGGGGGGAACACGAGGCGCTTCACGACACGCACGAGGCGCTGGTGCTGGCCCTCACGCACCTCCCCCTCCCGGGAGAGCTGGACCACGGAGCGCCCCTCGTCGTCCGCCTCGGCGGAGTCGAGCTTGTACCGCGCCCCGAAGAAGTCGCCGAGCTCCTCGTGCTGGCCCGCGCTGAGCTGCTCCGGGGTCGTCGTCGCCGGGAAGAAGTGGTCCTGCATCGAGCGGCGCGGGCGCCGGTCGAAGGCCAAGGCCGCGGCCAAGGGGGCGTCGAGCTCGGTGAGCTCGGGGGTGCTGATGATGGCCGGCTCGTTCTCCGCCTCCTCGTTGGACTGGGGGAGCTCCGGCCGTGGGCTCGGCGCCACGACGTCGTCTTTGCCGACCAAGGCGGGCAAGGTCGTGAAGCGGTCGAGGGAGCGGTGCAGGGTCTCCTCACGCCGGGTCATCGTGTTGAGCACGTTTCCGGGGATGTCGAAGAAGGTCAGCTCGCCCAGCGCGCCACCGGCCTCGGGCTCGACCATGGCCGTGAGCGCCTCTGCGCGCACAAAGACCTCGTCGTAGCCGTCCCCGTCGTGATCCCCGACGATCGCCCGGGCCCCGCGCCGGTCGCCCAAGGCCCGCGCCACGGCGCGCTCAGCGTCGGCCAGGGCCGCCCAGGCCGCGTGCCGCGCCCGCGACTCGTACACCCCGCCGCCGGGGCTGTGCCAGAGCACCTCGCCAGACTGCGCCACGAAGAGCCGCCGCTCGGCGGTCACCAGGGGCTGGAGCTTCACCGGCGTGCGCCCGGCGGCGGCGTCGTCCTCGGCGGCGCGGCGCAGGCGGTGGACCTCCTCGGAGGTGAAGCGCAGGCGCTTGTGGAGCTGGTTCGCCTCGTCGTAGCGGCTCAGGCTCTCCCGCCAAGACCGACCCCGGGCGAAGGGCGGCCCGGCGCGCAGCGCGGGGTGATCGGCGCAGGCGGCCTGGTACCGGGCGAGGCGCTCGGTCTCCGCCGGGCTCAGGCTCCAGCGGGTGAGGTGCGGGGGTGTCCAGGCGGGCGGGCTCACCCGGCGTCCCGGCTCCAGGCGCGCCACGAGCGCCCCCGGGGTCACCGCCCGCAGCCAGTGGGTCTGCTCATCGACGACCCGGGCCACGGCCCGCACCCAGGCGCCGAGGCGCTCGGGGCCCATGCTCTCGGCCATACGCTCGACGGACTCCACGACGGCCAGGGCCTCGGTGCCTTGTTTGGCCTTCCGCGCGAGGAGCTTGAGCAGGGGGACGGGGCTCGGCTGGGTGAACAGGGGGCGGAGCTGGCCGGAGCTTGGCAAGAGCCGCAGGGTGTGCCCGTCACGCTCGGTGATGAACAGGGCGCGAACCCCTTGGCTCGGGCCGCCGGGGTCGAGGAGGCGCTCGTCGGCGAGGGCCCAGGAGAGGCCGGAGCGGGCGAAGATCGGCACCAAGGCGGGGTCCCAGGCGTCCTCCGTGGCGAGGCCCCCCTTGGGCCGGGCGCCGAGGCGCTGGCGCAGGCCCTCGCTGTGAGCGCGGAGCTGGGCCAAGGCGTCACGCTCGGCGAGGCCGTCGAGGAAGGGGAAGGACCAGCCGCCGGTCAGAAGCTCCACCTGACCCCGCCTCACCAGCTCGGCGAGGAGCTCCAAGAGCCGGGGCTGGCGCTGGTCGAGCCAGTCCATCAGGGTGCCGCTCATCGCGAGGCCGATCCTCAGCGCCGGGTGCTCGGTGAGCGCGTTGAGCACGGGCTCATAGACCCATCTCGCCGCCTCTTGCAGCGCGGGCTCCGGGGTGCCGAGGGGCTGGTGCGCCGTCAACACGAGCGCGAGATCGAGACCTTCCATGGTGCCCAAGAGGGTACCAGACTTCGTGTCGCTCCCGGTGCGCCCCGGCCCGCCAGGGGCCCTCCGCGCGGGTTATTGGTCCTCGTCTGACCAGGAGCCCCCCATGCTGCACCCCGCCACCGACGCCGTCGCCGCCTTGGCCGACGCACGCTTTGAGCAGGCCATCGCCCGCCTCTCCGAGTACCTCGCCATCCCCGCCATCTCCTGTGATCCTGATCACTTCGAGGACGTGCGCCGCCTGGCCGCCCGGATTCGTGACGACCTCGCGGCGCTTGGGCTGAACAACAGCCGGGTGCTTGAGCTCGACGGCGCCTTGCCGATCGTCGCCGCGGAGTGGATCGGCCGCCCCGGCGCCCCCACGGTGCTCATCTACGGGCACCTCGACCTCCAGCCCGTGAAGGGCGAGCGCTGGAACACCCCGCCCCACGTCGCCACGCGGGTCGGCGACCGGCTCTACGCCCGCGGCGCCGCCGACGACATGGGCGGCTGGATGTCCCACGTCGCCGCGCTCCAGGCCTGGTTTGATGAGGCTGGCGGCCCGCCCTGCAACGTGAAGCTCATCATCGAGGGCGAGGAGGAGATCGGCTCGCCGAACCTCACCCGCTTCATGGACACCTTCCCCGAGGTCTTTGAGGCCGACGTCATGGTGCTCACGGACTGTGAGAACCCGTCCGTGGACGTCCCGGGCCTCACCGTGAGCCTCCGCGGGCTCATGGAGGTCGAGCTGCGCTGCGCGGCGCTGACCGCGGACGGCCACAGCGGCCTCTGGGGCAACATGGTCCCCGACGTCTCGACGGCCCTCGCCAAGCTCATCGCCCGCCTCGTCGATGACAACGGGCGGCCCACCTTCGGGCTCATCGACGTCTCCCAGGACTGGCGCGCCAGCGCCGCGGCCATCGACCCCGAGGTGATCCGCGACGGCGCCCACATCATGGACGGCCTGCGCCCCTTGC
>JAKLKD010000195.1:0-3308 GCA_023150845.1 Myxococcota bacterium | reverse complement strand
CGTCGCCACGACCTACCCCCCCCTCGACCGCAAGAAGAACGCGCTGCGCCAAGAGGTCACCGCCACGCTCTCGGTGCGCCTCGCCCCGGAGCACACCCAGCAGGGCCTGCTCGACGAGATCACCGCCATCGTCACGAAGGATCCCCCCGGCGGCGTCGAGGTCACGGTCACGCCGAAGGGCTGGTCCGGTGAGGGCTGGCTCTACACCCCGCGCGGGGCGGCCTTCGACGCCGCGGATCGTGCCTACCAGCGCGCTTGGGGCAGCCCGCTGCGCCGCGTCGGCGTCGGTGGATCCATCCCCTTCGTCGCGATCTTCGGCCAGCGTTACGCGAACTTACCCCTCATCCTCAACGGGGTGATGGATCCCCGCACGACCGCGCACGGCCCGAACGAGTCGCTTCATCTCGGCGTATTCCGCAAAGCCATCGCCGCGAACGTGTTTCTCCTCGCGGAGCTCGCGGCGCTGCCGAAGAGTGCGTAGCCAGCGGCGCCCGCTTTCTCAAGTGGGTCGTCACAGCCCCCCTCCTCTCCGCGTATAATGGGCATCCGCAGAACGCCGCCCCTTACGCTCACCCTCGGAGACACCGATGCGAGCCACCTCTCTTCTTCTCGCGCCTCTTTCCCTCCTCCTCGCCTTGGGCTGCACCCCGGACGACGGCGGCACAAAGGATGAGGTCGTCATCGACAGCGAGGACTCCGGCACCACGGACACCACCGTCGTCCAGGATGCTGATGGCGACGGTGTCTTGGACGTTCACGAAGGCGAGGGCGACACCGACGGAGACGGTGTGGCCAACGTCGATGACGCCGACTCCGACGATGACGGCATCCCCGACGGCGCCGAGGCTGGTGACGACAACCCGCTCACCATGCCCTTCGACACCGACGAGGACGGCATCCCCGACTTCTTGGATGACGACTCCGACGGCAACGGCGTCTCCGACAAAAAAGAGGCTGGCGACGACCCCGAGAACCCCCGGGATCTCGACAAGGACGGCGTCCCGGACTTCCAGGACGACGACAACGACGGTGACGGCATCCTCGACTCCTGGGAGATCGGCGGTGATCCCTCCAACCCGGTGAACACCGACGGCACGGACCGCGCCGACTACCTCGACACGGACTCCGACAACGACGGCCTCTGCGACAACTGGGAGGGCGGCACCAGCCAGTACCGCGACGAGCCCATCGACAGCGACGGCGACGGCACCTACGACTTCCGCGACATCGACAGCGACGACGACGGCACCCCCGACGCGCTGGAGGGCGGCGTCTCCGGCTCTTGTGGTGAGCCCCTCGATAGCGACAACGACGGCAAGTTCGACAGCGCCGACACCGACTCCGATGGCGACGGCCTCAGCGACGCGACGGAGCGCAACGACACGGCGACCGACCCCCTCAACAACGACAGCGACGGCGACGGTCAGACCGATGGCGCCGAGGTCGCCGCGGGCACGGACCCCCTCGACGCCACCTCGTCCATCGAGGGCATCTACGTCGAGGTGGAGGAGCGCACCTCCGTCGAGGAGTCCTTCGACTTTGAGCTGCGCATCCAGTACGGCGACATCGCGTTCTTGACCGACACGACCTGCTCCATGGGCAGCACGCTCTCCGCCACCGCCGACCGCTTCTCCGAGATCGTGGTTGAGCTGGGCAAGACCTTCGAGAACGTCGCCTTCGGCTTCGCCCAGTTCGACGACTACCCCTACGGCTCGATGGGCTCCTCTCCGGACAAGCCCTTCATCTTGCTGCAGCAGGTGACCTCGGATGAGTCCGCGATGCAGGACGAGCTGAACAAGGTTCAGCTCCACAACGGCGGTGACGGCCAGGAGTCCACCGTTGAGGCGCTCTACCAGGGCATCACCGGCGCGGGCTACGACATGGGCTGCAACGGCCGCTATGACGCCAGCGCCGACATCCCGCCCTTCATCGAGTCCTCGACGGACCCCTTCAGCGGCAAGCAGGCCGGCAGCTACGACGCCTCGTGGCCTGACACGGGCACCCGCGGCGGCTTCGGCTTCCGCGACTACTCCTTGCCCATCCTGGTCTACGCGACCGACATCTACATCCGTGACCCGGACTCCACGAACGCGTCGCTCCGCCAGGTTCCCGGCGGCTGCCCCCTCGACGCGGGCTCGAACGACATGTTCACCGCCTTGTCCGACCTCGGCGGCTACATCATCGGCATCGACGTCGGCTCCTACGGCACCACGAGCCCCTACAGCCCCTACTCGGAGATGATCCGCTTCGCCCAGGCGACCGGCTCCGTGGCTGACCTCGACGGTGACGGTGAGGCCGACGAGGAGCTCGTGTTCGCCGTGCCCCAGGGCGGCGCCTCCTTCGGCGAGGAGCTCAAGACGAACATCGTGACCGCCGTGGAGCAGCTCGTCTCCTCCGTGGAGTTCACGAAGATCTCCCTCGTCATCGAGGGCGACACCTACGGCATGGTGCAGTCGATCTCCCCCGAGTCCTACGAGGGCATCGACTACAAGGGCATCGAGAGCCTGCCCTTCACGCTCAACTTCTTGGGCACCGTGGCCGCCACCGAGGCCGACCAGTTCTTCACGATGACCCTCAACGTCATCGGCGATGACACCGTGCTCCTCGACTCCCTCGACATCGTCGTCGTGGTGCCTGGCACGGCGAACTGACCGACCCCTCGGTCTTCAGAGGGCGCTGACCTCCGGGTCGGCGCCCTTCTTTTTTGGGCCTCAGGGGCTCAGCTTTGAGTCCCTGAAGCGAAGACGCCGACCCATGTGGGTCGGCGTCTCAGCGAACGCGGGGCTGGGCGCTCAGAGGGCGAACATCACGTACTGCATCATGCGCAGGGTGTCGGCATTGTTGTTCGCGACGAGGCGGAAGGTGCTGAACACCACCTTACCCTCGCCGACGTTGAACGACACGAGCAGGGGCGAGCTGGACTGGGCCAAGGTCACGCTGTTCTCGCGGTACTCGATGGTGCCGGTGAGGTGAACGGAGACCGTGCTCGACGCGGCGACGATAGGCGGCCAGACGGGCAGGTCGTAGTCCACAGGCATACGCTGGTCGGCGTCACCCAAGAAGTCGTTCAGGGCGTAGTCGGAGATGGCGGCGTTCACGAGCTGGGCGGTGCCGAGCTGCGCGGCGTCGGGCTTGGCCTCAGCGCCCAAGAAGTCCACCTTCGACGGCCAGATCTGGGAGATCCAGTCATAGGCCCAGTCCGAGGCGTAGAGTCGACCGCCCGCGTTGACGTAGTCCGCGACGTTCTGGTGGATGAGCGCGACGGTCTCGCTGTCGGGGGCGTCGAGGTCGTAGATGACGCCGTCCTC
>JAKLKD010000194.1 GCA_023150845.1 Myxococcota bacterium | reverse complement strand
GCGCGGCGCGGGCGGGCGTCGAGCTGAGCGCCGGGCTCACCCCGGCGGCGGCGGACGTCGGGGCGCGGATCTGGATCGGCGCCCGGGCCCCCTGCGGCGCCCCGCTTCCTTGATCGCCGTCGCTTGCCCAGGCGGTCATGGTGGTTATCCCTCGCCCCGCATCGGAGGCGAGACACCATGGGCCTGTTCGACTTTCTCTTTGGCGGCTCTGTGGAGCAGCAGATCCAGAAGCACGCCAAGCGGATCAAGTCCAAGGACACGCCGATCGAGGACCGCCAGGCCTCGGCCCAGTGGCTCGCCGAGAACGGCTCCCCGGCGGCGATCCGCGGGCTCATCGGCCGCTTCGAGATGGACTACGAGCACGGCATGAAAGACACCGCCGAGAAGGAGGAGGTCAGCCAGCTCCTCCTCGGCCTCGGCCAGGCCGCCGTGGAGCCCCTGCGGGCCTGCCTGCTCAAGACCGACAAGTTCGCCCGGCCGCTGGCGCTCTACGCCCAGCTCACGAGCCAAGAGCAGGCCATGCGGCTCACCGTGGAGATGATCGAGGCCGAGGCGATGCGCGCGGAGCTGCACCCGGACAAGCGGCGCAACCTGCTCGTGAAGCTCGCGGACTTTAAGGATCCCAGCCTCGTCGCCGCGGCGCGCTCGGCCTTGCCCGACTACGACGAGGGCTGCCGCTACGCCGCCGTCGAGGTGCTCGCCGCCCAGGACGAGACCGACGAGGTCCGCGCCGCGCTCCTCGGCGCGCTCACGAACCCGAAGGAGGAGTCCACCCGGCTGCGCGCCCGCGTGGCGAACCTCGCCGCCACCCGCCGCTGGGCGCTGGACGCCGAGGCCGTCGCCGCGATGGAGGCCCGCCCGGTGCGGGGCTTCGCCGTCCGCGACGGGGTCTTGGTCACCTCCGCCTGAGCCTCGGCTCAGCGGCTCTGGTTGAGCCGGGCGGCCTCGGCGTAGGCGCGCTGGGCGGCCTCGTTGTCGCCGAGGGCCTCCTGCGCCGCGCCCTCGATGGCCCAGAGCCGCGCGAGGTAAGGCGTGTTGCTGTTCGACCGGCTCCGGGCGGCGCGGGTGAGGCTCAGGGCCTTGGAGGCGCTCCCGGCCCGCAGGGTGTACTCCGCGGCGCGCCCGGCGAAGTCTTGGGCGACCCGGGCGTCGGCGTTGGTGGCGAAGGGGGCGACCGCGGCGGAGGCGGCGTTGTAGTCCCCTTGGGCGGCGGCGGCCTTGGCGGCGGCCTCGGCGTCGCGGAGCTGGGCGACGAGGGCGGCGTCGGAGAGGCCCGTGTACCAGCTCGCCCGGTAGTCGCTGGGGTAGGCCGCGGCGCGCTGGGTGGCGAGGGAGGACGAGGAGGAGGCGGTCGTGGACTTCGCCGGGGCGGCGGCCGGGGCCTGGGCGACCTCGTCGTAGCCCGCGGCGGCCTTGGTGCGTGACTCCTCGGCGGGCACGGCGGCGGAGTTGCTCGCGGCGCCGCGGCTGCCGAGCGGCGCGCGGTCCCGGCGCGCGGACTCCTTCGCGGCGACGACGGCGTCGGTGGTCGTCGCGTCGAGGCTCTCCGACACGCTGGGCGTGGCGTAGTCCCCGGAGACGGCGCCGCCGACGACCCCGTTCTGGCTGTAGTCGTCAAGGTCATCGGCCTCGGCCGCCGACCACTCCTGGCGCTCAAGCTCCTGCTTCTTGCCGTAGCTGCCGTCTAAGCTGAGGGTGTCCTCGTAACGACGCGCGGCGCTCTGGGGCGCGGCCTTCGGCTGGGCGGGCGGCGCGGCGGCGGGCGGCGGCGGCGGCGCGGGGGTGACCTCGGTGAGCGGCATCGGGCCGGCGCTCTGGGCGCGCTGCTCGGCGTCCTCGGGCTCAGACACGTCGCCCAGGGGCGCGACGCCGAGGGGCGGCGTCGGCAGCGCGTCCATCATCGGCTCGGGGGCGTCCTTGCTCGCCGGGGCGACGGCTTCAGGCGGCGCGGTGACCTCGTCCTGGAGCGGCATCACGGTGACGAGCACCAAGGCGGCGGCGGCCAAGGCCCCCAAGGCGCCCCAGAGGCTCTGGCGGCGGTGGAGCGGCGGCGCCGGGGCGACCTTCCCGCCGAAGTCGGGGGCGTTCGCCGGGGCGGGCAGGGCCTCAGGCGCGGCGTCAGGCAGGGGCGCGGCGTGGCGCGCGAAGGGCCCCGTGGTGACCCCAGCGAGGATGTCGTCGAGGCTCACCCGGGCCGGGGGCGCCATGGAGGGGCGCAGGGCGTAGGTGGCCTCGATGACCTCCGGGTCGAGCTCCTCGGGCGGAGGGGCCCCCGGACCGGCCTCCAGCCAGTCTGCGAGCGTCGATGCCTGGCGATCTTCAGGGGTCATCGCGGGGGGTACTTCTCTCGAAAGGCCTTACAGGCGCGGTGGAGGATCACATCGAAGGTAGCCACGGTGACGTCCATCAGCGCGGCGCACTCTTCACGATCTTTGTCTTCGAGCAGGCGCAGGCGCAGGGCCTGGGCGTAGCGGGGGTTGATCTGGGCGAGAGACTCCTCGATGAGCTCTCGTGTCTCGATGAGCTCTTGGCCTCGGTCAGGCCGGGGCGGCGGGGCGCCCATCACGCGGTCGGGGTCTTGCTCGGCCTTCTCGCGCAGCGACTCTTGGCGCTTGTGGGCGCGGTGCACGTCCATCGCCCGGTTGATGGCGATGCGGCGCATCCAGAAGAAGACCGAACGATCCGCCGGGGTGTACTGGTGGATTCGTTCCAGCGCGAGGCGGAAGGTGTCGCGGAGCACGTCCTCGGCCAGCTCGCGAATGGGCAGGCGCGGGAGGATCACGGCGCGAAAGAGGCGGTCCCCGTAGGCGGCGTACAGCTCGCCCAAGGCCGCGCGGTCGCCACGCTTGAGCCGCTCGACGAGCCCGAGCTCGTGCGGGGGGTCGAGGAGCCCCTCGTCGGCGGTGGCAGCTCCCACCATCATCAGGTCGCGCTCGCTCCATCGTAGCCTCCGGGCGGGCAACGACCGAAGGGAGGTGAACCTTACACCATTCAGCTTGACTCGGGGATCTCCAGCATGGTTCCACGGCCGAGGATCCAGGCTGGATCGACATGACGCTTGAGCGCCACAAAGGACGAGAGCGCCTCGGGGCCGACCATCTCGGCCAAGAACCGGCGCTTGAGCTTGCCGACGCCGTGCTCGGCGGAGACCGTGCCCCCGAGCGAGATCGCCCGCCTGAACAAGGCCGCCCACACCGCCCGCGCCGCGACGAGCTCCTCCGGCGTGCGCGGGAAGAGGTTCATGTGCAGGTGGTTGTCGCCGATGTGCCCGAAGAGCACGTGGGGCAAGGTGACCTCGGCGTAGGCCGCCATCATCTCCGGCAGGGCCTCGTCGGGCACGGCGAAGTCGGTGCCGACCTTGGGCATGCCGTTGTGGGCCACACGCTCGTTCACCGCCGCGGGCAAGGCGTGGCGGAAGCGGCGCAGGCGCTCCAGGCTCTGCGGGTCGTCGGCGAAGATCACCGCGTCCATCAGCGCCCCGCTCTCCTCCAGGGCGGCGAGCCAGGCCTCCATGAGCGCGTCCGCGTCCTCGTCCGTGGCCTCCTGCTCACACCACAGGGCGGCCTTCGCCTCGGCGGGCAGGTCGGGCACCCGGGCGCGGACCATGTCCAGGCTGTGCTCGTCGAACCACTCCATGAGCCGCGGGCTGAGCGGCCCGCCCCGGCGGTGGCGCATCACGAAGTCCAGGCCCGCCTGGGCGCTGGGGAAGGGGATGAGGATCGAGAACACCCGCGGAGGCAAAGCCGTGAGCCGCAGGGTGGCCTGGGTGATCACCCCCAAGATGCCCTCGGAGCCGATGATGAGGTCGAGGAGGTTGTCGGCGGGGTAGATCCCGGCGGCGGTCTTCACCTGGGGCTCTCGCCAGCGCGGCCGCGGCCAACTCGCCGGGATGGGCGTGTCGCGGGTGGCGGTGAGCAGCTCCCCCGTGGCCAGCACGACCTCGACGGCCTCCACCCACGGCCGGGTGGGGCCGTAGCGGAAGGTGCGGGCGCCCGAGGCGTTGCAGGCGATGGAGCCCCCGAGGCTGCACTCGTCCTTGGAGGTCGGGTCGGGCGGGTAGAAGCGGCCTTGGGCCTCGATGGCCCGCTGGAGCTCACCCAGGAGCACCCCACCCTCGGCGACGGCGTGGTCGGGGCCGATGTGGTGAACGCGGCTGAGGCGCTCGGTGGAGAGCAGCCAGCCCCCGTCGGGCACGGGGCCGCCCGTGGTGCTCGTGCGCTGGGCGGTGACGGTGACCGGGCGCCGGTTGGCCTGGCAGTCCCGCAGGATCGCCGCGACCTCGTAGGCGTCGTTCGGGCGCAGGAGCCCGTCCGCGTGGCCCTCGGTGTTGGAGGCGTCCCGCAGGTAGCCCACGATGAGGCTGGGGTCGGTGATGAGGGCGAGGCCCATGCGGATCAGAACTCGCGGGTGTAGCCGATCATCGCCCGGTCATCGTTGACGAAGAGCAGCACGCCGCCGCTGGCGACCAAGGCGCCGCCCGCGACCATGAGGCCGATCCCGGCGCGGTAAGGCCCGGCGACCTCGCTGTCGTAGACGCCCTGGGCCTGCTCACACTTCTCGGGGTCGGCGGGGCCGGTGGCGTCGGGGCCGCAGTTGCCCTCGTTGTAGAGCGGGCTGTAGCTGTTGACGTAGGCGCTGCGGGCCTTGGAGTAGGTCGCCGCGCCGACGCCGCCGACGCCGAGGCCCACGGCCAGGGCCGCGCCGCCCGCGACCTTCTTGCCCACGCCCTGCTTGGGCTCCTTGGGCTCCTTCGGGGGCTTGGCGGTGTCGACGGGGTTGGCGCCGGTCATCGGGGTGAGGTTGAGGTTCACCTGGGTCGAGCCGTTGGCGCGCACGGTGACGGGCTGCTCGGCGGGGTTGTAGCCGTCGAGCTCGGCGCGCACGACGTGGCTGCCCGAGGGGATGTTGCTCAAGGTCTCGCTGCCCGTGGCGACCTGCTTGCCGTCGAGGAGCACCTTGGAGCTCGGCGGGCTGACCTGCACGACGACGGAGCCGAAGCCCTCCTCCAGGAGCTCAAAGCGGAAGGTGGGCGCGCTGCCCATCTCGACGAAGACCTCGCGGGTCTCGGGCACGTAGCCCGGCGCGGTCACCTGGAGCTTGTGTTTGCCGCAGGTGAGCTCGTCGGCGAAGGGCATCGGCACCATCTTGTCGTCGATGAGCACCGAGGCCGACTCCGGGGTGACCTTGATCTGGGTGAAGCCGCCCTGAGAGGTGAGCGTGAGCTCGGCGCGGGACTCCCGGCTGGGGGCGACGTCGACGCTCGTGACGCCGCCGAGGCAGCGCTCGGGCACCTGCACCTGCACGAGGTGGTTGCCCGCGGTGACGTTGGGCACCGTGGCCGGGGTGGAGAGCCCGGTGTCTTTGCCATCGACGAGGATCTTGCCGTTGGGACCGCTGGTCACGGTGACGGTGATCGAGCCTACATCTTGGGCGAAGGCCACCGGCGAGAAGGTCAGCAGCGAGAGCAGCAGCATCAGGGCCTCAGGAGAGATCTTTTTCTCAATCTTGAACCTTGCCACGACCGCGCCCAGAAGACAAGGCAGGCGGGGGCTCGCGGCGCAGAACAGGCCCTGTATGATGGCCGCCGAGTCCACCGATTCTAGGCCAGAAGTCCACAGAGATCCCCTCTCCCTGCACAGGAGCGCAGAATGACCCCCTTCGGAATCCGCAAGAAGCTCAAGTCGCTCATGGGCCTCGACCCCGGCGCCGACGATCGTGCCCCGGCGAAGCGCCCTGAGCGCCCCAAGGTCACCCTGGTGCTCGTGGACGATCGGGGCAAGGAGCAGACCTTCTCCGGTGACGTGGGGTCGTCGCCGCTCTACATCAGCGGCAACATGGAGCGCCCCATCGCCTCGGGCTGCAACGACTCGTCCTGCGCCACCTGCCGGATCGAGGTCATCGAGGGCGCCGAGCACCTCTCCCCGCAGTCCCCCCGGGAGAAGCAGACCCTCGCCGCGAACGGCTTCCCGGCCACCTTACGCCTCGGCTGCTGCTCGGAGATCACCGGGGGCACGGTCAAGGTGCGCGCCTACAACTTCGTGGACGTCTAGCCCCGGGCGGGTCAGCCGCCCACGCGGGTCATCACGCCCTCGAAGGGGGCGCCGCCCTCCTCCATGCAGCCGTGGCCCTCACGTTTGCCCAGGACCATCTCCCGCACGGCCCGCGCGAGGCTGGCGTCGTCGGCGCCCCCACGCAGCATCGTGAGCAAGGAGGGCGTGCCGTCGTCGCTCAGGCAGGTGCGCAGGCGGCCGTCGGCCATCAGGCGCAGGCGGTTGCAGGTCGAGCAGAACTTCTCCGAGAGCGGCGAGATGAAGCCCACGATGAGGCCCGTCTCCCGCACCCTCCAGTAGACCGCCGGTCCGTCGCCGAGCTGCTCCTCGTGGCGTTCGAGGGTGTAGCGCGTGTTGATCTTCGCCCGGAGCTCTCTCGCCGGGACGGACTGGTGCCAGCGGGCCTCAAAGGGCATGTACTCGATGAAGCGCAGCACCGTAGACGCCGCGGTCTGGGAGAAGTGCTCCACCAGGGGCAGCACCTCGTCGTCGTTCTCGCCGCGCAGGATCACGGCGTTGACCTTCACCGGGCGCATCCCGGCGGCGCGGGCGGCGTCGAGGCCGTCGAGCACCTTGTCCAGGCGGCCGCCGCGGGTGAGCGCGGCGAAACGCTCGGGGTTCAGCGAGTCCAAGGACACGTTCACCCGGCGCATCCCGGCGGCGTAGAGGCGCTCGGCGCAGCCCGCGAGGCGGTGGCCGTTGGTGGTCATGGTGAGGTCGTCTAAGCCGGGGAGCTGGCCCAGGGCCTCGACGAGCAGCTCCAGATCGGCGCGCACCAGGGGCTCACCGCCGGTCAGCCGCACCCGCCGCACGCCCAGGCCCACGAACACGCCGACCAGCCGGGCGATCTCCTCGTAGCTGAGGATGTCGGCCTTGGGCATCCAGGCCATGCCGTCCTCCGGCATGCAGTACACGCAGCGGAAGTTGCAGCGGTCCGTGACCGAGACCCGCAGGTAGGTGTGGACCCGCCCGAAGCGGTCGATGAGCGGCGTGGGCGCGTTCATCCAGTCATCTTATACGGGCAGCGCGCGGATGACCGTCTGGGCGACGCCCAAGAACACGTCCGCGATGGGGCCATCCTCCAGCGAGGCGGGGCTGCCCTCGTCGCCGCCCTCCCGCACGGCCTGGTCCAAGGGCACCTGGCCCAAGAGCGCCGTCTCGTAGCGCTGGGCGAGGCGCACCCCGCCGCCCTCGCCGAAGGGGAACACCTTGCCCGCGCCGCCGGGGAGCTCCATCCAGCTCATGTTCTCGACCACGCCCAGGATGGGCACGTTGAGCTTCTTGAACATCTCCAGGCCGCGCACGGCGTCCAAGAGCGCGATGTCTTGCGGCGTGGTGACGATGACGGCGCCGGAGATGGGCGCGCCCTGGATCATCGTGAGCTGGGCGTCGCCGGTGCCCGGGGGCAGGTCGACGATGAGGTAGTCAAGCGGCGCCCAGGCCACGTCATGCAAGAACTGCTTGACCACGCCCATGACCATCGGCCCGCGCCAGATGATGGGCTCGGCGTCGTCCACCATGAAGCCGATGGACATACACTTCACGCCATACGACATCAGCGGCAGGACCTTCTTGTCGGGGTTGGCCATCGGTTTGCCCTTGATGTGCATCATCAGGGGCAAGGACGGGCCGTAGATGTCGGCGTCCATGAGGCCGACGAGGTAGCCGAGCTTGGCCAGGCTCACGGCGAGGTTGGTGGCGACGGTGGACTTGCCGACGCCGCCTTTGCCCGAGGCCACGGCGACGAGGTGCTTGACGCCGGAGATGGGCTGCAGGGTGATGGGCCCGCCGTGGGCCTGCATCCCGGGGCCCGACATGCCCCGCACCGGGTCTGGGGCCTTGGGCGCCGGGGCGGCGGGGCGAGGGCTGGCGGGGGTGGCGGCGCGGCGCACACCCTCGACGAGCACGTTGGGCACGATCTCCCCCGGCCAGCCGTGCTCGCGGATGTTGAGCGTCAGCGCCTCGACCATGCGCGCCCGGTCGTCGCGGCTGTGCTGGGCGGTGAACTCGACGTTGAACTTGAGGGCGTTGTCCTCGACGCGGCCATCGGTGAGCATCCCAGCGAGCCACATCGACTTGTTGGAGATCGGGTCGCGGACGCGGGTGCCCGCGGGCTCAAGCACGGCGCGCGCGGTGTCGAAGGCGCTGGGATCGGCGGTCATGGGGCTCCTCGGGGCTGCGGGAGCCAGAAGTTAACCGCCGAGCGCGCGGAAGGAAGGGGGGTCGGCGGGGTCGGCGCCCTAGGCTCAATAGTCCCACGGCGTGACGTTGTAGTTGACCTCGACGACCCGGCCGAGCTCGTCCACGAGGGTGAAGGTCAAGAACTTGCCGTCCTCACCGCGCCCGAAGGCCATCAGGGCCACCTCGCCGCTGGGCAGGGTGACGGTGAACTCACCGGGCCGAGGATACGCCTGGGGAGGGCACTTAGGCCCGCAGCTCCCGACGCCTAAGACGAGCGCCCCCAATAGCGCCCCGCGCGCCAGGTCCAGGGCAGCCCGGGTCATGGGTTCACCTCGACGTGAAACGAATCTCCCCTTGCCGGCACATGGAGGATTAAAAAGTACCCTTGGGGTGGTGAGCCGTCATCGGTGGGGGACTCCGAATAGTGCAAGTAGCCGACGGTTGACCAGCTCAATGAGAGGGGATCTTCTTCAGGGACATGCTCCCCGTCCACCTTGACGGTCAGGCGCAGCAGCTCAGCGCCGTTCGTGTCTGGTTCAGGCCAGCACTTTGACGCCCAGACGGCTTGGACGGACGAGAGCGCGCCGAAGAAGCCCACGAGGGTGAGCGTGAGACGGACAACACGGTCGTTGAGGGTCCACATTTGGGCTCCGGGCTCAGGGGGTGTGGAGAGGTGGGGGCTCAGGGCATGATGCACACAAACTCCTCAAGGAAGAACTCGCCAGGAAGGTCGATGAACGTCCAGTCATAGGTCTCGCCGTCATTGACCAGCGCCGTCTTGCCCTGGTTGCAGGCTGTAAGGTCGGGGCTGATGCCGATGGGCCACCAATGCCCAGGCACATCTTGATAAACTACCAATGTGCCAGACGGAACGGTCGCGCCAAATCCTGTCCCTTCTCCTTCTTCAGACTTGAAGCCGTACCCACCCAGATCAACCGTGGTGAAAAATCGTAGGGTCACCTCGGGGTCGGCTGGTGAGTCAGAGTCTTTGGTCGCCGAATCCTCCGCTGTTGGTGAATCATCCCTCCGGCTGTCTTCGTTCGGAGTCTCATCGATGACCTTTGTGCAGGCGAGGGGAGACAGGGCGAGGAGTAAATGCGGGATGGAGACTACGGAGTGCCATGCCATGAGCTGCTCCATGAGCTGGTGCCAGGTGATTGTCGTCGCGATGTTAACGCCGCCGGGCGGCTCGTCTTGTGCGCGTCACGGCGATCAAGGCCACGGCGAAGAAGACCAGGCCCTTTGGCGGGGGGTTGAGCGCGGCGCAGGACCAGCGGCGGTCCTTGGGCTCCTCGTCGGGGACAGGGGTGCAGGTGGGGGTCTCGATGCCATACAGGATCGTGTTCGCCCACTTGCCCTCACAACACACGGAGGAGTTGAAGCTGTGGCTATAACCTCCGACCATCGCGCCCGTCTCATCGAAATATCGGGCAGATGAGCCTTCATGAGTCTCGGATTCGATAACCGTCGCGACATCACTGCCTGGGCCGCAGCTTCGGATGCTCTCGTCATCATAGTTGAACTCAGAGGTCTGCTCTTCAAAGGTCGGGCAATCCCCACCATACACCTCGACGCAGAACACCTCGGTCCCAAACAACCTGCAGGTGCGATCCTCATAGGTCGCGGACTCGTAGTTGGGAGCGCACTCATCCTCAGCGTAGGCGGCCGTGGAGAGCAAGAGCAGGGGAAACATCGGGCTCATGGCTGGCGCCTCCTGCGCGTCGCGCCGAGGGTGATGGCTGAGAGGAGCGCGACGGCCGCGGCGCTGTTGGAGGAGCAGCCGCAGGGGCCGGCCTTGGCGGGGTCGCTGGAGTCGGCGCGCCCTGTGTCGGCGCCTGTGTCCGCTGAGTCGGCCTCGCCCGTGTCGTGGGGCTCAACGGGCGTGCAGACTCCGTCGCTGTCGCCCCAGCGCAAGACGCCTGAGGTGACTCCATCACAACAATAAGGGTCGTCTGTGTCGCCATAGCTGTAGGTCAGCGCGCCGATCAGCCGGCCCGTGTGGTCAAAGTCCTCCTGCAGATACCAAGAGGTCGCGTCGTACACGTTCCTGTACGCCACCGTACCACCGTCGTCACAAGTGAGCAGCCGGTCAGCGTCCGCTCCGTAGCGCGCCTGCGTTTGGGCCCATGTGGGGCAGGGGCCGCTATACGCGCGATCACAATAGTCGGCGATGTCTTCAACCACACATCCTCGACCTTCGATGTAGGTCGAGCTGGCGATGGCCTCGGACGAGTCGGGGCAGCTCGCGGAGTCCGCCGCTGAGGGGGGAGCCCCGAAGGTGAGGGGGAGCGTTCCGATGAGCAAGACGATCATGTCAAGCCTCTCATTGAGGAGGCCCCGCCGAGCTCACGCGCGGATTGGGGTGACCGCGCTCGATGACCGAGGGCGGGTGAGTCTGTGAAGATGGCGTGTCGCGGAGGGCCAACCGTGGGCAGGGGTGTAAACGTCATAACCAGCGCCTCCTGCGCGCGGCGATCAAGGCCACGGCGAAGAAGACCAGGCCCTTCGGCTGGGGGTTGAGCGCGGCGCAGGACCAGCGAGAGTCCTTGGGCTCTTCGTCGGGGACAGGGGTGCAGGTGGGGGGCTCGATGCCGAACAGCATGGCTTCGCCGACTTGACCCTCACAACACCAGCCTGTGCCCTCGAAGATATAGTCGTAGCCACCGATCATCTCACCAGAATCGTTGAAGTAGCTTCGTTCTCCCCACTCACTCGTTGAGAACTCAACGATCACCGCCACATCGCTCCCTGGGCCGCAGCGGGTGATCTCAGCCCCTTGGCCGTCTACACCGTCGGTGAACTCATCGTACGTCGGGCAGTCGCCGTCGTAAACCTCGGCGCAGAACTCCTCTGGACCAAAAAGCTTGCAAGCGCCGTTGTCGTAGATGGCTCCCTCGTAGGCGTCGGGTGAGCACTCGTCCTCGGCCCGGGCGAGGCTCGGCAGGGCGAGCGCGAGGAGCATGGTGAGGCTCATGGCTGGCGCCTCCTGCGCGCGGCGATCAAGGCCACGGCGAGGAGGAGCAGCCCGTGTGTTTGGGGTTGGAGGTGGGCGCAGGACCAGCGGCGGTCCTTGGGCTCTTCGTCGGGGACAGGGGTGCAGGTGGGGGGCTCGATGCCGAACAGCATGGCTTCGCCGACTTGACCCTCACAACACCAACCGGTGCCTTCGAAGATCCACTCGTAGGCGCCGATCATCTCCCCAGCATCGTTAAAGTAATATTCTATTCCCATTTCGCTGTTGGAGCCGGCTACTCCGTCTGTTATCTCATCGTAGGTGGGGCAGTCGCCGTCATAAATGTCAGCACAGAATTCTTCAGGTCCGAAAAGCTTACAGACGCCGTCATCGTAGATAGCGTTCTCGTAGGTGTCTGGTGAGCAGTCGTCCTCAGCGAACGCGAGGCCCGGCAGGGCGAGCGCGAGGAGCATGGTGAGGCTCATGACTGGCGCCTCCTGCGCGTCACGCCGAGGGTGATGGCGGAGAGGAGCGCGACGGCGGCCCCACCGCCCGCGCCGCCACCGCAGGGGCCGGTCTTGCCGTCGCTCTTGTCGTCGGGCTCGTCGGGGACGACGCAGGGGTCAGCGGGCTCGCCGTAGAAGAGGGTGTCGGTCTCGACGCCGTCGCAGCAGAAGGGCGCGCCGCTGGAGACGAAGCTGGCGCCGATGATGCTCCCGCGATCATCATAATAGTAGTAGGTGGTGAGGCCCTCTGTGCTGGCGTCGTAACGGTGGTAGTAGTCGCGGGGGTTGGTGCAGTCCTTGAGCAAGGCGTCGGCGTCGTCGGGCTGCTCGGCCTCTACTCGGGTGACCACCTGCACCCATGATTCACAGTCGCTGTTGTACTTCTCCTTACAGAGCGCGCCGATGTCATCGACGACGCAGCCCTCGCCGTCCACATAGACCGCGCGCTCGGAGAGGACGGGGACGGCGCTCTCGGAGCAGTCGTCAACGGCGGACTCTGCGCGGGCGAGGTTCGGCAGGGTGAGGAGGAATGCGGTGAGGCTCATGGCTGGCGTCTCCTGCGGACGGTGAGGAGGGAGCAGGCGGCGAGGAGCGCGGCGGCGGCGCCTGTGTCGGTCGCGCAGCCGCAGGGGCCGGTCTTGGGGGTGTTGGCGGTGTCACCTGTGTCGGTGTCGCCTGTGTCGGAGGGCTCTATGCAGGTGGCGTAGGGGTCGCCGACGTAATAGTGCCAAGTCTGGACGCCCTCACAACAAAAAGGATCTCCACCGGCGACTGAATAGTAGCCCGATAAAAATCCCCCTTTATCGAAGTACATGTAGTTTTCTGCAAAGGGATCATCTGGACTGCTCCTGTCCCAGCGATAGGCGTAATCGCTGCCTTCGGCACAGGTGAGCAAGACGCTCTCTTTGACATCTGTTGGTGAGTCTTCGTAGATCTCAAGCACCTGATCCCAGGAGATGCAATCACCGCCAGATGAATAGTCGCAGTATGTGCTGAGGTCAGGAACCACGCAGCCGACAGTCGGGACGTAGTGTGCTCCGGGAAGATCAATGTCGCTCCAATACTCTTCGCAACCCTCCTCACCCTCTCTTGCGAGGGCGGCGTTCGGCAGGGTGAAGAGGAGGAACGCGGTGAGGCTCATGGCTGGCGTCTCCTGCGGAGGCCGACGAGGGAGGAGGCGGCGAAGAGGGCGGCGGCGGCGGCGCCTGTGTTCGAGGCGCAGCCGCAAGGGCCGGTCTTGGGGGTGTCGCCGGTGTCGGTGTCGCCTGTGTCCGTTGTGTCGTTGTCGCCCGTGTCGGTGGGCTCGATGCAGGTGGCGTAGGGATCGCCGTAATAAAAACGAGTCGTCTCGATTCCAGCGCAGCACCAAGGGTCGCCGAAGGTGCGATAGTAGTGACCTGCCGCGAATCCGTCCTCGTCAAAGTACTGGTAGGCCTCCCAAGCACTTGAGCTTTGGTTTAGACGATGTGCGTAGTCGCTCCCGTTCGCGCAGTCGAGCAGATAGATCTCTTTAACCGCTGTTGGGGAGTCTTCATAGATGGCCGTCGCCTGATCCCAGGAGAGGCAGTCTCCCCGAAAGGTTTCCTCACAATACACATCGATCCCACCCACGACGCATCCGATGCCCGCCAAGTAGAGAGGCCCCTCGGACTCAACGACATACCAGTCGGCGTCGCAGCCCTCATCGCCCTCCTTGGCGAGGGCGGCGTTCGGCAGGGTGAAGAGGAGGAACGCGGTGAGGCTCATGGCTGGCGTCTCCTGCGGAGGGTGAGGAGGGAGGAGGCGGCGAAGAGGGCGGCGGCGGCGGCGCCTGTGTCGGTCGCGCAGCCGCAGGGGCCGGTCTTGGGGGTGTCGGCGGTGTTGGAGTCGCCTGTGTCGGTGGGCTCGATGCAGGTGGCGTAGGGGTCGCCGTAGTAGCGTGTGTAGGTCTCGACGCCCTTGCAGCAGTAGGGGTCTCCAAAGGTGACATTGTAGCGACCTGCCGAGAATCCATCCTCATCGAAATACTGATACGCCTCCCAAGCGCTTGAGCTTTGGTTCCATCTGTGCGCGTAGTCACTCCCCTGTGCGCAATCAAGCAGGTAAATGTCCTTCACCTCGGGCGGTGAATCCTCGTATCGGGCGACCACTTGATCCCAGGATTTACAGTCACCGTTGACCGCCTCTTCACAATACAAGCTGATGTCTCCAACAACACAACCCACGCCCTCCAGATAGTAGGCGCCCTCTGCTTCGACGGGGTGCGAGCTGTCATCGCAGCCGTCCTCAGCGAACGCGAGGTCCGGCAGGGCGAGCGCGAGGAGCACGGTGAGGCTCATGGCTGGCGTCTCCTGCGGGCGGCGAGGAGGTCCGATGGGGGCGCGACGGGGTGGGTGGTGGTCATGGCGGGGCTCCGGGCGGTTCACCTGCTGTGGCGATAGAGTGGGAGACGCCACGCTCAATCTTGGCCAAATTCCCACTGCCCAATCGCGTAGAAGACCTCGACTGTCCGCGCATCGTCGTCCACGAAGGTGATCACGATCTCTTCGTTTGACAAGCTAAGGGTGGCGGGCCGACCATCGGGAAGAGTTGTGGTCAACGTCGCGGGCTCGGGGCGGAGTCCTGGCTCGCAAGGTGTGGGGCGACAGCTTCCGAGCCCATGAAGGGCCCACGACGCGAGCAGCACGCGCATCATGAGGCTAGGAGAGGACATCAGTTACCCTCCACAGGTCCGCTGGCGTTGATGGTATCTTCATCGTTCGGGATGTGCGTGATTCGCCACGACTGTGTCAGAATGCCTGCTGCCTCACGCTGGTCGACGAGGAGATAGCCTTGGGTGTTCCACGCTAAGGCCACGGGGTCCTCTTGAGCCACCTCGTCGCCGTCAACGAACACCATAAACTTGTAGATATAGGCATAATTTTGGGTTGGGGACTCGCACTTGGTCGCGTCTGCGCGAAGTGCGGGCAACATCAGCCCAGTGAGAGTAGAGATGGCCACGAAGATCGAGAGTGTGCGTCTGTGTGCCATGGTTATGCTCCTGGACAATAGTCATCGTCTGTTGGGAATATGGAGCCGTCGTAGTTCCAGAGAGGCCCGAGTCCGGCCGAGTCCTCACCGCTCGCCGTTTTTCGCCAGTTCCCTGGGCGACCCCCGCAGCAAGGGTGCCTTCCTGCACCAAAGTACCGAAAGGCCATAGCCCATCGAAAGCTGTTCTCAATTCGATACGAGACCCCACATGAGTTTGGGCCAGGCTCGTCTTGGCCACAAGCATGAGTCAACTCATGGAGTAGTGTCGCCGCGAGATCGATCACGCCGCATTCACGGCTCTGTGAGCCTGGGCCACCTTGCCATAAGCTCAAATAGCTCTCCCAAGTGTTTGATGTGGAGTTTCTGCAGATGTAGATGTTATTTCGACGCTCCCCGAACTTAAGTCCTGCTTCGCAAAACTTATGAGCCTCAGAGAGGAGCCGAATCTTTACGTTACGAGTCCATCTAGTGGAGACTACCCGAGAGAGGCATTGTTGCCTGCGCCTGCTCATCATTAGACATGAGAGCCAGTCAATCACATCCACGTTCGCGATGAGCAACGCCCACGCTGCGATCAGGAAGTCCTCCTCTTCGCCTGTCTCACCCGTGATGGTCACACGCCGCAGCACCTCCTCTCGCAGCTCATCGGTGAGCAGGTCATCAATCGACCGATAGGGGCCGACTATCGGCGCATCGCAGTTGTCTCGCCGATCTTTTAGCGCGCAGTCCCCTGAGTTTGGGCTGCCCCACTCGCCTCTGGGGGGCATCTCAAACGGATCGTCCCCGACGTCATCCTCATCGCGTCTGGTGCCGCCTTCGCTCGCGGAGCCCTTCTGTGCGGAGCCCATGCGCCCCCAGGCCGCCGCGCCTGCCAAACCGGAGAGCGCGACATTGTCGCCCCATGGGGACAGGCGGGGGCTGGCCTTGGGAGAGTAGCCGGAGGAGTCGTCCTCCTCATCAAGCGAGCATCCCCCATCACAGCGGTCACGCTCTGACGTGTAGCCAATGGGCTCGTAGTGCTCCATGGCCGCCCACTCCGCCTCATCGGCCACCTCCCCAACACTCGGCCACTCCACGCCCTGCGGGAAGACGAGCTCCCCCGGCGGGAAACGCTCGCTGAACGGCACCTCAAACTGGAGCACGGAGCCACAGTGAAGCTCCACCTCAAACACGCCCCGCGCATGGCCGAAGCTCAGCGCGGTGCCTGTGCTGTTGCGTGTGACCCAGCCAAAGCGGATGAGCACCTTGTCATCGACGTAGCTGGACAGATCCTCCCACTCGGTCTGTCGCACACCCTCGGTGGTCTGCTGGGTGCCGATGTTGTTGAAGGCGCCGGGCGCGGTCTCTCGGTTGGCGACCTGAAAGCCCGGCGCGGCGCGGAAGGGCCCGACGAGGTCTCGGAGCTCCCACCGCGCGCGGACCCGCTTGACGGGGGCGGCGGGGAGCCAGTCGGAGGAGGCGGAGAACTGGTTGCTGGTCCAGGCGGCGAAGAGGCTGTCGTCGATGTGCAGGCGCATGACGGGGTCGGCCTGGGTGTCCGTGTGGGGCTGCGTGTCCACGTCGGCGTGGGCCCCCGCGCAGCCGCCGCCGCATCCGCCGCCGCAACCTGCACCGCAGCCGCCGCCACAGCCTCCATCACACCCCGAGCTGGACTCCACGGTGAAGGTCTCCCCGGGGCCGAGGAGGTCCGACGGGGGCGCGACGGGGTGGGTGGTGGTCATGGCGGGGCTCCGGGCGGGGGGAGCTGCGGCGGGTGAGGGTGGGTCACTGCGGGGCGGCCGCGCCGTAGCGCGCGGAGGGCCACCATCAGAGTAGCATTCTTGACGGGTGGGCTGCATGGGAGCAGGGCTGGGTCAGCGGCGCCTCCTGCGCGCGGCGAGCAGGGCGGCGGCGAAGAAGACGAGGCCCGAAGGTTGGGGGTTGAGCGCGGCGCAGGACCAGCGGGAGTCTTTGGGCTCATCTTCAGGCTCCGGGGTGCACGTGGGGTGCTCCATTCCGAAGCGCATGGACTCGCCCACTTGACCCTCACAACACCAACCGGTGCCTTCGAAGATCCACTCGTGGGCGCCGATCATCTCCCCAGCATCGTTAAAGTAGTATTCTATTCCCATTTCGCTGTTGGAGAACTCGACGATCACCGCG
>JAKLKD010000193.1 GCA_023150845.1 Myxococcota bacterium | reverse complement strand
TCACCCAAGACGACACCGACAACCCCGTCCTCCTCTGCAGCGACCCCGCGGCGACGGCGCGGCGGGACGGCGCCGAGGTCACGCCGACGGTCACCCCCGTCGGGGCGAGCTTCCCGGCGAGCGACGGCGAGTGGATCATCACCCACAGCGGCGGCACGACCCGGCTGCGGCTCGACCCGTGAGCGCGCTCTACGCGGAGGTGCAGGGCCACCTCGACGACGGGCGTCCTGATCTCGCCTGGCGCGCCGCCGAGGCCGGGCTCGGCTCAGGCGCGCTGCGTGAGCGTGCGCTGGCCCGGCGCCTGCTCATGGACCTCGCGCCCCTCCTCCCCCAGGCGGCGTGGACCGACGCCCACAAGGCCCTGGCCGAGCGTCTCCTCATCACGCACCGCCCGGGGCCCCTCGGCCCGGGGGTCGCCCGGTTCCCGGCGGTCTCCGGCGGCGCTGGCCGGCTCATCACGGTGACGGTCACCAAGACGAGCGCGCCCCAAGACAGCCTCCCGGTGGGCCGCGAGGCGCTGCGGCCCGCCTTCGACGCCGCCCGGGCGTTCCTGAACGACCCGAACCTCCGCTTCAGCGCGCGGTTTGAGCCCGAAGAGGGCTGGGAGGGAGCGTCCGCGGGACTCGCCTTGGCCCTCGCGGCGGTGGGCGCGGCCCGCCTCACCCTCGACCTCAGCCTCGTCGTCGCGACGGGCAAGATCAGCGCCTCAGGCGCCGTAATGACCGTCGGTCATTTCGCCGAGAAGCAGCGCCTCTGCCGCGAGGCCGCGCCCCGGGCCACCCTGCTCCTGCCCCAGGCGGCGGGTCTGGGGCAGGTCTTGGGCACGGCGCCCGTCGGCACGCTCACTGAGGCCCTTGAGTGGCTCGGCCGCGCCGATGATCCTGACGAGCACCTCGACGCGGTGCGGCGGCTCGACCGCGCGGGCCGCTGGGAGGAGGCCGCCAAACGGGCCGAGCGCCTGCTCCATGAGCCCGACCTAAGCCCCCATCACCGCGCCGAGCTCATCGTCGTCTGCGTCGCCGCCGCGAACCACTCCGCGGACGACACCCGCGGCGCCGAGCTCGCGGCGCGGCTCACCGCCTCCCTGAGAGTGCTCGACGGCGTGGCCCTCGCACAGGCCATCGGTCACCTCGCGGTACGGGCCATCGACACCTTCGACCCCAGACGCGCCGCCGAGGTCTTGGCCCTCGCGCCGCTTAGCGACGTCAAGGAGCAGCACCACGTTCACCTCCTCGGTCCTAACGCCCTACTGCACACCCTGCGCGGTGAGCACGAGGCGGCCCTCAGCCTGCGGAGACTCGCACTCCACCGCGCCTCGTCCGACGAGCGGCCCCGGGCCTTGGGTGACCTCGCCGACGCTTTGCTCCGGGTCGGCGACGCCGAGGGCGCCTTGACGACCGCCGAGGAGGCCCTGAACTCCGCCAACCTGGTCAAGATGCGAAGGGACTATCAGGAGCGGACCCGCATCTTCTTGCGGCTGCACCACGCCCGGGCGCTCGCCGCCTGCCTGAGACGAGACGAGGCCCTCGCCGCCGTCGCGCCCGTGTGTGAGCTTCATGGCCTCGACCCGGCCCTGCGCGGCAAGCTGCTCTCCGCGGAGCTGACCGGCCGCCTCACCGCCGCCCAAGCCCTCCATCAGCGCTACGCGCCCTTTGGCGGCATCATCCGCGCCCTCACCCTGCGCACCCTCGCCCGCCTCGGCGACGCCCAGGCCGCCGCGGAGCTGCTGGCGCTGCCGCTCTTCGCTGGGCTCACCGTGGAGGAGGCCGGGCGCCGTCTGCCGTATTGAGCGCCGCCAACGCCGCGATGTGGGCGGGCGTGGTGCCATGGCGTAGGCGCCGAAGGGCACGCCGAGGCCCACGAGGCGCTCGACATAAGGCAAGGTGAGCCGGGCGGGCACACAGTTCACGAGCACCGCCGACGCCCCGCGGGCCACGGCCTCTTGGGCGGCGTCCCCCAAGGCCGCCGGGGTCAAGAGCGCGCCGTCGGGCCCCGCGGTGAACGAGGCCCAGGTCGGCAGGCCCGTCGCCGCGGCCTCCTCGACGGCGATGAGGCCCTCGCCGACGTGGGGGAAGGTCTCGCAGAGCAGGAGGTCCACCCCGGCGGCGGCCAAGGCCCGCGCCATCTGGCGGTGCGCCGGGCGGGGGTCCGCCGGGGAGCGCCAGGGCTCGTAGCAGTCCTCGATGGGCGCGATGGACCCGGCGACGCGGTGTGCTGGGGGCACGGCGCCCCGGGCCAAGGCGACGGCGCGGCGCAGCACAGCCTCAAACCCGTCGCTGTAGACGCCGGGCTGGGTGCGGAAGGTGTTCGCGGTGTGCACCGTGGCCCCGGCGGCGGCGTACTCGGCGTGCAGCGCGGCCAGGGTCGCCGGGGCGTGGGTGACCGCCCAGGCGCTCCACTCCCCCGGCGGCGTCGCCACCCCGCGGGCGGCGAGCTCCGTGCCGATGGGGCCGTCGAGGATCGTGACCGGCACGGCTCAGCCCGAGGGCGGCGGATCCGCCTCACACCCGCCGAGCATGGTGTCGATCCACTCCTGCACCAAAGCGACGCCCTCGGCGTGAGAGAGCGCGCGGCCGAGCTCCGGCATCCGCTCGCCGGGGGCCGTCGAGGCCAGGCGGTGCAGCAGGATCGACTCCTCCGGCGCGCCGGGCACGACGGAGTAACGCCGCCCGCCCGAGCCCTGGCCCGCGGCGATGGGCGGCTTACACAGGCCCAGGGCCCGGGCGTCCCCAGGGACCTCGACGCCGAGGTGCAGGCCCGAGGTGTTCGCCGGGCCCTCAGGGCTGTGGCAGTGCGCGCAGTTGATGTCGAGGTAAGCCCGGGCCCGGGCGTCGAGGTCACCCGTGCTCGGATCGTCCCAGACCGGCGCCCGGGGCGCGTCATCCGGTGAGGCCGGGGCCCCGGTCAGCATCCCCAGGCGGCTCAGCCGGGCGAGCTGGTTCTCGCCGCCCTCCGCCGGGCTCGGCCCGTTGAGCTGCCGGGCGCTCGGCCCGATGGGCGACATCTGGTCCGAGCGGGTCTCGTGGCAGCCTTTGCACTGATTTGCGTCGGGCACGATATAATCGAGCGCGACCTTCTCGCCGGACGGGGTCGTGAAGGTCTCGGCCAAGGTCGCCCCGGCGAGGCGTAAGGTGGCGTCCTCTTGGGACTCGTCCCAGACATACGGCAGGCCGACCCAGCCCGACGCCGTGTGCACGAGCAGCCGGGTCTCGATGTGGCGCCCGGTGCCCGGCGCGGAGAAGGTCTTCGTGATGATCGAGCCTTGGGGGAGCTGCAGCACACCCTCGGCGGCGTAAGGGATGGTCGCGCCTTCAGGCAGCCAGAGGTGGCGGTCCTTCTCGGCGTAGTCCGAGAACAAGGGCGTGTTGAGCTGGTAGGGCTCGACGCCCTCGTTCGGCGTCAGCGCGGCGAGGTCCCCGACGAAGAGGCCCCAGGCCGAGAGCTGCTTAGGGAACGGCGCGGCGAGGGTTGGCGTCACCGGCGCCGCGCCGCAGCCGAAGAGCACCACCAGCAGCGCGCCGACGCTCACGGGGTGGCCGCCGTCGCGGGCGCGGTCGGATCCGCCGCGGGCACCTCGGCCTGGGCGAGCTGGGGCAAGCTCAGGGGCGCCCGCACGGGCAGGTCGCAGTCGTGGGGCGTGAGGTCGCGGCTGAGGTTCTTGAGGTTCCCCGGGGCGTCGACGTTCACGAAGCCGCCGTCGCCGTTGCGCTGGAGGCAGATACGTTTGTCAGCGGCGAGCTGGCCGTCCGGGCCTACGCGGTCCGCGGCGACGATGCCGTCCCACAAGAGCGCGGGCATGGTGCCGCCCATCGCGAAGGCCGCGGCCTTCACCATCATGCCACGGGGGCGCTGCCCGGCGTCGGTGATCGTGTTGTCGTGCACCCACACTCCTTCGACGTATGGGTCATAGGCCGTGTCTTTGATCTCGTTGCCCATGATCTGGTAGCTCACGACGGCGATGGCCAAGGTGTCGTGCTGCTGAATGGTGTTCTCGAACACCTCCACGTCGTTCGCGGCCATCACCAGCATGCCCGTGCCCGGCGGGACCATCGCGACGGTGTTGCCCTCGGGGGCGAAGTTGTCGGTGTTGTTGTCGACGACGGTGTTCTTGTACACCCGGTGCCCGGCGCCGTTCTTCACCGGCAGGTCGGGCAGGTCAAAGATGAGGATGCCCCCGGTGTTGTGCGTCGCCGTGTTGCCGTACACGTCGGAGCCCGTGGAGTTCTCGATCTCGATGCCGGCGACGTTGTACTCGGCGCGGCTGTTACGCACGACGATGTTCTTCGACTGCCCGACGTAGATGCCCGCGTCGCTCGCGCCGATGGAGACGCTCTCCTCGATGAGCACGTCCTCACACTGCACGGGGTAGAGGCCGTACGCGCCGTTGCCCTCCTTCGGGCCGCCGGTCCACTCCGCCCGCACCCGGCGGATGGTCACGCCCTTGGCGCCCTTCACCTTGAGGGCGTCGCCGAGGCTGTCCTCGATGGCGAGGTCCTCGATGACGAAGTTGTTCCCGGTGACGAGCAGGCCCTCGGCGCCGGACTTCTGGCCCTTGAAGCTGAGGATCGTCTTGTCCATGCCCGCGCCGCGCAGGGTGACCCCGTCGGCGCTGAGCGAGAGCCCCCGGTCGAGCTGGATCGTGCCCGCGGGCAGCTCGATCACGGCGCCGGGGGCCGCGGTGACGAGCTGCTCAATGAGCCGATCCTGGGCCTCGGTGCTCGTCTCGGGGGCGGGGGCGTCGGGGGTGCAGGCGAGCAGCACGAACCACAGCGTCATTTGGGACTCCAGCGCAGGGGTCCCAACATCATACACCCGCCGAGCGCCGCCTAGCCGCCGATCGCCTCGTGCTGCTTACGATACTGCACTGAAGACCACACCGACACGAGGATGAACGCGAGGCCGATGAGCCCCGTGATCGCCTCGGGGACATGCATCGAGACGCTGAGCAGCATGATCACCGCCAGGGCCCCGATGGCGTAGTGCGCGCCGTGCTCCAAGAAGACGTACTCGTCCAAGGTGCCGCGGTGCACGAGGTACACGGTCAAGGAGCGCACAAACATCGCGCCGACGCCGAGGCCGAGCATGATGATCACGACGTCCCGGGTGATCGCGAAGGCGCCGATCACGCCGTCGAAGGAGAACGAGGCGTCGAGCACCTCGAGGTAGAGGAAGCCCGCGAGCCCCGCACGTTTGGCCATGCCGCCGCCGCCCCGGACCTCACTCACGAGCTCAAAGAAGGCGTCCACGGAGTCCACGAGCACGAAGAGCACGATGCCCAGCACCCCCGAGACGAGGCTCGTGAGCTGCTTCTCCGGCGGGATGTCGAGGGTGAACTGCATGATGAGCAGGACCGAGAGCGCCACGGCGAGCTCAAAGGCGTGTAGTCGCCCGAGCTTCGCTAAGCCCGCCTCAAACCGGCCTAACCAGTGAAGCTCTCGCTCGTGGTCGAACAAGAACCGTAGGCAGACCAGCAACAAGAACATCCCGCCGAAGGACGCGATGCTCACATGGTGGTCGTGGAGGTGCTGGGAGTAGGCGTCGGGGTTCTCGATCGCCAGGCGCGAGACCTCCACGAGCCCGTCGCCTGTGGCCACGGCGACGATGACCACCGGGAACACGAGGCGCATGCCGAACACGGCGATGAGGATGCCGAGGGTGAGGAACAGCTTCCGCCACCACTCGTCCATCTCCTTGAGCACCGCGGCGTTCACCACGGCGTTGTCGAAGGAGAGCGTCACCTCCATGACGCTCAGCACCAAGGTGACCCACACGGCCGTCCAGGGGCCCATGTCGGTGCTCATGCCCCACCAGAAGGCGAGGCCCAGACACAGCACAGAGACGATGATCGAGACTCGAAAGTCTCTCCAGAGGGTGAGCAGAGGCGACTCCTACGCGCGGTTCTCCCCCCTCATATCTCGCGGCCAGCGCGGACGTGCGCGGTCCTCCGAAGCGTCGTGCGGCTCGGGATCCTTCAGCTCAAGACCTGCGGGGTGACCCCCAAGGCCGACATCTGCTGGGCGTCCCAGGCCTCGATGGGGTCGAGCCCGGCGATGAACCGCCGCTTGGTGTTGCGTGTGGAGTGGGCGACGCTGGCGATCTCCAGCCCGGAGATGCCGATCACGCCGCGATACCGGGGCATCCGGCTGCGCATCATGTTGTGCCACCAGTGCCGCCCGACGTTCTTCCAGCTCCCCACCTTCTGGCAAAGCCGGACGTAGTGCTCGGCGACCTCACTCGGCGTGAGCTGGGCCGGGCGGTGGCAGACGGTGTAGCCGTCGTAGTCCCGGCTGATCGTCCCCGGCAAGAGCCGCCCCTGGGCCTTCACCTCCTGGAACATCGGCGTCTCGGGGTAGGGGCTCACGATGCCCACGAAGGTGATGGAGAAGAAGCGCAGGTTGAGGAGCAGCTCGGGCAAGCGGTCGAGGTACTCATTCGTGTCGCCGTCCGTGCCGACGAGCAGGCCGAAGCTCACCAAGATGCCGAGGTCGTAGGCCCGGTGGATGGTGAACTCCACCTCAGCGAGCTTGTTCTGGCCCTTGTTCATCGCCTTGATGGACTCGGGGTTCAGGGACTCAAGCCCGGTGTAGATGTAGCGGCAGCCAGCCTTGGCCATCAGGCGGAGCAGCTCCTCGTCCTTCAAGATGTTGAAGGTCAAGGAGCAGCCCCAGATGAGCTTGTAGGGGATGAGCGCCTCGCAGAGCTCCCGCAGGTAACGTTTGTTGCCGCCGAGGTTGTTGTCCAAGAAGATGAACACCTTGTCCATCAGGCCGCCGAAGGACTTGTTCCAGCGCATGTGCTGGGTGATGTCGGCGATGACCTGGGGCACGGGGCGGTAGCGGTACTTCTCGTGCCCGGTCAGCACGCAGAAGTTGCAGGTGAAGGGGCAGCCCCGGCTGGCCTCGACGCCGGGCAGGCGGTAGCGGTTCTTGCTGAAGTCGATGAGGTCGTAGCGGTAGGGGCGGATGTCCTCGACCGGGGTGTCGACACCGAGGTAGACCTTCTGCAACCTCCCCTTCTTGAGATCGGCGATGGCGGCCTGTACCGCACCTTCGGGCTCACCGACGATGACCGCGTCGAACCAGCGCTGAACGTCCTCGGAGAAGAAGCTCGCGTGGCGGCCCCCGGCGACGGTGCGCACCCCGCGGCGGCGCAACAGCGTCGAGAGCACCTTGGTGTGCTCATAGTAGGAGTGCAGGTAGGAGAAGAAGACGAGGTCCCAGTCGCGGTCCAGCGGGATGTCGTCCTCTTTCTCGTTGTAGAGCTCGACCTCAACGTCCGGCGGGCAGAGCCCGGCGATCAGCTCCGGGACGCCGGACTGCATGATCGACGGCTCTTTTACCCGGGTGCGTGTGGGGTGGGTGTAGGTGGCGATGACGGCGACACGCATGGAGCTCCTTCGGCCAGCGCAGGCCCGATCTCCGCGAAGTTGGACATGATACCATCCTCCCAATGTCCACCGAGCCGACCGCGCCCGCCTCGCCGCCCGCGGCGACGCCCGCGGTGCCCCCAGCGGGGCCCGTGGCGGCGATTCGTTTTGGCCTCGCTTGGGCGTGGAGCCTGATCATCGGCGTGGTGGCGCTCCCTTTGGCGCCGCTCCTCGGCCCCCGTCGGGTGTGGGCGCTCCTCGCGCACCGCTGGGGTCGTCTTGGGCTCAAGCTCGTCGGCGTAGACGTCACCGTGCTCAACCCCGAGCGGCTCAAGGGCCCGGCCCTGTTCTTGGTGCAGCACATCAGCTTCGTCGACGTGCTCTATGTCCCGGCGATCCTGCCGCCGGAGACGACCTTCGTGGTGAAGGACGAGCTCGGGAAGATCCCGCTCTGGGGCTGGGCGATCCGCGCAGGCGGCGCCGTGCTCTTGCCCCGGGACCGCGGCGAGCTGGCCATCGCGCAGCTCAACGCCGCCGTGGCCAACCTGCCTCCGGGGCAGAGCCTCGTCATCTTCCCCGAGGGCACCCGGGGCTACACCGGCGCGCTCTTGCCGTTTAAGCGCGGGGCCTTCCACGTCGCCTTGGCCGCGCGCCTGCCCGTGGTGGTCGTCGGCGCCGCGGGCCCCGAGCGCCTCATGCCCAAGGGCGGGTGGATCCTCCGGCCTGGCCGAGTGACCGTCGCCGTCTCCGAGCCGATCTCGACGGAGGGCTGGACGAAGGAGACGCTGGGCGAGCACCTCCTGGCCTGCCGAGGCGTCATGGAGGCCCAGCGGCGGAGGGCGGAGGAGGCCGCGGGACGGGTGGGTTGATTGGGTGACCAATCAATTTGAAGGCTTCCTCTCAAGAACCTTGCATCTTGAGCGCTTCGATGACGCGCGGGACGGAACCTTCGATACACTCCTGAGCGCAGCTTTTGTCTGCCTCAACCCTCCACCGACGAGCGCGCTTATGGACCCGACGCAGATCAACGAGTTCGTGACCAACACCCTCTTGCCCCTGGGCGCCGACCTCTTGGTGAAGCTCGGCGGCGCTGTCCTGTTCTGGCTCGTGGGCAAACGGATCATCGGCTTCGCGACCAACATCCTGGAGCGGGCGCTCGTCACCCAGTCCGTAGACCCCACGGTGCGGCGCTACTTCGGCTCGGCGCTCAACATCGTCCTGACCGCCGCTTTGGTCGTGGCGATCTTCGGCTTCTTGGGCGTCGAGACCGCCACCTTCGCGGCCTTGCTCGCGGGCGTCGGCCTCGCCGTCGGCACGGCCTGGGGCGATCTGCTCAAGAACTTCGCCGCGGGCGTGTTCATGCTCATGCTCCGCCCCTTTAAGGTCGGCGACTACGTGACCGCCGCGGGCATCACCGGCACGGTCACCGAGATCAGCATGTTCGTCACCGTCATCCTCACCCCGGACAACGTCGTGACGATGGTGGGCAACTCCTCGGTGTTCGGCGGCACGATTCAGAACTTCTCCGGCCACCCCCACCGCCGCGTCGATCTGGAGGCCCAGCTCGCCGGGGACGCCGACGTGAAGGAGGCCGCCGAGCGTATCCGCGCCCGGGTCGTCAACGTCGCCAACACCGCGAAGGAGGTCGGCCCCGACCTGTTCATCCTGCGCTTCAACGAGCGCGGCCCAGTGATCTGTGTGCGCCCCTACTGCCACACCGACCACTACTGGCAGGTCTACGCCGACACCAACGCCATCATCCGCGACGTGCTCGGCGACAGCGCCTTCTCCGTGCCCGCCCAGACGGTGCGGGTCGTCCAGGGCTGAGCCCTCGGCGGCGTCCCCCGCTCAGCGGAGGGGCGCCGCGACGAGGCCCGACCGGAGGTCATCCGGCAGCGCGTCGAGGCCGAGCCGCGCGCTGAGCGCCACGAGCAGGGCCCGCAGATCCGGGCCAGGCTCTAGCTGGGGCTGCACCGCCTCGCCGTGCTCGGGGTGCCGGGCGTCGCAGAGCTCGGGCTCGGTGAAGGACACGAAGGCGCGGCAGGCGACGGGCCGGGCCGCGTAGTGCGCGCAGCGCTCGGTCTCATCGAGGAGCGGGCAGGCCAGGCCGTCCCGGGCGGCGACACGCTGGGCCTCGGCGGCGTCTCCCCCGGCGCTGGCCAGCACCCGGGACCAGCGCGCGGCGAGCACCTTCGCCGAGGCGAGGCGCCGGGGGCCGTCGGGGTCCGCCGCCACGGAGCGCCGCAGCCACCACAGCTCCACGCCGGTGACGCCCCGGGGGTTGTCGCGACAGCAGGCGCCGCACCCCGCGCCGCAGCGTGTCGGCAAGAAGCCGCCCAAGGCGGTCAAGAAGGCGTCGTAGCCCGCCAAGAAGCGGGTGTAGCCCGCCACGACGCCGTCGTTCGGCGGGTCGGTGGGCGTTAGCGCCTCGGCCGCGGCCAAGGCGGCGACGAGCCCCGCTTCGGCCTCGGCGAGCCCGGCCTGGGCGTCAGGGGTCACCAGGAGGTGAATCGGCAGCATCGCGGCGGGCACAGGTCGCTCCAGGGCGGCGCGGGGGGCTCGGCTTGACGGGAAGGTCACACCGAGGGGTGGCAAGATACGTTAAACCGGAGGGTATGAACACCCCCAGCCTCTCTCCTTGGGACGAGACCCAAGCTCGTTTGCGTGAGCTCGCGGATCTCGACGGCGTCATCGGCCTCGCGCACTGGGACCAGCGCGTCACCATGCCCCCCGGCGGCGCGGGCGCCCGGGCGAGCCAGCTCGGGCTGCTCTCGACGATCCGCCATGAGCGGCTCACCCACCCGCGCCTCGTCGAGCTCGCCGAGACCCTCGACCCGGGGGACGACCCCGTCAAGGTCGCCGCCATCCGCTCGCTGCGCCGCGCGGTGCGCCAGGCGACCCGCACCCCCGCCCGCCTCGTCGCCGCCTTGGCCGAGGCCGAGGCCCTGACCTACAACGCCTGGACCGAGGCCAAGGCCAAGGACGACCTCACCCCCTTCGCCGGGCCGCTCACCGGGCTCATCGCCTTGGTGCGGGAGAAGATCGACGCCTGCCGCGACGGCGAGGCCGACCCCTACGACGTGCTGCTTGACGCCTACGACCCCGGCACCACCGTCGCCAGCCTCGACCCGATGTTCACACGGCTCACCGCGGGCCTCAAGGACGTGCTCGACCGGGTGAAGGGCCTGCCCCAGCCGCCGCCGCTCACGGGCCGCTGGCCCCTGGAGCCCCAGCGCGCCTTACACAAGCGGGTCTCCGCGGCCTTGGGCTACGACTACGACCGCGGCCGCTTCGACGAGACCGTGCACCCCTTCTCGATCTCCGTCGGCCACGGCGACGCCCGGCTCTGCGCCCACCTGTATGAGGATGACCTCCTCCGGGGCCTCACCGGCACCCTGCACGAGGCCGGCCACGCGATGTATGAGCAGGGCCTCCCCCAGCGCTGGCGGGGCCTCGGCATCGACGTCGCCGCGAGCTACGGCCTGCACGAGAGCCAGTCGCGGTTCTGGGAGAACGTCATCGGGCGGAGCGCGGCCTTCTGCCAGCTCCTCGCCCGGGAGACGAACCTGACCTTCCCCGACGCCCCGGTGCGCCCCGACCAGCTCTTCGGCGCGCTCAACCGGGTCGAGCCGTCCTTGGTGCGAATCTTCGCCGACGAGGTCACCTACAACCTGCACATCGCCCTGCGATACCGCCTGGAGCGGGCGCTGCTCTCCGGGGACCTCCGCGTCGCTGAGCTCCCCAGCGCCTGGGACGACGGCATGGAGGCCACCCTCGGCCTGCGCCCGACCAAGCTCAGCGAGGGCGCGCTTCAAGACGTGCACTGGTCGTCCGGGCTGTTCGGCTACTTCCCCAGCTACACCCTCGGGAACCTCTACTCCGCCGCCTTACGCTTCACCATGGAGGCGCGGCTGCCGACCCTGTGGGACGACGTCGCCCGGGGGGATCTCAGCGGCGCGCTGGGCTTCTTGCGGGAGAACATCCACGACAAGGGCCACCTCCTCGACGCCCCGGCCCTCGTGGAGGAGGTCACCGGGCCCAGGGATCTCGTCGCGGATCTGCTCCAACACCTGAATCAGCGCGTGAGTGAGGCCTACGGGGTCTAAGCCCGAAGACATCCTGTACACTGAGCCTGTGCCCAAGACGGAGGCGCTCGTGCTCACGAAGACGCGGACCACCCCAGCGCCTACGCCCACGGCGCGCCCCTTCACGCCGGGCGTCATGCAGCTCCGGGGGTTTCGCCCCCTCCAAGATCCGCTGAGCGCCCACGTCCTCGGCGCGCCGCCGATCCAGCGCCGGAACGTGCTCACCCAGGCCGGGTACATGTCCGGCGACATGTACGGGGTGAGCGCGGCCTTGAGCCTCAACCCCACGGCGTCCGTGCTCATCCTCAAGGAGACGAACGACCAGCTCGACACCTATGGCCGGGACAAGAGCGACCTCTACGAGTCGTTCTACAAAGAGTCCATCAAGCAGACGAGCACCAAACACAACAAGACCGCCGACGCCGACAACCGCGTCGGGGTGCTGTCCGTGAACAACACGAACAGCTTCTACAAGGACCTCACCAACAACAAGGGCTCGGCGAAGGACCGGGTAAACGCCCCCTTTGAGAGCTCGGACAAGTTCCTCACCATCGGCATCGCCACGAGCATGGTCGGGAGCGCCTACGAGCACGACGGCAGCGGCAATAAGTCCACCAGCAAGGCCAAGCTCCGCCGGGCCTGGTTCAGCGGCGGCGACATGCCGAGCGATCTGGAGATCAAGCAGTTCCTCGACGGGAAAGGCATCAAGAAGGGCACCCCCTACGCCTTCCTGTGGAGCCGAGCGAGCGGGCGCAACGGCGGCGCCCACCCTGAGCTCGACTCCGACGACGACGGCCTCAGCGGGTTGGCGAACGCCGTCTCCTCCTTGGGCCGCACGGCGGTCATCGTCGGCGACGCCTTAAACAGCGACGTCGCGACCGTGGCCGGGGACGACGCCATCGACCTCATCAAGTACTGGGAGTCCGACCCCTTCACCGGGAAGGGGCGCCAAGCCCAGCTCAAGATGTTCGACTACATGGCGCGGCAGGGCTACAACGTCGTCAACGTCGGTATGCGCAGCGGCATCTTAGAGGGCCCGGCGCTCTTGGGCATCAAGACGATCTACATGGAGGAGGAGGGCAACAAGCAGGCCGCGCGGATGGAGAAGCTCATCGGCAAGGTGCCAGGCTACGACCGCGTGAAGCTCAACTCCTTGCCGACCAAGGTGGGCCGCCAGGAGCAGCTCGCCGAGGTGGAGAAGCAGATCTATGACCACAACGAGACAAGAACGCCGAGCCTAGACGACCTCTACGACTGGTTCGACAACGACACGGACGTGCCCGCGCTCCTTGGCGAGTACAAGACCCGGGCGATGTCCGCCTGGCGCGTGTCCAACTGGACCACCTATGTCAACGAGAACAAGGTGTGGTCCGATAAGCTCAAGTCTTTGCTCACCTCGTGGCTGTACCACGCCAAACGAGTGGGCTACGGCTCGGGCTTCGACGACACTGACCTCAACAAGGTGAAGGACAAGCTCTGAGCCGCCGCTCAGGCGCCCTCGCCGATCCAGGCCTCGTACCGCCGCATCCGCTCGATGAGCCGCGCGGCGAGCCCTGGGTGCGCCGCGCCCAAGGCCTCGTGGATACGCCCGGCCTCCTCCAGATAGGCCCGGCGTTTGGCCGCCGTCCAGTAGCGCGGCGGGTACTCGAGGTTGGTGATGCGGTCGGCGAGCTTCACGAGCTGCACCTCCCGGGGCTGGGCCTGGAGGCGGCGGAGGCTGTCGGCCATGCGGGCCTCTTTGGGCAGGCGCTCGTCTTTGGTGAGCGCGGCGACCCCGGCGGCGACCTCGGCGCCGAACTCGGCCTCAAGCTGCGCCACGCCCACCCCGGCGTCCTCGACGATGTCGTGGAGCACGGCGCAGGTGACGGCGAGGTCCATGTTGAGCTCGGGCGAGGCCACCCGCATCACCTCCGCCGCGACCTTCGTGAGGTGCACGACGTAAGGGAAGCCGTTGCCGGGGTCACGCTGGTCGCCGTGGCAGCGGGCGGCGAGGTCCAAGGCCCGGGCGTAACGTTCAGGATCCCACATGGTCGTCTCCTTCGGGGTGTTGCC
>JAKLKD010000192.1 GCA_023150845.1 Myxococcota bacterium | reverse complement strand
CTCGTGGCGCGGGCCCGCAGGTCGGGCGCCCCGGTGGCGCGGCACAGGGCGGCCCGGCCCTCGCCGGTGGCCCGAAGGCCGCCGATCTCGACGAGCAGCAGGACGACCCCAGCGAGCTCGACCTGCCCAAGGCCCCCGCCGAGGGCACGGTCACCGTGCTCCGGACCATGCGCCAGGGCTTCAACCGCATGGCCATGGCCGAGGCCCGCGGCCTGCTCGCCGAGCGCCCCGACGACGAGGAGATCCACGCGCTCCTGGGCATCGTGCTCGCCCGCGAGGGGCACTACAACGACGCCTTGCCGGAGTTCATCTTCGGCATGGGCTCCAGCTACTACGAGCGTGAGGGCGTCTACGAGCACGCCAACGCCTTACGGTTCTTGGGTCGGGGCGAAGAGGCCGCGGCGCTGCGCCTCACGCGCCTCGTCACCGAGTACGGCGAGGCCGAGGACCTGCGCATCTACACCGAGGCCGCCCGCGACCTGCGTTACGTCGGGGACACCGTCGGCGCGAAGGAGCTGCTTGAGGAGGTGATGGCGCTCTATCCCGGCGCGGTGCTGCCCATCGCGCTCTACGGCGACGTGCTCCTCGACGAAGGGGACGTGGACGGCGCGTACTTCCACCTCTTCTTGGCGAACCGCATCACGAAGAACAACCCCCAGGTGCAGATCCTCCGCGTGCGGCTCATGCTCGCCGAGGGGGACGCCGACGGGGCGATGCTGGTGCTGAACAAGCTGCGCCGGTCCTACCAGCGCAACGAAGAGATCGCCGCCCTGCGGGCCGAGACCTTGCTGCAGTCTGGCGACCCCGACACCGCGCTCGCCTACCTCAGCCTCAAGCGCTGGGCCCGCCGGGGCGACCCCCAGCTCCTCTCGCGGAAGCTGCGCGCCTTACACGCCGTCGGTGAGCACGCCGAGGCCGAGCTCTTGATGAGCCGCCTCCTGGCGATCTACCCCCACGACCGCGAGGTGCAGCGGGCCGTGGCTGAGGTGCGCGGAGGCCGCTGATGCCGGAGCTCACCGAGGTTGAGGCCTTCGCCCAGGCGATGCTCCGGTGGTGCGGCGGTCGGCGTGTGACGGCCCTGGAGCGCCTTGATCCGACCGTACTGCGCACAGAGGAGCGGGACCTCACCGGGATGACCGTGCGGGGTGTGTCCCGGCGGGGCAAACACCTCATCGTCACCCTCGACGACGCCGAGCTCATGGTGCATCTGCGCATGACCGGCCAGCTCCTCCCGGGTGAGGGCGCGGCGTTTGTTCGGGCGTCGCTCCGCCTGCACGACGCGGCGCCGGTGCAGCTCATCGACCCCCGGCGCCTCGCGGAGCTGCACGTCTTGGCCCCGGGCGGCGCGGCGCGGCGTCTCGTGGGCCTCGGCGACGAGCCCTTCCCCGGCCCACGCCCTGGCTCCTGGTGGCGGGCGCGGCTCGGCGGCGCGCGGCGCCCGCTCAAGTCGGCGCTCATGGACCAGGCCCTCGTGGCGGGCCTCGGCAACATCGCCGCGTCGGAGATCCTCTGGCGGGCCCGGCTGCACCCGACCCAGCGCGCGAGCGAGCTCAACGACGGGGAGTGGGAGCGGCTCGCCGAGGCCGCCGAGGCCTTCTTGAGCAAAGCCATGAGCACGCAGGAGCCAGACCGGGTGGTCTACATCAGCCGCGGCGGGGAGAACCCCTTCTCGGTCTACCAGCGGGCGCGCTGCCCCCGCTGTGAGGGCCCGGTGACCCGCCTGAGCCAGCAGGGCCGCTCGACCTTTCTTTGCCCCCGCTGCCAGCCCGCGCCCCTGGGCTGAGCCGCGAGGGACACGATATACTCCAGCGGCCCCAACTCCCCAGCGCCGTCATGGAAACCAGCGCCCAAGCCCCTCGCTCCAGCTTCGATCTGAAGGCCACCATCGCGTACTGGATCGGCTGGCTAATCTGGCTCATCCCGGCGGGGCTCATCTTCCGGCAGATGGGTCGGGTGAAGGGCCACGAGACCTTCCCCAAAGAAGGCCCGGTGCTGATCCTCGCCAACCACACCGCGGCCTTTGACCCGGTGTGGGTGGGCTACGCCGCCGGGCGCCGCTGCCACTACATGGCGAGCGCGGCCCTGTTCCGCATCCGGTGGCTCTCGCCGATCATCACCATCCTCGGGGCCTTCCCCAAGGCGAAGTTCACCAAAGATCGCGACTCCATGGCCAAGCTCAACGAGCTCTACGCCGACGGCCAGTGCATCGTGATCTTCCCCGAGGGCACCCGCACCTGGGATGGCCGCAACATCCCGGTGCTGCCGGGCATCGGCCGCCTCGTGAAGCGCCTCAACGCCCGGGTGGTGTTCGCCCGGATGCCGACGGCCTTCTTGACCCAGCCGCGCTGGGCGAGCTACCCCCGCTATGTGCCGCTGGCCGTGGAGTTCAGCCCGCCGGTCACCTTCGAGGACAAGACCGAGGAGGAGATCGTCGCCGCGGTGAACGAGGGCGTACGCATCGACCCCGAGCTGGAGCTGCCCCACGAGCGCTGCTTCGGCGTGCGCCTCGCCTGGGGGCTGCCCGACTACCTCTGGGCCTGCCCACACTGCCTCGCTGAAGAGGGCCTCGTCGTCTCGGAGACCCACAGCGACGAGATCTCCTGCCGGGCCTGCGGCTCCCGCTGGCGTGTGGATGTGCAGGCGCGGCTGAACCCCCTCACGCCGGGGCTCAAGCGCGAGAGCGTCGCCTCGGCGCATGACCGCGTCACGGCGCGCCTCGGGCCCCGCCCCCGTTTCCGCGACGACGCCCCGGCGCCGATCCTCAAGGCCTCCCGCGCTCGGGTGCAGCGTATGCCGCGGGGCGGCGCGCCGATCACCGTGGCCGAGGGGGAGCTGCGGCTCAACGAGGGCTCCTTGAGCGTCGTGGGTGAGGGCGGCGTGCTGCGCTGGGAGCAGCCCCTCAAGGAGATCGAGCTCGTCACCTTAGAGGTCAAGAACACCCTGCACGTCCGGGTGGCGGGCGAGCTCCACCAGGTCGTCCCCGAGGGCCAGAGCACGGTGAAGTGGGGCTGGTTCTTGCACCGCTGGTGGATCCTGAGCCGCCCTGAAGACGCCGCGGGCCTGCCTCAGGGCCTCTGAGCGACGGGCTCCGGCGGCTGGGCGCTCCAGAGCGCCCGCAAGGCGTCGACATCGCCGACGACCTCCGCGAGGGTCAGCTCGTCGAGGCTCGCCAGAAAGGCGCGGCGGGCCCGCATCAGCGCGCCTTTTAAGCGACAGGCCGGGGCGATGCGACAGGTGTTGGTCGCCGGGTCAAAACACTCGACGAGGTTCATGTCGGGCTCCATGGCGCGCACGACGGCGCCGAGGCGCACCGTCGCCGGGTCCACGGCGAGCTGCACACCGCCGCCCCGGCCCCTTGTCGCATGAATCATGCCGACCTGGTTCAGACGCTGCGACACCTTCATCAGGTGGTCGCGGCTGATCCCATAGGCCTCGGCGACCTCGGCGACCGTGACCCGCCGACCGGGGTGCGCCGCGGCGTAGAGCAGCAGCCGGAGGCCGTAGTCGGTGAACCAGGTGAGCTGCATCGGTCCTCCAGCGCGATCTTCGCGCGTTCAGACGAGGTTTTCAGTTGACATCCTCGCGGCGCGCCCGTAAAGTAGTATCCACGATACCACTTAACCAGAGGAGGTCAACATGGCGAGCCTGTACGAGCGACTGGGCGGTGAGGCGGCGGTGAACGTGGCGGTGGAGCGATTCTACCGCCGGATGCTGAGCGATGAGCGGGTGGCGGACTACTTCGACAGCGTCGATATGGACCGTCAGATGGCGAAGCAGCGGGCCTTCTTGACCATGGTGTTCGGTGGTCCGGCGAACTACAGCGGCAAAGACATGCGCACGGCCCACGCGCACCTCGTCTCCCGCGGCCTGAACGACGGTCACGTCGACGCGGTCATCGAGCATCTCGGCGGCGTGCTCAAGGAGCTCGGCGCCGCGGACGCGGACATCGCCGAGGTCGCGGCCATTGCGAACAGCGTGCGTGACCACGTCCTGAGCCGCTGAGCGCCTGACCCGTCCGGGTCGCGCGGCCCTGGCCCGGCCTCGCCGCGCGACCCGACACCCGCTCCGAGGAGCCGCCGATGCCGACGTTTCATTGGGAAGACCGCGCCATCGAGGCCCCCGCCGGGATGAGCGCCTTGGAGGCCCTGCTGGCCGCGGGGGTGCTCATCCCGAGCGCCTGTCGCGCTGGCGCCTGCCAGTCTTGCCTCGTGCGCGCCAGCGCCGGGACCGTGCCCCCCGCCGCCCAGCTCGGCCTCAAGGACGACCAGCGCGCCCGGGGCGAGGCCCTCGCCTGCCGCCTCCCGGTGAGTGACGGGCTCCAGCTCACCCCCGCCGGGCCGAGCGCCCTCGCCGGGGAGCTCGTGCTGCAGCGTCGCCTGCGCCCCACCCCCACCGTCGCCGTGCTCTACTTCAGCCCGCCGCCGGGCCTGCGCCCCCTCGCCGGGCAGCTCCTCCACCTCATCCGTGAGGACGGCCTCAGCCGCCCCTACTCCGTCGCCAGCCTGCCTGAAGACGAACACATCGAGCTTCATGTGCGACAGGTGCCGAACGGCCAGATGTCGACGACCCTCTGCGACACGGCGCCCATCGGCGCGCGGCTCAAGGCCCGGGGCCCCTTCGGCGACTGCACCCTACGCGACGGGGAGCAGGACCGCCCCCTCCTGCTCGTCGGCGTCGGCACCGGCCTCGCGCCGATGCTCGGCCTCGCCCGGGACGCCCACCACCGCGGCTGGCGCGCCCCTGTCACATTAATTCAGGCCGGTCTCAACGCCGAGGCCCTCTACACCCCCGAGACCCTCAGCCGCCTCTCCGCCTGGCCCATGCTGCGCTGGCGCCCGGTCGTGCTCCAGGGCCCGGCCCCCGAAGGGGGTGAGGTCGGGGACGTGGTCGAGGCCGCCAAACGTGCCTTGGCCGAGACCCCCGAGGCCCGAGTCTATCTCTGCGGTGACGCCCCGGTGGTCAACCGCCTGCGGCGCGCCTTGTTCATCGCCGGGGCGAGCCTCAGCGCGCTCCACGCCGACCCGTTCACGCCGACGACCTGACAACACATCCGTTGTACGTTCTGCACGCCCGATATGCCACTGAATGGGTGCCAAGCGCTCATCGGGCGAGCCACGTCCGCCGCGCTCAACGTCCCTGTTGTGTCTTCGGCGCTGGGAACCAGCGGTCAAAGAGCAGCGGGTAGAGCGAGAGCATGCCGAGGCTGAACATGCCGAGCTCCATCGAGCCGAAGATGCCGACGTGCATGCCGACGCCGAAGATGCCAAACCAGGGCCGCCAGCGGGTGAGCACCATGAAGCCGCCGACCTCCATGATGATCGTCCCGATGCCGCCAACGTAGAAGGGCCAGCGCGTGTCCGCCCACGCCACCGGGTCGAGGTGCGCGGCGAGGGGGTCGGTGACGATGCGGTAGAGCACGGGCACGCCGTCGATGGCGAGCCAACGGGGCTGCTGCATGAGCTTGGAGATGCCCGCGGACATGTAGATGAGGCACAGCGCCCAGCGGATGAGGCCCGCGGGCCAGCCGGGGCCGGTCACGTCGTCGGGCTCACCACGCCGCCACGTGTGAAAGGTCCAGACCTTGTGGCTCTGCGAGAAGACCAAGACGAGGAGGACCATCCGCAGCACCCGGTCGATGGCGCGGTCGCCCGGCGGGTAGAGGTGTCCGAGCTGGGCGTAAGCCAAGGCCCCCATGATCATCGCCGGGCGGGCGGCGACGCCGAGGCTCACGAGCGGCATACACAACAGCGTGACAAAATATGCGACAGGCCCGGCGCGCTCGGCGCCGACGAGCTGGTCTAACCAGAGCCCCTCGTCCTGGACCTGAGAGAGCCCGCCCTGGGCGTAGGGCGTGAACAGGACCTTCGTGAGCCCGACCTGGGCGACGCGGAGAAGGTCAAAAAAGATGCAGAGCGGCACCAAGATCCGGAGCAGCGCGAGGGGGCGCAGGTCCACAGGGGCCATAAACCGCTCGACGAGCCAGCTCCAAGGGCGGAGGAGCGTGTTCATGACTCCTCCGGCGTCCAGGTCGGCGCGGTCATGACGATCTGGTGGTGGAGCTTCATCGCCTTCCCGGGGAAGGGCCCCTCCATGGCGCGCAGCTCAACACGCTGACAGCCCGGGAAGTCCTCCTGCGCGCGCTCACCGATGTAACGAGAGAGGCCCCGCCAGTTCGGCGAGCCCTTCTTCATCGTCGTGCTCTCGACCATCGGCCGCACCCGGCGGTTTCGGAGCTGGGCGTTGAGCCAGGTGTAGGCCGGATCGGCGCTTCGATGCTTCAGATCACCGTCGACCCAGATCTCCAGGCGGCGCACGCGGTGCGGGCCGTCGCGGTAGAGCGACCAGTTCTGGCTCAGGCGGAACGGCTTCTGCACCCAGGCCACACGGTCATACAGCGGCAGGCGCAGGCTGCGGTTCAGATCGGCGAGCGTGATGCCGATGGTGGCCGCGGGCTCCCCGACCTCCTCCCGGAGCGCCTGGCGATCCTTCGGGGTGCGCAGGTCCCCCCGGCCCAAGAAGTCGAGGCCGGGGGTGCCGAGCAGCAGCATGAGTCCCCCCGCGAGCAGAGCGCCGAGGGTCTGGAGGTGGGCGGAGAGGGTCATTCAGCTCCCGAGCTCACCTGAGTGTACAACGCCTCGGGCGGGCTGGGGCGAGCGGTTACTCAATGTACGCCTGTCCGTAAAACAGGTAGGTAATGTAGTACTGCTTACCCTTGTAGGTATATGGATATTGATACACTCCGTTGGAGTGAGTGAGCGCACCCGTGGCCGAATCAAAGTACGCCACACCATACCAGTACCACGATGCATAGTAGGTACTGTATGCCATCATTGAAGGCAGCGGGCCGTAGGACGGGTAGTAATAGTCAGGATTGTAACCGATCGTCAGCGAGAAATCGGCCGCAAGGGGGCTACAACCAGAGTTGGTATACGAGCTGCTCGTAGTGTCATAGACGAAATCGACATCGAACGTAAAGTCACAGTCAGGACAGCTCATAGAGGACGGAACACCACTGTTCTCCCAGTACAGTTCGCACTCCAACGCGCTGGGCTTCCTGGAGAATTCATAATAGAATAGGCTTGCCCCTACCCAGCTCTCGTATTCGCCGCCTGTCCCCGTGTCGCCACCGCAGCCATCGTCCGCGCCGTCGGTGCAGTCGTTGTCGATACCGTCGTCGCAGACCTCCTCAACGCCGGGGTTGATGGTCTTATCCGCGTCGTCGCAGTCGCCGCCGGTGGTGATACGACCGGCGACGCGGGAGCAGGAGCGGATGCCCGTGCTGTCGTCGCCGTACTTGTCCCCGTCTTTGTCGAGGTAGTAGGTGTTGCCCGCGGCCAAGGAGGGATCATCGGCGTCTACGAGCTCGTCGCAGTCGTTGTCGATGCCGCCATCACACTCCTCGACGGTGCCGGGGCTGCGGTAGTAGTCGTTGTCGTCGCAGTCTTCACCTTGGCTCGCCTGGCCCTCAGGGCACTCACAGGCCTCACCGACGGACGCGCCGACGCCATAGCCGTCGCCGTCCGCGTCGGTGTAGCACTGCGACTGGCCAGTGACGGAGCTGTCGGCGTCGTCGATGTCGCCGTCGCAGTCGTTATCGACGCCGTCGCAAGACTCCGTCGCGCCGGGGTTGATCGCGCGGTTGTTGTCGTCGCAGTCCTCGTCGGCGTCGTAGCCGTCGTTGTCCTTGTCGTTGTCGGGGGCCTCGGAGTCGTCGGTCTTCGTGCTGTCGTCGCCGCCGCCGCTGTCATCGCCGGTGCTGCCGCTGTCGTCGTCCGTCGCGGGGGTGGAGTCGTCGACGCCGTCCTTCGTGCCAGCGTCACCGACGCAGGCGGTCAGAGCGGTAAGGAGGGTGAAGGTGAGGCCGAGGGTGAGGGTCTTCATGGGGTGCTGATCTCCGAACGCCAACGATACCACGCGGAGAAGATCTTGGCCTAGTCAAAATTGACTCCAACGCCATGTTCGCTCGTAAACAGCCGATTCTACCGATGATCTTGCGATCCTCTCTTCGCATCGCGTTGTCCATCGGGGCGGGAACCGGGCTTAGCGCCCCCACGAAGGCCGCTTGACGGATCCGCCAGCGCCGAGATCAGCGAAGTGGCCAGCGCTTCGGCCGACGCGCTCTGGCGGCAGTTCGCTTATACTGGGGTCGTTCCACCGCGATGGAGGCCGAATGTTGCCCCTGCTCACGCTCCTCTCCTGCTTGACCAGCCCCAAGGACTACAAGGATCTGCGGGAGCTCGCCCTGGACCATGACCAGGACGGCCATGTCAGCGCCGACTACCCTGAGGAGGGCGGCGACGACTGCGATGATGACCGGCCAGAGACCTTCCCTGGCGCGCCCGAGGGCTGCGACGGCCTCGACAACGACTGCGACGGGACCATCGACGAAGCGGTCACGGAGCTCCTGGGCGTGTACCATGACCGCGATCGTGACTCCTACGGCGGCGAGGCCGTCGCGGCGTGCCCCTTGCCCGAAGACGTCAGCGGCACCCCCGGGGACTGCGACGACAACAACGGCGCGATTAACCCGCTCGCGACGGACGTGGTCGGCGACGGGCGAGACCAGAACTGTGATGGCCTCGACGGTACAGACGGCGACGGGGACGGGTCCGCTTCAGTAGAGACTGGCGGGACGGACTGTGATGATATGAACGTCACAGCGTACACGGGGGCGGCGGAGGTCTGCTATGATCTTGTCGATAATGACTGCGACGCTACCATTGATGAGGGTGATCATGCAGCGTGCATTGGTGAAGGAATGCTCCGTATCTCTGAGTTTATGACCAATTCAATCATACCAAACCCACAGGGAGAGTGGATCGAAATCACCAATACATCACCTCACCCCCTTGTATTGAGCACACTTTCAGTCGGACTAGAGTTTAGTGGATACCCACTTCCATCAATTGAAATCGAGTCCGATACAATTTTACAGTCAGGTGATCGGTTTATATTGTGTTACAATCGTGATTACCATACTACAAACTGCGACTTGCAGTATGGGGACGGTCAGGATTATCCAAGCTCCGAAACATCCGTACCTAACCTTTCTGCCACAAAGGGATTAATTCAGTTATCGGCAACATTGAATGGAGCCTCATCAAATATCGACACAGTATTCTACTGGTTATCTGCATCGGATGTATGGCCGCCCGCTCCCGAAGGGAGCGATGATGCACACTCGTTCGAGCTGGCATTTTCTGATGGTGTGCCAGCAGATGGTAAAGAGTCTGGTGACTGGTGCCGCAACACCACCGACATCTACCTCACGATCACCGAGGATGGCGTAGACTACTTCGAGTACGGCACCCCCGGCGCCCCCAACACCTGTACGAAGGAGTAGCCGACCGCGGCGCTCAGCCCTCGTCGCCCGCGCGAACGCCCAGCACGCGGCGGGCGAAGCTGCGGAGCCAGGCGCCCTTCTCGCCGGGGACGGCCGGGCGGCGACCTTGGCGCACGGCCTCGCGGAAGGCCAAGACCTCGTCGCAGGGCGCGGGGTGCTCCTCTAAGACCTGCCAGAGGGCGGCGTCTTCTTCGCTGACCTTGGCCTCGGTCGCCCAGGCCTGGGCCCGCGCCGCGAAGGCCTCGTCGCCGGGGTGGGGCGTCTCGACGGCGTTGTCGGGGCCGAGGCCGTTGATCGCGTCGATCACCCGGCGTTTACGCTCGCCGTAGTGGCTCGCCGCGAGCTCCTCCGGCAGGATGGGGCGGCCGAGGATGACGGTCTGCTGCCCGTGGTGGAGGGGCAGCTCGATGCGCCGGGTGAGGGGCTCTGCGGGCAGGCCGCCGACAAACCGGACGGGCACGATGGGCGCGCCGACGTTCAGGGCGAGGTCGATGAAGGCCCCGCTCATCTTCTGAACCGGGGTGCGACACTCCAAGGACCGGGTGCCCTCGACGTGCACCATCACCGAGCGCTCCCCGGCGGCCATCTCCGCGGCGAGCTCTTGAATGATCGCGGGCAAGGACGCCTTGTCCTCACGGTCGAAGTAGGTGATCACCTCGGGATCGACGACGCCGGGCCAGGTGAAGCACTCCCGGATGAGGTCACCGAGCCAGGACGCGCGGTGCTCCGCCTTGGCCAAAGTGACCGTCGGGAGGGTGTTCAGCGCGCTGGCGAGCACCGAGAAGAGCAGGCTCTCGACGCCGACCTGGTGGTTGGCGAGGTAGAGCAGGGGCCGCCCACGCAGCCGAGCGTGGGCCCGGGGATCCTGCACGATCACGCCGCGCACATACCGGCGGATGAGGCCGTAGTAGAGGTCCTCGACGGGCCAGCGGCCGAGGTCAAAACGCGCCGACCAATAACGCTCCACCGGGCCGAGCTGCAGCGCCGCCGGGCCGGTGATCGCCGCCGTGGCGCCCTCGGGGCCCACCGAGACGGACACCGGGTAGAGCGCCAGGGGCTCCCCCGCCCAGGCGACACCACCGTCCCGGGTGGTCACCTCGGCGGGGTGCACGCCGAGGCGCCGGGCGAGGGCCTCGCGGGCAGAGATCGCGGCCAGGGCGTGATCCTCATCCACACGCTCCTCGGCGGTGAGCCCGTAGAGCGTCGAGAGGGTGCCCGGCAGCCAGTCGGACTGCCGCATCGCCGCGCGCTCGACGGCCACGCCTTCACCCGCGGCGACGCCGAGGCCCGCCGAAGGCACAAAGGCCCGGTCGCGCAGGAACGCCGCCCGCGCCTCAGGGTCCAGCCGACCCAAGGGGCCCTTGGGGAAGAGCGCCTCGATGAGGCGCAGCTCCGCGAGCACGACGGCGCCTTGGATGAGCTGGAGGTCCACCGCCACGAAGCGCCCGCCGGGCTGCACCCCGACGAAGCGCGCCTCGACACGAAGCTGCCCCGTCCGAGGGAGCTCGGCGTACAGACGCAGGGCGGGGATGATCGCCGGGTACGCCACGACGTCGTCGCCGAGCTCCGGCGCCCAGCGGCTGAGCTGATCGTGCGGGATGCCGTGGGTCATGACGTCCAGGAGCCCTTGGCCCAGGGCCCCCTGGGGCACGGTGATCTTGGACGCGTCCACCCAGGCGCTGCTGCCGCGCGCCCCGATGATGAGGCGGGTGACCCCCTGGAAGGCCGGGCCGTGGAACAGCGCGCCCGAGGCGTAGAGGTCCGGCGCCTCCTCCCCCTCGACGCTGCCCCAGGCCGCCGGGGCCTCAAACCGCTCCTGGCGCAGGATCACCGCGCCCGAGGCGTAGGGCCCGTGCTCGTCGGAGAGCGTGACCTCGGCGCGCTCCCAGCGCCCGCCGATCTCCGCCTGGACCGTGCGGGGTCCGTCGAGCACCATCCAGCGCCGCACCCGGACGTCCTCCAAGGCCGCGACGAGGCGGCCCTCGGACTGGCCCAAGGCCGCGGCGGCGAGCTGGTCCACCATGCTCATCATCGGCAAAGCCGGGAGCGTGAAGGTGGGCCGGTGATCACCGAGCCAGGCGTCCTGGGCGGGATCTAAGGTCAAGGTGAAGCGGGGGTGGTGGAGCGCACCCGACACGATACGCATCCCGAAGTTTTTGCCCTCGTAGATCCGTTTGCCGTCTACCCAGAGGCTCGCGTCGGCGAGCACATAGGGCCCCCGCTCGTCGCGGCCCACCTCGATGATGTCCATCGTGCTGGAGATGAGCTTGTTCGTGGGCACCACCTGGCCGCGGTACTTCCATGAGATCGCCCGGCCGATGGCCAAGGGCTCAAAGCGCGGG
>JAKLKD010000191.1 GCA_023150845.1 Myxococcota bacterium | reverse complement strand
TGAACGATCCGAACATGGTTGTGCTCAACGCCTTTCGGCATCACTGGGTAGGACGGAGACGGCGCATAGAACCGACTCGCCGAAGAAGTCAAGTGCTCAACGCCTTTCGGCATCACTGGGTAGGACGGTGTGCGGCCTCTGCGCTGACACCCATGACACCGATGTGCTCAACGCCTTTCGGCATCACTGGGTAGGACGGCGCCCTCTTCACCGCGAGTACGACGGGAAGGTCTTGTGCTCAACGCCTTTCGGCATCACTGGGTAGGACGGCGTGGGGCCTCGGCGTTGACGACAGCCTCGTGGACATGTGCTCAACGCCTTTCGGCATCACTGGGTAGGACGGTGAGCTGGAACTCGGTGACGTACAAGCTCAAGAAGTGCTCAACGCCTTTCGGCATCACTGGGTAGGACGGCTCCCCTGGCTGGGCCTGGACCACGTCCTCGCCCTTGTGCTCAACGCCTTTCGGCATCACTGGGTAGGACGGGGACCGGCGGCAAGGTGAAGCTCGTGCCGGAGCTGTGCTCAACGCCTTTCGGCATCACTGGGTAGGACGGAGTCCTGGCCCCGCACGTCGGCGCCGATCCGCTCCAGGTGCTCAACGCCTTTCGGCATCACTGGGTAGGACGGGGTGACGCTCTCAGACAGGCCAAGTCTCTTGTGAGACAGTGCTCAACGCCTTTCGGCATCACTGGGTAGGACGGCCGCGACTCGGTGGAGTATGAGGAGGTCGAGTACGTGTGCTCAACGCCTTTCGGCATCACTGGGTAGGACGGTTGAAGGGCTAGATGTTTACAGCCGCTTCCTGCTACGAGGTGCTCAACGCCTTTCGGCATCACTGGGTAGGACGGTGGCCGGTGCCCGAGGAGAAAGGAGAGCTACATCTGTGCTCAACGCCTTTCGGCATCACTGGGTAGGACGGCCCGTGGCAGGATCAAGGGCTCGCCGCGCAGGAAGTGCTCAACGCCTTTCGGCATCACTGGGTAGGACGGTATCGACCTCGACGCCCTTGCCCGCGCCGGTGACGCTGTGCTCAACGCCTTTCGGCATCACTGGGTAGGACGGTGGACGCGCCCGCTACCTCGACCACCTTCCCCCGGTGCTCAACGCCTTTCGGCATCACTGGGTAGGACGGGGCTTCACCGCAGGGGACGTGCAGTGGGGAGTCACGTGCTCAACGCCTTTCGGCATCACTGGGTAGGACGGTGAGTTCCGGTTCAAGGGCGAGGTACTGTGTGAGGTGTGCTCAACGCCTTTCGGCATCACTGGGTAGGACGGAGCCCCCTGAGATTCTCTTGGTGCGACGCGGGGTTGCGGGGCTACGATCACGCACCTCTTCGCCAGAGCCACGGCGGGGTGCGTCTTTGGGGTTCGGAGGGTGTCAAAGAGGCCCTGGCGGGGCTGTAGAGTATGATCACGCACCTCGACACGCAAGCGCGCGCCCGACGATGGCGCTGGGGACGATGTTCTCGGGAGGTTCTTGGGGCGAGCGGACGCGCGCACGGGGAGGTGCGTGATCGAGCTGGGGTAGCGTGATGTCCAAGATGATCTAACCGATCAGGGTGAAGGTCGGGTCGTCCTCGGGCCAGGCGTCGGCGGGGTTGTGGGCGTGGATTCGCTCAGCGCAGCCGGGGCACAGGGGGATGATCAGCAGGGCGTCCTCGCTGGTCATGAGCTGGCCCAGGCGCCACTGGAGCTTCGCCCGCTGGGTCTCGGACAGACGCAGGCGAAACACGCTGTACTGTACTCGCTCGCCGTGCCCCCGCAGGAGGTTGTAGACCTTACGCCAGCGCTTGGGGTCGCGGATGTCGTAGGTGACGAGGTGCTGGTGTCGGGGGACGCCCATGGCTCACCTCGACCGCTGACGGGCGAACAAGCCCGGCTCGCCGCACCACTCTTTCTCCAAGAGCCGCGCCTCCAGCTCGATGTGGCGCCGGAAGGAGAGGCTGTACTGGAGCACGGGGTGCTGGGTCTCCTCGTCCAGACGACGCTCGATCACGGTGATGAGCTTCTTGCGGCCGGTGTCGGAGCACCAGACCTGGGCGCCGCCCCGGGTGAAGTCTTCGTTGGGGTCGAAGGTCCGCCGGTTCACGGCCGCCATCACCGGCACGTCTACGCAGGAGACGCGGAACAGCTCCATGAGGTCCAGCGCCAAGGGCGGCGCGGCGCTCCGGGGCTGGTGGTAGAGGCCGATCGCCGCGTCTAAGCCCACCGCGCGCAGGGCCTGCACCACCTCCCGCATGAGCAGGCCGTAACCGAAGCTCAGCAAGGCGTTGAACGGGTCTCGCGGCGGGCGACGGCTGCGCCCGTCGGGGCGCATCGCCGGATCCACCCCGTCGGCCACGAGCTCGTGGAGCACTCCGAAGTAGGCCGCCGCGCCCAGACCCTCCAGGCCGAGCAGGGTCTCGGGCGCCTCGGCCCGGGAGAGCTGGGCCAAGGCCCCGCGGATGCGGTCGGACGCCGCCTCGATGGCCTCGCTGCGCGGCGCCCCGCGGGTCGCCCGGCGCAAGAATCGCAGCTGGGACTCCACCTTGGCCTCCACGAGCCGCCGCGCGAGACTCAGGCGGAAGCCCGGCTCCCGTAGGGCCTCGTGCTGGCGAAGCCGCCGGTGCACCCCGCCGTCCGCGCCCCAGAAGCTCCCCGCGTAGCGCCCGGAGCCGGTGATCCAGTGAACCCCGACCCCTTGATCGGCGCACAGATGGAGCGCTTGGGCGCTGATCTGGGCGTAGCCGTGAACGGTCACGCTGCGCGTCTCGTGGATCGGAACCCGGCTCACCTCGCCCTCGCGGGGGGTGATCACGAGCTCCTGCGCCGCCCGGCCCACCCGGCTCCCGTGGCCGAGCACGTGCACCGCCCGCCGGTCGTCGTCTTTGGGGAACAGGCGCGTGGGCGGCCGGTCCGGGTCCAGGGCGGCGCGACCCTCCTCGGGCAGACACACCGGGGACAAGGAGCAGTGCACGCAGCGCCGCTCGTCGTCGGTCACCGGGGGGCGCTCCGTCGTCGCCGAGAGCGCGCGACCGCGGGCGATGGCCTCGTGGAGGCGCGTCCGCCATGGGAGCCGATCGCTAGCGGGCGGATACTCAGGCCACCCGTAGCGGCCGAGCGTCTTCTTTGAGAGTGAACTCTGAGCGGCGAAACACCCCGCAGCCGAAGCGACGGCGCCCGCCGACACCCTCGGCCTGCACCCGCAGCGAGGCCTCGTCGCTGAGGCCCTCGACCCGCAGCCCGTAGCCGACGACCGCTTGACCGTGGACATGAACGACCTGGCGGCGCCCGGCCTGCAAGCGCATCTCGGTGACGCCCATCGCGTGAAGCTGGCGCGCGGCGGCGTCGATGAGCGCGTCTTGGGTGTCGAAGCCCTGAATGACGACCAGGCGCGCCGAGAGCGCGGGCGCGGGCGTCAAGGGCTCCACCCGCGGCGGCCCCAGGGTGAGGCGGTGACCCCGGACGTGGAGGGTCTGCCCGACGAGGCCCAGCACCTCGCCGATGAGCTCCGCGGGCAGGCGCAGCCCGAGCTGGGGGCGGCGCGTGAGCACGATGTCCCCGCGCCCGGTGCGCTGGCCGCGCAAGGTGTGCAGCGCCCAGTCCTCCCGGCGGTGCAGCGACGGCAGGTGGTGGCTGATGGCGGCGAAGAGGGGAAAGCCATGGTCGGCGGGAAGCGCGCTCCCGACAACAGGGAACCAGAGATCGACAGGAGGGAGGTCAGACACGCGGGCTCCAAGGGTTGCTCAAGACATCCTGTCCACGTCACCTGTCAGTGTGATCAAAGAAGAGCACGGCGATCGGCTCGGGTCAAGGAGCGGGAGGGATCCGGGGGAGCGCGCACTTTTTTGATCACAGCGGCGGGGGACGTGGACAGGTGAGGGGGACTACCCTGCGAGTTAGCCTTCATGCCTGCCCAAGCCCCTGATGACACGCCGCTCCCGACCCCAGGGGCGGAGACACGGAAGAAGCCAATGCGCGCTCGCCCCACGCTGCCGACCTGGTGGCGGCTCACCCTGCGCCTGAACACCCCCGCGTGGCTCGGCGGCGCCCGGAGCCGCGAGGTCGATGCTGACCTGCCCCTGCGACCGGCCGCCGTGCGCGGCGCCCTACGCCACTGGCTGCGCCTCGCCTTAGGGGAGGTGCTCGGCGGCGGCGAGAGCGACACCGCGCGGCGCCTCGCCTTGGCCGACCTGCGCCGCTTAGAGACGGAGCTGTTCGGCGCGGTGGGCTCTGGCGGCGCCCAAGGCGCGCGGGTGCTGCTCAAGCCCCCCAAGGGCGGACGAGTCCTGGAGATGGACGACTCCAAGGTGCCCCGACAAGGCACCGGCCTGCGCTACATGAGCTATGGCATGTTCGACAAGGGGCGCGACGCCCCGCCCGTGGTGACGGGCCTCGTCACCGACGACCCTCGGGACGGCGAGCGCCCCATCGGTCTCACCGTGGGCCTTCATGTGCGCTCCGGTGACACCGAGCCCCAACGCTCGGCGCTGCGTGGGGCGCTCGGCGCGGTGTTGTGGCTGTGGGGCAACCTGGGCGGAATCGGCGCCCGGTCCCGCCGGGGCTGGGGCGGCGTAGAGCTGCTCCCCGAGGGCGAGCTGCCGAAGGAGTGGGAGGGCCTGTTCCCCGCCGAGCGCCCGGCCAGCCGCGGCGCCGCGCTCAACGCGCTCAACCAGGGCCTCGATCGGGCGGTCCAGAAGATCAAGACCTTCGCCTTGGCCTTCAACGCCCGGCCCGCGCCCCGCCCGCTGCCAGAGCTGCGCACGACGGCCGGGATTCAGGCGCTGCGCGCGATCCCTGAGGAGCACGGCTCGGGCAGAGACGCCTTGGAGCACGCCGGGACGATGTTCGCGCGGTTTCGCGGCACGCTCTTGCGCACCCAGCGCCAGCAGCGCCCGCTGGACGACTACTTCACGATGCGCGGCGCCATCGAGTCCGCCCAGATCAACGGGCCGATCCTCCGCGCGGCCTTCGGCTTGCCGCTGGCCTATCGGTTCCGCTCCTTGGGCGGTCGTGTCGCCAACGTGCTCCCCAGCCCTCCTCGCGGCGTTCGTGCGCCTCGTGGGCGCTACGACCGGATGCCCAGCGGCCTGCTCTTTCGTGTGGTTCGCCTCGCCGATCAAGGCGCGAAGAGGCGGTTCTTTATGTTGCTCGTGTACTTGGAGGAGGGCCGCGCGCCGCTGGGGGGCTGCGGCCTGACCGTGGCGGTAAAGGGCGGCCCCACGCTGAGCGCCCCGAACCCTGGAGACAAGGTCGTGATGGACTTCTTGAACCTCGCGGTGAAGTCTGGAGGTGGCCGGTGAGCCCCGACGCCACGCAGCGCCTCAAGCTGGAGGCGTTGCTGTTGCCGACGCCGTTGTGCTGGATCGCCCCCGACGGGGAGGTCGAACGGGCCGGTGCCGTTCGTGGCCTCTTTATGCTCCCGCCGCCTAGCGAGACGGAGCAGAAGCTGCTTGGTCAGGCCAGCGAAGACGCTGAGGCCGCGATCACTGGGCTCACCAGGTCCCCACGAGGCGCGGCGCCGACCGCGTTGCGCCACCCGCTCGGCGGGGACTCTGGAAGCGCGCCCATCACCGGCGAGGCGCTCAAGGCCGCCTGGGAGAAGTGGCTTGGTTCACTAAGCAAGTTCAGTGAACGTGTTCACGAAGAGGCAGGCTGGCGTGAGCTGGTGCGTGAGGTTCGTGAGCACGAGCTCTTCACGCGCACGCCGAACGACCCGGCGCTCCCCGATCACAGCGTCGCGGCGCACCGTGTGTTGACGGCGGCCCTCATCGGCGCCCGTGAAGCCGGGGACGCTGCGCTCCTGCTGGTCCAGGTCGGCCCGGTGCAGCCATTCATCGAGGCGAGCCGCCGCACCCGCGACCTCTGGGCGGGCAGCTACCTGATGAGCCTGATGTCGGCGAAGGTGGTGGCGTGTTTGATGAAGGAGCTCGGCCCCGAGGCGATCATCACGCCCCAGCCCGAGTCCTCGGCCTTGCTCCGGCGGATCGTCTACGGTGACAAGGACGTCACCGACTCCGACGCCCTCCAGCCCGCGCTCCCGGCGAAGGTGATGGCCTTGGTGCCGTTGGACCGCGCTGAGGCGCTCGGTGAGGCCTGTGTCAAGGCGTTGGACGAGCTCTGGGAGAGGCTCTGGGAGCGCTGTGAGCGGCGCATCCGGGAGCAGCTAGGCGACCGCATCGCGGGTTGGGAGGAGGGCGCCAAGGCCCAACGCGACGCCTTCTTGGAGCGCAGCTACACGGTGCAGCCGTGGCCCAAACACGCCACGCCCGTCTGGGACTACGTGGCGAAGGTGCAGGCCGCGCTCGATCCTACAACGCCGACGCCCCCGGACGCTGTGCGCGCCTCGTTGGGCGCGTCCTATGGCGCTATGAGCGGCGCGCTTTGGGCGATTCATAGCGCCCAGCGGAGCGCCACGGTGCCGACCTCCCACGTCGGCGACCACCGGTTCAAGTGCCGGGTGTGTGGTCAGCGTGAGGCGCTGGGGCCGCTCGATGCGCGGGAGCAGCGGGCCTTCTGGCGCGCGCTGTCTGACCAGGTCGGCAGCTTTGAGCTCAAGCCCACCGAGCAGCTCTGCGCCATCTGTCTGATGAAACGTCTGGGTGTCGTCGGGCTCGTTAAGGAGGAGGTCGGCCTAGACGGTGACGGCGAGACCGAGGCACGCAGCTACCCGTCTGTGCCCTCATTGGCCTGCGCGCCGTTCCGCTACAAGATGATCTGCGCGGTACGAGACAACAAGGATGGGGCGCGGGAGACCATTCGTCGCTGGGTGGACGCGCTGCAAGAGGCCATCAAGGAGCTCCCGGGTCAACGCTCGCAGAACATCCGCAGCGGCATCGCCAAGGTCCAGGCGCTCGCCAACGCCGCCGACCGAGACACCCGCGAGTTCGCCACCAAGATCAACGAGATCGACGGCCCTTGGTTTGACGAAGACGCCTACGAGCCTGAGCGCGCCTGGACCGAGCAGGTCGGCGAGCGTCCGAACCTCAATGACAAGAAGGAGAAGTTCAAGACGTTCTCAACCCTGCTTCTCAAGGCCGCCCCCCTCTGGAGGGACGTCACCGACCTCCTCGATGACAAGCCCTCCCAGTACGTCGCCGCGATCTACCTCGACGGGGATCAGCTCAGCCGTTGGCTCAACGGCAGCCACGAGAAGACGCCCACCTACGGCGCCCTCATGGGCCCCAACGTCCCGAAGGAGCTCGCCGAGACCCACCGCGCCATCTCGCCCGCCCTGCAAGGGGAGCTGTCCTCGCGGCTCAGCGCCTTGGCGGGGGGGGCCGTGAAGAAGGTGGTCGACGAGCACTTCGGTCGCCTGGTCTACTGTGGCGGCGATGACGTGGTGGCGCTCCTGCCCGCCCAGCACGCCCTACAATGCGCCGACGAGCTCGCGAAGCTCATCCAGGAGCCCGGCTACCTCGGCAGCCAGGTCACGGTCAGCGCGGGGATTCACATTCAGCACCAACGAGAGGCGTTGGGGCGGCTGATCAAGGGGGCGAGAGAGGCCGAGAAGGCGTCTAAGAAGCGCAGGGATCAGCTCACGGTGCGTCTCACGCCGCGCTCCGGCGATGGGCTGACCGTCACCTTGCCTTGGCGGGTGAACACTGAGCGAAGCGTCGTGCTGCTGAATGAGCTGGCCGGGGTCAAAGCGGACGACTCCAGCGAGTCGCCGCTAAACCTCAAGCTCGGCCACGTCTTACGCGCGGAGCTGATGACCTTGGGGTATCGACCCGATGACAAGTATCACGGCAAGAGGCCCGACTGGAAGGCGTTAGAGCCGATCATTCGTGGGCGTATGCGGGTGTTGGCCAATGCCATCGGCGACACAGAAGACCGGGCGCTACGCCTCCCGCTGGACCTCTTGGCGTTGGATGAGGGCAACCCCGACCGCCTCGTGAAGACGCTCTTGCTCGCCCGGTTCTTGGCCCGCGAGGCCCGCGTCAACGGAGAGTCGTCATGAGCTCCACCTACACCCTGCTCTTAGAGCCCATCGACGTGCTCAGCCTTCGCGACTACCGAGGCCTTGAGCCCGGCGAGCAGCACGACGTGGGCACCCTGTTCCCCACACCCACCGTGATGATGGGCGCTGTGCGCGGCGCGCTGTTCCGGGCGGCCGGGGCCGACTTCAACCGCACCGACCCCAGAGAGGGCTATGGTGTCCCCGATCAATATCGGGGCTGGCTCGGCGGCCCGGACCCAGAGGAGCCGTTCTCCTTGACCCTGCGCGGCCCCTGGCTGGTGCGTGGGCTCGACGGTGACGCGCCGTCCCTCTGGCTGCCCAAGCCCCTCGGCGGTCGCGCCACGTTTGACCCAACCACACACGGTGACCTGAACCCGCGCTTTCACGGCGCGACGCGCGCCTTGTCGCTTCGGCCCACGCCGCCGGGGCACAAAGACGGCGATGGACCCAGCTATGTGCGAGCGCACAAGCCGCACGATGTTCTCCCTGAAGAGGAGTTCTTCGCGCGTGAGCGCCGCGTAGGCATCACGCGCAAGCTGGCCACCCGCTCAGTCGAGGCCGGGCTGTTCTACCTCCAAGACACCCTACGGTTCGCCCGAGGGGTCGGCTTGGCGGTGGAGGTCGAGGCCAAGAGCGGGAAACACATTGAGCTGCTTAAGAGCCTCGGCGGCCAGGCCATCCCGCTTGGCGGTCGTGGACATCATGTCCGCGTGACTGTGTGTGCGGACAGCCTACGCGACACAAGCGCTCGCAGCTCAAACCGTGTGTGGTGCCTGACACCATTACCGCTGCACCAGAGCCAGGGCCTCATCTTGCCCCCTGGCGTCAGCGTGGAGGCGCTGGAGGCGCTGGAAGCCCTCAACTCGCCCCCCGATCACGGCTGGGGCATGTCCGACACCCACAAACGCGCCGGGTACGGCGTCACCCAGCTCCTTGGAGACACCCCGTCATGAGCAAAGACACACGCCAGAGCGGCGGCATCGGCACCGTCGGCGCCTTGTTGACCCTTTACGCCGAGACCCCGGTGCATGTCGGCGCCAGCGCGGCGCTCGGCGCCATCGACCTCCCCATCGCCCGCGAGCGCATGAGCGGCCTGCCGGTGATCCCCGGCTCGGGCCTGCGCGGGGCGCTGCGAGAGCACGTCGCGTCGCTGGAGGTGACCGTGGCGCCGACCCACAAAAACTCCACCACGGTCACCCTGTTCGGCCCGCCACCTCCGGGTGAAGGTGGCACCGAAGAGGAGCGCGCCAGCACGCCTCAGCCCAGCGACCACTCCGGCTGCGTGAGCGTACACGACGCGCGGCTCATGCTTTTGCCCCTGCGCTCGGCGCGCGGTGGCTGGGCCTGGGCCACGAGCCCGATGATCCTGGAGCGCCTCAAGCGAGACCTCCAGGGCGTCGGGCTCCAAGCCGAGCTAGGCCTCGACAAGCTCAAGGTGCCCACGGCGAAAGAGGGTCAGGCCCTCCTCGCCAAAGAGAGCGCCGTCAACCTCGCGGGCCAGCTCATCGTCGAGGACCTGTCCTACACGGCGGAGGAGACCGACGACGTGGCCGCCTGGGCCGGGCTCGTCCAGCGGCTCATGCCCCAAGGAACGCCCTACGCGCCGTTCCGCGACCGTGTGCCGCGCCAACTCGCCGTGCTGAGCGACACCGACCTCGCTCACCTCTCCCAGCTCGGCATGGAGGTGTCTACCCGCGTGCGTATCAACCGGGACACCCGCACCGTCGCGAAGGGCGCGCTGTGGACGGAGGAGGCCCTGCCCGCCGAGTCTGTGTTGTGGTCCACGCTCTATTTTGAGCGCACGCGGGGGGACCTGAAGGAGAGCGCCGCCGCCGCGCGTGACCGGCTGCGGGGCGCGCTGTTTGAGGGTGGACAGATCAACGGCGGCGGCCTGCTCCGCGTCGGCGGTGACGTCGGCACGGGTCGCGGTCTCATGGGCCTGGGCGGTCTGGGCTGGGCGGGAGGTGCCCAATGAGCGAGCGCGTCGCGAAGACGGCGTTTGCTGGGGTCCAGAGCTTCACCAAAGACTTTGGGCTCACCGACGCCGACAAGAAGCTGCAAGGGCGCTACCTCACCCTGGCCCGCAAGCTCCCGGCGATGCTCCAGGTGAACGGCCTTGGGCAGACCGTGGCGTTTCTGTACAGCAAAGGGAGCGGCACACAGTACGTCGGCGCTGAGGGGCGGATCCTGCGTCTCCTCGATGAGCTCACTCGCCTCGACGACCGCACACCGGGCCCCGCCGACCCGTTGCAGCGCATCGTGAACATGACGCCGACGGCGTACCGCGTGGCCACCCAGAAGGCGATGGTCGGGGCGCTGTGGATCAAGCGTGTCGCCGAGGGGATGATCGACGTGGACGGGGTGGACGAATGATCCCCGGCGTCCGCCCGCTGCCCAAGGCCGTGGCCGAGGCCTTAGGCGACGCCCCCGGCCCCCAGGACAACCTCTCGCTGTGGCTTGACCGGTTTCTGCCTCGGGATCCGCGCGACTTCTCGTTCACGGCGGCCCAGCGCCGGGACGCGCTCGCTCCCTTCGAGGGCCGACGCCAGAGCCCAGGCGCTCGCGACGCCTTGGCCCGCCGCACCCGTCATGTCAGCGCCAACCCTGACGCGCCTGGACCGTGGCTCTTGCGCGCCGCACGGGCCCTCGCGGGCCGCGCCTTGCCTGGCGGCGGCGCGGGCGGGGCGATGGAGCTGAGCCTCGGCTTGGACCCCCGCTACGGGGCGCCCCGCCTCGCGGGCAGCGCGCTCAAGGGCCTCGCCCGCACCGTCGCTGAGGCGGATGGCTGGCCCGCCGACAAGCTGGAGCTCGTGTTTGGTCGCGGCGTCGAAGACGACCCGCGCCCGGCCACGGACCTTGATCAGCGGTTTGACCGCGCTACGTGGCGCCCCAAGACAAAGGAGTGGTGGGTAGAGGAGGGCGCGCAGGCGGGCCTCATCAGCTTCTTGGACGCGCTGCCGGAGAACGGCCGGTTTCAGCTCGCCGTGGACGGCCTCACGCCGCACATGGGCCCCTGGTATCGCGGCGAGGTGGACGCCCCGGTAGAGTGGCTCTCCCCGGTGCCCGTGAGCTTCTTGGCCGTGACGAAGACCAGCTTCGTGATCGACGTGATGGTGTGGCTGCCCCCCGACCCGTCGCGGCGCCAGGACCTCATCACGCTCACCCACGATGCCCTACACGCTGCGCTGCGCGGCCTGGTGGAGCTGGGCATCGGCGGCAAGACCGCGGCGGGGTATGGGTATTTTGAGGAGGCTTAGCGAGATGGCAGAGACGACGACATCAAGACACCTGTACCCCGAGCGGCCGCTGCCGGGCGACCAAGAGAGCCAAGAGCGCGAGGCCGTCGTCGACGAGCTCCTGGAGCTGATCGAGCGCGCTGAACCCAAACACAAGCTCACGGTGATCGGCCTCTATGGCGAGCGCGGCAGCGGCAAGACGAGCGTGCTCTACAGGCTGCTTGAGCGGGCAAAGGCCATACCTGGGCTCGTGCGGCCAAGGGCGCCTGAGGATGGCAACGCGACCCCCTCCGCGGAGGAGTTGATCTTTGATCCGGGCCTCGCTCGGGACAAAGAGGAGCTCCCGTTCGACCTGATCACCTTCCTGCGGAGATTCGGGGCTGAAGACGCCTCGATCTTGGACAAGGCCGAGGTTGCCCAGGCGCAGATGGATGACCCCAAGCGGTACCTGGACCTCGCCAAGGATCTCGCGCCGTCGGCGTCGCGACTGCCTGAGGAGCTCGCGAAGCGTCGAGTGGAGTTGTCGAAGGCCGACAAGACGCTTCACAAGGAGCTCAGCGAGTGGGGCAGGCGCGTCACGCGCGGCGAGGGTCGCCGCCTGCTTTTGCTCCTCGACGACGTAGACCTGCGGCCAGACCTGGCCTACCCCCTCCTTGACTGGGTGACCCGGTACCTCCGTGACGTCCCCTGCGTGGCCGTGCTCTGCGCCGACGAGCCCACCCTGGTTCGCGCCATCGAGCAGGCGCTGGAGGACCGTGATAGCCCGCGAGGGCTCGGGCGGCTGCTCTTGGCGAAGCTGGTGCCGCTCGCGGCCTATGTGACGCCGTGGCGCGCAGAGGAGGCCGCACGGCTTCTGTTGGAGGGCCAGCATGGTGTATCACCGACGATCACCGATCTCCGCCCGAATCCTATCTATGACATCATGGCAGGACTTATCAATAATCAAGTTGCCGTGCCGCTCGAGCCTGGGCTGCCCCCTGCGTCTGAGTTTGATACGAACGCCGCGACTAGGAGCTGGGGATGGCTCATCGGACAGCTCGCACCGCGGAATCCCCGCCAACTCAAGCGGCTACACAATCGTGTTGTGATGGAGATAGATCCGAAGCCGAATGAAGGACATGAACGGACTGTTCTGCTCAAGTGGTCGCGTTTACTTTGGAATATCACGCCAGGCGAGCGGGGCTTAATCTTTACTTTCATCTTCATGGTGGAGATGTCGCATCCTGAAGTCGGGCTCTGGAGAAGGGTCCTCGCTGTGGATGAGACCCTCCTACGCGATCTTCGTAGTATTTACGGGATTGGATGGTGGACACTTGACGACTCCGATTTAGCCACGTCAAGCGATGACGGAGTCTGGATCCCCGGCCGCTTATTGGCGGTCTTCGTTGACGTCGACACCAAGGGGGCATGGAGCCCCTCAGCCCAACTAAGGGCCGCCAACCGGCTGATGGTGTTGTGTCATGTCGTCAGTGCTGTCCTCTTTCGACAGGTTCAGGCGCGCCGCGCGCTTGCGATCTCCCTCGACGCCGACGCCGCCGCTCTCGTCGAGGTACACCTCCCTGGACGGCAGGTGGACGCCCTCAACCTAAGCGACGGGCAATATGTGCGGCCTCCCGTGAGCCAGATGTTCGCGCGTTTGGAGCGCCAACGCCCCAGGCTACACGAGCTGGCGATAGCGCTACGAGACTCTGGCGCTCAACAACCAGGCGCCGAAGTAGTCGCCAAGGCGCCCGCCTCGGTGCTCTGCTGGCTCGGCTGGAACCTCCGCTTCACCCACCTCTCCGGGATCTACAACGACAACAGTGGCCGCCTCACGCTGTTCCCTCTGCCGTCGCCGAGACTTGAGGCGAGAGAGGGCAGATATGGTGTAGGCCTGTTCACCCCGCGCGACCTGCTCATCTCACCCCCAGCCAGCCCAGAGAGCACCTCACCCCCCGATGATCAATGCGTGCTCGTGATTGACATGCTCCGCCGCGTAAGCGAAGCAGACATCACCGAACGATTTGACGTCGTCTTGCGCCCGATGCGTGCTCGCCTGCTCCAGATGAAGGATCTCGGGCGAGTTCTCGAACCCAACGACTACAACACCGTGCTGCAAGATCTCCTCGATCACATCAACCACATGCGGAAGGTCGAGGGGGTGCGCGTGTTCCACCTCGCCATGGTGGCCCAAGACGTCGTCGCCTTTGGCCTGGGGCGGCAGCTTCACAGCCAAGGCGTGTTTCACCTCTATGAGTGGGAGCGCGCGACCCAGCGGTATGTTCGGATGGGCACGTTCCCCGACGATGAGCTGCCATCAGAGACGGTCGACGCCAGCGCCGCTGCACAAGACGAGCCCACCGTCGTTCGCAGGGGAGAGTCCTGACCCCAAATCTTCGCGCTTGGCTGCTCGCCGCGCTGGCGAGCCCGGCGCTCTTGCGCCTGATGCTCGGCGGCGCACGCCCGGCGCCGTTCACCGTTGAGCACGCCCTGGAGCGTCTTCCGGCTATCCACACCCTCCCGGCGAGCGCTCTTGAGGAGGGGATGCGTTGGCTGAACGACAATGGTCTGCTTCATGCCTCCACCCCCGAGCGGGCTTGGGCCATGATCCTCTGCGCGCTCCGTGACGCCGGGTTCACAGATCGGGACGTTGTGCCGTGGGCGCTGCCTGAGCTGTTTTGTGAGCCAACGGCACAGCCCGCGACGGGTGAGACACCGCCGCCGCTCCCGGCCTTGGCCGAGTTGCACGCCCACCTGCGTGGCTCGGTGCCGTTCGTGGCCCTTTGGGCGGGGTGGTTGCGGGATGAGCGTTGGCGTGCGTCTGTGCGGGGCTCCAAGTACGTCATTGATGATCAGCGGTGGAGTCAGACCTGGGCGGAGCTGATTCTGTGCGCGTCTGATAATCGGTGGGTTGGTGGCCCTCCGCCCCTCCTTTTAGACTTGCCCCAGACCGCTCGTGCTGACGCCGAGTGGGTTCACGAAGCCGCTCTCCGGGTGTCCTCTTGGTCGGGCGCCAGCGACGCAGACCTTGAGCGTGAGGTTCGTGTCTTGGCCATCGCCAACGTCCTCTACCGCGCATTACTTATCCTCCCCGGGCGCGATGAGCCGGGGCTCCTGTCGTTCACTGAGGCGTTCAAACGCTCAGCTGCTACGGCCTCAAAACGTGGTCGCGACGACCTCTCCCACCTTCGGCACACGACCCGGGTGACTGTGGAGCGGTTCGTCGCAGATGGTGTGGTAGCGCTGGAGCTTAGGCCCACGTTCGAGCGTGGGCCCGCTGAGTTTCGTGCGCGCCTTCGCCAGATCATGCTCGCCTATCTGGACCATCTCCTGGAGTGGAAGACTTCGAGTGCTTACGAGAGGGAGCCGCTAATTCTCGGGCTAGTCCTGTCATTTCTAAAGCAGGATGGAGGTGAGGACTCTAACCAGTCGGATCGCAAGCAGAAATGGGACGCCCAGCTCGACGCCCTGCTCACGCTCTTGGACGAGGAGCCCCTCTACCGCTGGTTCGTCGTCGGGATCGACGCCGCCGGGCGCGAGCGAGGCGCCCCCATCGGCCAGCTCAGCGGCGTGGTCCAACGCCTTCGGGACTGGCACCGGCGCCACGGCGCGGACAGCGCCCCGGCGGGCGTCACCCTGCCCATCGACGCGCTCTGCGCGCTGCTGACGCCGGGCATGACCGCTGAGGCGGCCCTCGACGCCTGGCTAGACGCGGCGCGCGACACGCTGCACCCCGGCTGGCCGAGGCTCGGGGTGACGGTACACGTCGGGGAGGACTTCGCCGATCCGCTCACGGGGCTCCGCGCCGTTGACGAGGCGCTCACCACCCTCGACCTGCGCCCCGGCGACCGCCTCGGGCACGCTTTGGCGACTGCGCTCAAACCCGAGCTCCTCCAAGAGATGCTGAGCCGTCGCGCGGGGCGGGGGCGGCTCGGCGTCAAGCAGGATGCCGCCGGGCATTGGGTGCAGAAGGCCCGCGGAGAGCACATCCTTGACCTCCTATGGGCGAGCCAGCGCCTCCATGGTGAGGCGAAGGAGCTCACCCTGGCCGAGCTGGGCGCGACGATTAGCCGGGCCTGGTCCGGGCGCGGCGACCTGCTGCGGCTCACGAGCCAAGTGCGCGCGGAGCGCCCCGGCGAAGTGACCCTCCCGGCGACGTTGTTTGATCGCCCCCCTGACGCCGACGAGCATGGCCACGAGTGGGCGCTGATGAGCGAGGCCGCGCGGGCTCGGTTTGAGGTTCTTCGCGGCTTGGTGCTGGAAGGGGTCATCGCGCGCGGCGTCGTCATCGAGACCTGTCCAACGTCCAACAAGATCGTCATGGATCTGGAGACCCCGCCCGCGACGACCTTTATCAAGCTGCACAAGGAGCGTGGCCTGCGCGTCGTCGTCGCGACGGACGACCCTGGCCTCTTCGGCGTCTGGCCCAAGGAGGAGCTGGAGGGTTTGCCTTGCGCTGAGGATGAACGGGAGTCTCTTCGCGAGGCGGGCCTACGCCATGCCTTCACCCGGCGCTGAGCGTCGATCATTTTGATCACAACGGCAGCGCTCGTGGACATGCCCAGGCGAACCCTCTGGAGGTCGTATGGCCAGCTCCACCGCGCTCATCAACACCCGCCTCACTCACTTCGTCGACTGGATCAAGCCCACCGACGCCCGCATTCAAGAGATCACCGCCCACGCGCAGACGGAGCGGGTCGCCCTACAGAGCCTCGCCAACGCCGCGGGGCTCAAGGTGACGTCTACGCCCTCCGGGGGCTCCTTCGCCAAGAACACCGGCCTTCGGCGCCACGTGACCGGCGGCTCTGACGTGGAGGGCCTCGACGTAGACCTTCACCTCGTCATCGCGCCCAAGACCCGCTCGGATGAGGACGTCAGCGCGCTGTTGCCCACCTTCGAGGGCATCGTCGCGAAGCGCTGGCCCGAACATACGGTCAAGCGCACCAGGAGCTCGATCAAGCTGAGCTTTAAGGGCGCCCGGCTGAGCTACGACATCGTGCCGATGCTCGGCACCGACGACCCCAACGTGCAGATCCTGCTGCGCAGCGACGGCCAGACGCTCAAGACCTCGGTGGCGCGCCACGTCGAGTTCATCAAGACGCGCACCGATCGCAGCAACCGGAGCCCGGGGCGGGTGAAGTTCAACGAGTGTGTGCGCCTGATCAAGTGGTGGCGCGAGTTCAAGGCCCAAGGCTCGACCCTGGAGGTCCCGTCTCTCGCCCTTGAGCTTCTCTGCGCGGCAGCCTTCGACAGCAAAGGCGTCAAGGAGACCTACCACGAGACGCTCGTGGACTGGTTCGACCACATCGCGACAACGGTATCGCGTCGTGAGCGTGTAGCTTTCTCCGACTTCCAGCGGCCACCAGCGCCGAGCCGGGACGCTAAGTGGGAGCTCCTCGACGCCGTGAACCCCCAGAACAACCTCGCCGCCCGCTGGAGCTACTCGGAGCTGGACCTGCTCGGGAGCTGGTTCACCGACGCCGCCCGGCTGATGCGCGAGGCCATTCGTAAGGAGGGATTCGGCGATCACGGCGGCTCGCTGCACGCGCTCGCCGAGCTGTTTGGCCCCCCCTTCAAGTCCCACTGTGACGCGCCCTGAGGTGACCGTGCCCAAGACCATTCACGCCATCCTCCACACCCACGCCCTTCACCCGGCCCCCTTAGACAACGACGAGCTCCGCGCCGCGCTCGGTGTCGGGACGGACGCGGACCTCAACATCATGCGCCTGGAGGGCGCCTGCGACGTGAGGCGCGTCGAAGATGTTGATTGGCGCGCGGAGCAGCTACACCTCGCAGCCTGGTTCGAGAAGCACGAGCACAAGCTCAAGGAGACGGCCTACGCTGAGGTCGCCTACTTCGGCGCCACCTGCATCCCCCTCGCCATGGACCTCGGCGCGCGCCTGACCACATGGAAGCGCCCGCGGGTGTTCCACCAGCGCCACGGCGGCCAGGGCTGGGTGTGGCCAGGCCGCGTGGATGGGGAGAACGGGCCTGGGGTGCGCGTCACCGGGCTCCCCGACGAGGCCGACCCCAACGCGCGCGGCCCCGTGGTTGTGAGCGTCGCGTCGTCCTACAGCATCGCCGACGTGGATCTGGAGACGATGCGGCGCGACGCCATCGCGACTGTGCGCATCGATCTCGATCCCATCCCCCTCGATCACAACCCCTACAGCACCCAGGAAGAGCTTGAGCGCACGGTCGCGGCCTTCGACTGGGTGATCTCAAAGCTGAAAGAGCGGCGGCCAAGCATGACCGAGCTGCGCGTCGCCATCGCGGGCCCGGTGGGGCTCATCCTGCGCCTCGGCGGCAGCATTAACCCCACGATCTACCCGCCCGTCATCATCTGGAACTACGTGGCCGGGAGCACCCCGAGGTACAAGCCCGCGCTTCAGATAGGGCGCGCCCTAGAGAGTCTGAACATGAAACACAAGCTCCTCTTCCTCGCCGCTGACGCCTCAAAGAAGCTCCAACAGGATGAGGAGCACGCTGGAATCCAACGCAGGATTGAGGCCGCGACATATCGGGACCGGTTCGAGCTCACCACCCATCTCGCGATGCGGGTCGAAGATCTTCAGTCGGTGCTGGGGCGGACCAAGCCCGCCATCCTGCACTTCTCTGGGCACGGCGACGCGAGCGGGCGCCTCCAGGGCGTCGCGGGCAAGGCGGGCCGTGGGATGCCACCGGACGCGGTCGCCCGCGCGATCCAGCTCACCAACCGCAACAAGGCCTTACGCCTCGTCGTGCTCAACGCCTGCTGGTCTCAGGAGGTGCAGGAGGAGCTGATTCACGCCGAGGCCGTCGACTTTGTCATCGCCACCACGGACAAGATCGCCGACGACGTCGCCGTGGTCTTCGCCACGGAGCTTTACCGGGCGCTGGCGGAAGGCGAGACGGTGAGGACGGCCTTTGAGCTCGCTGACAACCAGACGCGGCTGGGCTTGGTCCACGAGACCCCGGATCCGCTGCTCTTCAGGCTCCGCGCTCGCCCCGGCGCCAACCCCGACACCACCCGCCTCTTCGAGTGACCTCGGGGGTCGCCTCGGCTATGCTGGGAGGATGCCTGACGCGCCTTCCCAGTCCGCCGATCTCCCCGTTGACGGGGCCCTTTGGGCGAGGTTCGCCCCGGGCGCCGTCGTGGCGGGGCGTTATCGGCTGATTGGCCCCTTGGGCGCGGGGGCCTTCGGCCGGGTGTTTGAGGCTGAAGATCTGCTCACGCGCCAGCGTGTGGCGCTCAAGGTGCTGCACGAGCACACGCCCGCCGACGCCCAGCGCGTCGAGCGGGCGGCGCTCCGCGGGCACGGCGTGCGGGGCGTCGTGCGCCTCTTGGGCTCGTTTGAGGCCGAGGGCCACGCCGTGCTCGTGCTGGAGCGCGCTGAGGGGACACCGTTCCCCGGCTCGGAGCGCGGCGGGGGCTGGGCGCTGCTCGCGGGCCCCGTGGCGGCGCTGCTCCAGGTGCTCGGGGCGCTCCACGCCCGCGACATCGTCCACCTCGACCTCAAGCCCGCGAACGTGCTGGTCTCGGCCTCGGGCGGGGTCACCGTCCTGGATCTGGGCCTCGCCAGCGGCCCGGGGGCGTCGTTGGTGGGCGCCTGGTCCGCCCGTGGCCTCACCCCCGCTTACGCCGCCCCGGAGCAGCTCCTCGGCCGCGACGTCGCCCCCTGCACCGACCTCTTCGCCGTCGCGGTGATGCTCTACGAGCTGCTCACCGGCCAGCTCCCCCACGGCGAGGACGGCGCCGCGGGCCTCAGAGCGCGGCGGATCCGCGACAACCCGACGCCGATCAACACGCTCTGCCCGGAGCTCCCCGCGCCCGTGGCGGAGGGGATCATGGCGGCCTTGGCCCGCCGAAAGGAGCACCGCACACAGACAGCCTGGGCGATGATGGACTCGCTGGGGCTCACCGAGCGCGGCCCTTTTCACGCCGAGCGCTGCGCCGGGCGCCTCAGCCTCGACGCGCTCCGGGCGCTCATCGCCGGGCCGAGCCTGCTGATGCACCTCCCTGAAGACGCCGCCGCCGAGCTGATGCGCCGCACAGATGGGGATCCGGCGCTCGTGGAGGAGGAGCTCCGCCGGTGGACCCGAGCCGGGCTCGCCTGGTGGGACGGCGACAAGCTCGTGATCTCCCGCGCAGACCTCAACCGTGTGCGCTGCGGAGACGGCGCCGATGGGCCGATGGCCCCGGCGGAGGTCTCTCAAGACGCGGACCTCGTCTTGGCCTGCCTCAACCGGGCCGCCCCGTTCGGGACCCGCACGGCGCTGCTCTCGGCGCTGGGTTGGGAGGACGCCCGGCTCAAGCCCGCGCTGGAGGAGCTCGTTCAAGCGGACGCGCTCGTCTTGTTGAGCTCGGGTGTGCTGCGACCGACGCGGTCAGCCCGGGTCGAGCTCGACGAGGCGAAGTGGGCGGCGCTCTCTCGCGCGCTGACAAGGGGCACCGAGCCCCGCCGTCGCCTCGTCGCCGCTGGTCAAGACGCCCGCGAGGTCGCGGCGAGCGCGCTGTTGGAGGCGCAAGAGTCGCTCAGAGACGGTCAGACCGCTGACTGCGCGGCGACGGCGCGCTTCGCTCTTCACGTCGTCCGGATCTCCAATGACCCTGAGCTGAGGCCTCTGGAGGCCCAGGCGCTCTCGCTCCTGGCGACGGTGGCCCTCGCCGAGATGGCCGCGCGCCCCATCGAGCAGGCGCTCTACGAGCACGAGCGCGGGGCGTTCACCGCGCCGCTGTCTTCAGAGACCCTGCTTCGTGCGGCGGCGGCGGCGCTGCGTGGAGACGCCGAGGCGGGCTTCGAGGGCGCGCTCGCGCTGGGCCCCTTGGAGGACCGGCTCCTCGGTGAACGGCGGCTGGGGGTGCTCATGTACGCGGCGTCTCACTCCCGCGACCCGGCGCAGATGGCCCGCGTCATCGAGGAGGCCCACGCCTGGGCGGCCCAGGGTGACGAGGACTCCAGGGCGCGGGTGCAGCGGCTCTTGGGGCAGGCGGCGTATCGTGAGGGACGCTATGCCGACGCCTTGCGCGCGCATCGGGCGGCCCTCGCACCCTCCGTCGCCGTGACGGTGCAGCTCGGGGCGCTCTGCGGCGCGGCGTCTGCGGCCTTAGAGCTTGGGGCGCTGGACGAGGTCAGCGAGCTCGCGCGGCGGGTCATCCGCTCGGCTGAGGATCGACGCCTTCATCTGTACGAGGCCCGCGGCCGCTGGCTCTTGCGGGAGGCTCATTGCCGCGGTGGAGAGCGGGTCGCGCCGGAGCGTGCGCTGATCGAGGCCGCTCGGACGCTAGAGGATCTCGTGAACCTCAGCCTGATCCTATTCACCGAGGCGCGCCTCGCGGCGCGGGTTGGGCGGGCTGATGAGGGGCTCGTGT